>NZ_JBKEIV010000043.1:0-25038 GCF_046693725.1 Anaeromassilibacillus sp. SJQ-1 | reverse complement strand
ACCTTTGGAAAGGCGGTTTATGCGATCGGCGGCAACCGGGAAGCGGCCGTAGTATCCGGTATCAATGTATTTAAGACTATTATGCTGATCTTTATCCTCGCTTCCTTCATGTACGGGGTTGGCGGCGTGTTGGAAGCCGCCCGGACAGCTGGCGCAACCAACAACTATGGCGACGGCTATGAGACGGATGCCATCGCAGCCTGTGTGGTCGGCGGTGTATCTTTGAACGGCGGTATTGGCACCGTCGGCGGTATTGTCAGCGGTGTGTTGATTTTCACGGTCATCCAGTATGGTTTGCAATTCATCGGTATTAGTCCGATGTGGCAGCAGATTATCAAAGGAATTATTATTGCCGTGGCGGTAGCAATTGATCTGTCCAAGTACAAGCGCAAATAAGCGATTCCATATACCCATTGCCAGAGAAAATACCCGAAGAAGCCCTTCTGCAGAAGGCTCTTCGGGCATTTTCCCATCAATCGAACCCCACAAAATCCTTCTTGACAAACATCAAAAAATCTGTTACCCTATATTCATACCAAACGAATGTATGAAAAGAGGAAATGCATGGCTCGTAATAAGTACCCAGAAATTACCGAAAAACGAATTCTCGATGCGGCACTCAAGTTGTTCATGGAAAAAGGATATGAACAAACCACGATTCAAGACATTGTGAATGAACTTGGTGACCTGAGCAAAGGCGCGGTTTATCACCACTTTAAGTCCAAGGAGGATATTGTTGATGCAGTCACTACACGCGTCTCCATGGAATCGAACCCATTTGACCGTGTCCAAGAGATGAAGGAGCTAAACGGGTTGCAAAAGATCCGCCAGACTTTTCTTCTTTCTCTTGCGAATCAAAAACAATGGGAAATGTACCACCTGTTCCCCTCTCTTTTGAAAAATCCAAAATTCCTAGCGCAGACGGTTCAAGACAGCGTTCAGTTGGCTCATCTATTGGAAAGAATGATCGAAGAAGGAAATAAAGACGGCTCCCTCTCCATTCCATATCCAAAACAGACTGCTGAGTCCATTCTTCTGTTGGTCAACGTCTGGATCAATCCAGCGGCTTTTCCCGTATCCAGGAAAGAATTTATGCAAAAACTTGCTTTTTTAGAGGATATGCTCGAAAAATTGGGTCTGCCCATTGTGGACGATGAGCTTCGTGAGGTTGCTCAGAATTTTTGCGTGAATATCCTGCCAGAATAAGCCATGGGTTCCTCACTTTTGTGATCCTTTTGTAAGCCATTCTTCTGAATGGCTCTCTTTTCTTCTTTTCATACCTTCGTCCGGTATTTATACTTTTAATTGAAAGTAGGTGTCTGTTATGTATCAAAAGTTGATGAATCGCGACTTTTCTCTGGTCGTCATCGGCCAAATTATCTCTCTGTTTGGAAATTCCATCCTACGTTTTGCGTTGCCCCTCTATCTGCTCGATCAGACCGGTTCGTCCGCTCTGTTTGGATCGGTACTTGCCATTTCAATGATTCCCATGATCCTATTTTCCCCCATTGCCGGCATGGTAGCAGACCGCGTCAACCGCCGCAATATTATGGTGATACTCGACTTCAGTACAGCCGCCCTGGTAGCCGTATTTGGTCTACTCAATGCCTCTGGAAATCCCGCTGTCCTAGTTGCGATCATGCTTATCTGCCTTTCTGTCATCCAGGCCTTTTATCAGCCAGCGGTTCAGGCAAGCATTCCCGTTCTTTCCAGTACCAACAACCTCTTGAGGGCCAACGCCATCATCAATCAAGTACAATCGCTCTCCAATCTGATCGGTCCTATCCTCGGCGGAATGCTTTACAGTGTGTGGGGCGTCGTACCGGTCATTTGGGCCAGCGCAGCCAGCTTCCTCTTTTCCGCTGTGATGGAGATTTTCATCCATATTCCTTTCGAAAAACGTGCAGCTAGCGGCGGAATTCTTACCACTGCAGTAAATGACTTAAAAGAAAGCTTACATTTTATGATACGCGAGAGGCCAGTTATTTTGAGAGTGGTGATCTTTGTATCGCTGTTCAACCTAGCTTTGAGTTCCCTGATTACCGTAGGAGTCCCCTCTATGGTCAAAATCACCCTGCATTTGTCCAGTTCCCTTTACAGTCTGACCCAAGTACTTTTAGCCGCTGGTGCACTCTGCGGTGGCATTCTAGCCGGCATACTCGCCCCCAAACTTTCCCTGCGGAATATGCACTGGGTGCTCTTGCTGGCTTCTCCTCTGCCTTCTGCCGATTGGTATTTCTCTGGCATTGGGCGCCTCTATCATGGTCAGTTATGTGGTCATTACCACATGTGGATTTGTCTTTATGGGATTGGGTACACTGTTCTCTGTGATGATGCTGGCTTTTTTGCAGAAGGAAACCCCTCGCCATCTGATCGGCAAGGTTTTGTCGTATGTCGTCGGGCTCTCCATCTGCTCTCAACCAGTTGGGCAGGCGCTCTACGGGTTTCTATTTGACGCATTGGTAGAACAACCGCAGTGGATTCTTTTCGTTGCGGTGGTATTCTCCGTCATCGTTTCTCTGATCTCCAAAAAGACCTTCGCTCATTTGGAAGAATCCGCAACTTAATGTCCGCCTGACCCGATCGCGGTGTTGGAAACAAAGGTGTTCTCCCTTGTGTTGAAAAACCTTTTCCAAGCAACGCAACATGTCCCGAAGAAATGGTCCGAGGTGTTAAAAAATTTTTGAGTAGGATGAATCGTCTTTTCTTTCTGCAATGGAGTATCTGTTTCTGACATTTTTGTCAGGTTTGTGGATCGTTCCTATACGGCAAGAAAATTTGAATAGTTAAGCAAAGAAATGGAAAAATTAGAATAGCTTGTAGACCGGACAGACCCTAACAGAATGCGAAGCGCCGGTGCAGTTCGTACGTCCACTGGCGTCCACATTAGCCAAAGCAACCGAAGAAACGACGTCTCTGATCTAGAAAGTAGATACATACGTTCTTGTATTTATGTATAAATACGGATATAAGAGCAATACCGGAATCTTGTAAGGATTACTGACATTTCCCTGCTTCTATTCATTCCTGTCTGCTTGATAAATCCGGTATTTACAAGTATTGAAAGGCCATCGATATTCCAGTCTGTTTCTATATAAAACGGAAATGGCAAAATCGCGGTCGTCCACGCGTGTTTTCTATGACTCCACAATCTAGCTTCTCCCAACTTTCCTACCGGTTTCCCTATAATGGTAAAAGAACACAGTAAAAACCAATGCAAACAACGATGGTTGTAGGACAATCATAAGAAACGGCAAAAGAAAACCTAAAAAAACACAGAAATGACGCCTTGGAATCCAAAAATATGGATTCCAAGGCGTCATGTTGTCCAATCTTTATTTCTCTATTTACTCCATGTGCTTATACAGGAAAATGTCACCAAACTGTATTTTCAAAAAATGGTTAAATGCGATCCACATCTCCCGCAAAAAAGCCGTAACTGTGGACCCCTTCGGGAACAGAATAACTCCCTTTCCTCCCTGTTTCTCAAGCCAAGGCGCATCTTCGGCCACACATCATCATCGACGGTCTGCTCCGACGTCCACTTGCCTCTTTACAAAAACTACGGCAGGAAGAGGTATCTTCTCCAGTTCCCTTTTCACTTTTAATGGCTTCCTGGAGCTCCACATTCCCTTAGGGAAGGGTATTTCAGGCGTTTTATCCGACACGGTTTTTTCCACCTGTATGTCCCAGTACATAAGTCACAAAGAAAATCGCCGCGGCTATTAAAACGATGGTTCCCCCCGCTGCCGTACCCATATAATAGGATGCAATAAGCCCGCTGACACCGGAGAACAACGAGATACCAATGGCCCAAAAGTGATAAGAACGCATACTCTTGGCCAAATTCCTTGCAGAAGCTGCCGGCAACACCAAAAGGGAATTGATGATCAGAATACCCACCCACTTGATTGTAATCGTAACAATCACAGCAACAATCACCACAAAAAGCTTTTCCATCAGGCGGGTATGAATGTTTTTGCTTGCCGCCAAATCCGTATTGACGCTTGTCAGTAGAAACCGGTTGAAAAACACCACCCAAACCAGGAGTACGGCTGCCAATACAATGGCCAGCAGGCCAATTTCAGACGGCTGTACGGTCAAAATATCCCCGATCAAATAACTGGAGTATTTTGCGAAGCCGCCTGTTGCAGAAAGCAGCACGACGCCTAACGCAAGGCCGGTGCTGGAAAAAACGCCGATGATTGTATCTGCAGACGAGGTTCCGGAACTCATAACAGCTGATATACATAGGGCAAACAGAAGCGCAAACCCCAACATAGAGAGCAGGTAATTGTCCACCCCAAGCAGCACACCGATGGCAATCCCGGTCAAGGCCGAATGGCCGAGTGCATCCGAAAAAAAGCTCATCTTATTGTTTACCACCATGGTCCCGACTAGGCCAAATAAGGGCGTAATCAACAGCACTGCTAGAAATGCATTTTTCATATAGGAGAATTCGGTCCATTCAAACGGCAACAGTGTGTCGATCAAGCTGTACAAAGCACTCATGCGTGTACACCCCCCACTACATCCAGCCCAAACGTCTCCCGTACCTCCGGCGAAGCCATCACCTTTTTCACATCTCCGCTGACCCGGATGGTCCGGTCAAGCAGTGCCGCACGTGTGGCATAGCGCGCAACATGGGATAGATCGTGAGAAACCAAAATGACTGGCATATGATATTCGCTGCGCAAAGAAGTCACCAGATCATAAAAGACCTCAATTCCTTTTCGATCCACGGCGGAAACCGGTTCGTCCAGCAACAGCATATCCGGCATGGGTTCGAGGGCAAACGCCAACAGCACCCGCTGCATCTCCCCTCCGGATAGACTTCCCAAACGCTTCTGTAGAAGGTTCTTTCCACCGACCTTTTGCAGCATGGCATCTGCACGCGCCATCTTTTCTTTCTTATGTCCCAACCAAACGGGAAATTCCGAGAGATTGGCGCAAAGCATGTCTGCAACCGTCATAGGCGTGGAACGGTCAAAAATCATATTTTGCGGCACATAACCAATGCGGGGCTTTTCCACGCGCTCCCCTTTTGGATTGGTAAAAAGGATACTGCCTGTATAGGGAATCCTCCCCAAGAGAGCCTTGAGCAAGGTGGTTTTGCCCGCGCCATTTCGCCCGATAATCGCCATAATTTCACCGTGGTGTACATCCAATGTAACATCATGGATGATCGTACCATCGCGTTTACGCACGGTCAATCCGCGAATCTGCGTACTACATTTGCATTGTTCCATGTTTGAACCTCATCTATTTAGTATTATAATATCAAAATAATACGAATTGTAAAAGAAAAAGGCATTTTATGTGCTGCCCAATGCCTCTTTCAGAACTTCCATATTCTGTTCCATTGCGCGCAAGTACGCATCCGGATTGTTCTCCCCCGTGACAGCTGGGTCCAGGATATAGACCTCCGCTCCACTCTCCTGTGCGATGATCTGCGCTGCATCGGTGGAATATTGGGGTTCTGCAAACACAGCTTTTACACCCGTACTTTCAATCAACCGGATGGTATCCGCCAATTCTTTGGCGCTGGGCTGGCTGTCCGGCTCCCGATTCACAACCTTGACAATATGCAGATCAAATTCCTCTGCAAAATAAGGGAATGCCTCGTGAAAAGTGATGATGTCCCGGTTTGGCAGATTGTCCAGGGTTTTATGCATACGCCCGCGCAACGCACTGAGCTTCGCCAGATATTCCTGGGCATTTTCCTCTATAGCATCTGCATCCTCTGGATCTGCTTCTTTTAATCCATCTGCAATTGTCCGCACCTGCTGCATACAGTTGGAAATAGATACCCAGATATGAGGATTTGCGTCACCGTGGTCATGGTCGTACACTTCTTCATCGTGATCATGGGACTCCTCGCCGCTCATGAGCAAGGAGATTCCTTCGCTGGAATCGATCACACGCAAATCAGGAAGCTGATCGGTCACTTTTTCCATGAAACTCTCCATCCCAGCTCCGTTGATGACAAAGACGTCCGCTTGCTCAATATTTTTCATATCCTTCGACTGCAATTGATAGTCGTGCAGGCAACCGGTCTGTTGCCCTGCCATATTGTCCACCTGCACCCCTTCAATCCCATCTGTAATATTGAGTGCCATAATATACAAAGGGTAAAATGATGTTACAATCCGAAACCGTGGGGGATCTACCGTCTGACGAGGCGTGCAGCCAGTTGGTATCAGCCATAACAGGCATATACACAAAATTGCGGCGATCACACGCCGCAAAGGATAAAAAACGCCGGAGTTACCGGCGTACACGTTCTTTTTCACGGGAACCTCCTAAATGCAAATGATTTGCATTTACTATCATACCCCGATGTCCCCGGTCTGTCAAGGGGAAACATGGTGCTCAAAAAGGCTTCTTTCCATCCAGCCAGCCCTGGCGGCTCCAATATGCTGCGTCAGCGCTCGTCCCTGCTTTCTTCTTCTGCATCATCCGCATCACAAAAAAGAGGGCGCGTGTATGTAGGGTCGGGCGCTTCTTCGTTCCCAAAGAGCGCCAAAAGAGGTCTGTTGTATGGCGGAGTTTCTTCTCGATGCTCTGTTTTCGAGTGGGAGGAATGGCATCCCATCCCGGCGCAAAGATGGAAATCCCACAGGAAAAATGCGCCGGACTCCCCAATGCTTCAAGGAGCGGGCGATCGAGGCATTGGCATCTTTGGTTCCTCCTCCTGCAGCAGTAGAAATCACCAAGGCAGATTTTTGAAACATCTCCGGATATGGGCGATGTACCATGTAGAAATAGCCTGTGTGATCCAAGAACGCTTTCATCTGTGCCGTCATGTCCATCACATAGACCGGCGTTGCAAAAATCAAACCATCCGCATCGCGCATCGCTTGAATCACCGGTTGAACATGTGCCGCATGCGGACACTTCTCCTCATGTCCCTCGATGCAGGTATAGCAACCACAGCAAAAATCGTGGGATTCCGTTTGCAAAAAGTATTCGTTATAGTCCACCTTTCCCAATCGGTTCAATTGCTCTTTGATGACTTGTACCGCTGCGTACGTATTTTTCTTTCGCGGGCTACCATAAAGAATACAAATCTTCATACGCTCTTTCCTCACACTCCTTTAAACTCTTGTGAGCATGTTCCGGATTTGCGGCAGTTTTTCCTCCGCATCTGCCATCCCCATCTGATACGCCTGCTTCAAACGATCCGGATCTTTTTCATATCGCCCCACAGGGATAGGTCTGCTGGGACGAATTAGAATCGCCTTCCCCTCTTTTTCCTGTTGATTGCACAGTTCGACCTCCCGATTGTACATCTGCGGCCGGCGCAACATAGCGTCAATAAACAGAGGATATTCCCCATACTTTGCCCGAAGCGCGGCGCGGGGAACTCCGGGCGGCCCCCTTTTCGATAGGACGCGTCACGCGTCAGAACCACTACATTATAGGAGTTTCCATCCTCCAAGGAACATTGCAGTGGAATCGACGTCGAACAGCCCCCGTCCAACAGCGCATGCCCTTGATAGAAAACGATTTCCGATACAAAAGGCATTGCGCTGGAAGCGCGTACAGGAAGGAAACGTTCATCCATCTCTTCCTTTCCGAAAAAAAGCGGTTTCCCCGTGTACAAATCGGTGGTTCCTGCTTTGAGCTGCACAGGCGATTCAAAAAAGGCCTTATAATCAAATGGCAACAGCTTGCGCGACAATTCCCCAAAAATAAAATCGAAGCCAAACAGGTTTCCCGTCCGGCGCAGGCTGGCCACGCTCATATAGCGGTCGTCCTGGATATAATCATAAAAGATGTGGAAATTTCGTCCCACCTGCCCCGAAATATAGCTCAAGGCGTTACACGCCCCTGCGGAAATTCCATAGACCACTGGGAAAATAATCTGATTTTTGCTAAATACGTCCAATACTCCGCTGGTATAAGCGCCGCGTGTTCCGCCGCCTTCCAAGACTAGGCCAACCGGCATAATAGATTCCCCTTTCTCTATTCGACAGACCAGTACGGATGCGAAGGCATATTCTGCCATGTCCACCCACTGGTTCGAAGTTCTTTTCTCTTATCTATTTTTTCAGTATAGGGCAAACACCCCATATTTACAAGCGAATGGATGTGAGATTAAAAAAATTTTACAAAACCTCTTGATTTTTCCCCTTTCTTCAGCTATAATAATGAAGCACTTTAGAAACGCCTCATCCTTTCTGCCCTGATAGAAAGGGCCTGGCGCTCTCTGTCAGGGGACGAGCTGCCAAAGAAAATGGACGTTTAGCTCAGTTGGCTAGAGCATTCGCTTGACGTGCGAAGGGTCACAGGTTCGAGTCCTGTAATGTCCACCAAAAAGCTTTTGGAATGAATTGTTCCAAAAGCTTTTTTTATTTTTGCAAGTTGGAAAAGCAGTCGGGTCATTCCGCTTTTGCCATATATGGGTAGCCCATAAGTAGAAACACAGTGGCATTTCTTTCGCCGCTTATAAAGGAGCCCGACGCTTTCAGAGACACCGATAAAATATATATTCCCGTTGCAAAATAAGAACATTACCAGGTTATTCTTATAAATATTTTTATATACGATCAACCATCCTACAAAAAAGGACGCTCTACTCCGGGTAAATCCGGCTGATCTGTAGAGCGTCCTTTTTGCCTATTTTTAGAGCGTCATGCACGATTCTTTTTTGATTAAGCAAGTTCTCGCCTTGAGGAATACAAGATCGTATGTCGGGTAACTGCGGTGAGCAACCGCGCCGGTTTTTCGAGTTCTCGATGGACCGCATACGCACCAGCCCCAAGTAGAGAGGGATTTGGATGCAATTGATTTACTTCCACAACAATGTTACCAGCCAAGAGAGCGTTCGTCCGACTCTCGACACTTTTTGTAATCACATCCAACATCATTTCCGGATAAATTTCTGCCAGTTGATCGCCAATCACAATTTTCCCTGGATTTAACTGATTCATCAAACTGACAATCCCCATCGCTAGGAACCCGCAGACATACCGGTATGCATCACTGGCAACGCGATCCCCATTTTTGATCGCTTGAGATAAAGCATGTACATTCAAACAATTCCGATGCAGCCTGGAGATAGCTCCATGGTCAAGTTGTTCTGAAATCCGTTCGAATAACGCACGCATGGAACCGTATTGTTCCAGACATCCGCGGTTTCCGCAAGCACATATCGGACCGTCAAACTGAATACTGCTGTGACCAAATTCTCCAGCAAGGCTTTGTTGACCGAGCAGAAGCTTGCCATCGACAATCATTCCGCAGCCTATGCCCTGTCCAGCTAAAATATACACCATGTTTTGTGTATGGGCGTCGTGGCTATTGTACCAAAGCTGTGCGAATGCACCCGCATTTGCATCATTGAGAATATAAAGGGGCAAATCTAATCCTCTGGAAAGGGTCTCCCGCACTGGGCAGTCTTGCCAGCCAGGCATCCCTGTCACAAAGAGAAGCCGGTCTTCGCTCTCCTGGTAAGGGCCGGGAACCGCCACCCCTGCGGATAAGATCTCCGCATCCGAATGTTCCCGGACAATGGTCTGGATCATCGTCCGCACCCGTTCTAATGCAGCCTCTCCCTGTTCTTCTGGGACAATGGGACATTCCCATTTGTCATATAGTTTTCCAGAAAGCCCCATCAGGCAAGCCGTACAGGTCTGGCGAGTCAAATGAACGCCGATCACCTGAAATCGTTCGTCATTCAGAGTTAAACCAATCGAACGCCGGTTTTTCTCTCCGGCAATTAAACCTGTTTCCACTACGAGTCCGCTGTGAATAAGTTCTCCTACAATATTGGTGATCGTTGCCTGACGCAATCCGGACAGCTTCGCCAAGGTTGCACGCGAACAAAGGCCCTCTTGTCGAAGAAGATTGAGGATGAGCGAACGATTAATCATCTGTATTTTTGCCTGGTTAACGCTTGTTTGATCCATTATTGAAATCACCTCCCCAGACGGTTTATTTTGGGTAACATAAATGTATGTGCAATATGACCCTTGTAAAAAGCAGGCCGTTTTTCAAAAATTGGCCTATGAAGGGGAATGTGCCCACAGCGACTGAGCACTGTGGGCACATCCTAAAGGGTTCACAAGGAAAACTTCCGGATAAAATAGTCGATAAGTTCATTCCGGATTTGACGGCTGCTATTCTTACTCTTAAATAGTTCCACTATCCAGCCGCCAATATTTTCCTTGTTCAGATATACAAGCACTTTTCGTCGAAACAGATTCTTAGTTAAAATGCTCGTAGTGGGCATAGAGCTTTCGTACACTGGCAAAATCTACCGTATTTTTACAAAACATCCAGATTTGTAGCGCCCTTTGTTGCCTAATATGGGCATCTGACGCCTTTCATTTCCACGATATTTTTATGGAAGATTTTAGCCAATGGTTACTGTGCAATGTTTAACTGCATTCTGGCCCGACAGCGTTGTATAAACGCCCGTACTCTGGCCCGGTGTACCAATTGCATACACTCGGTAGTAGTAATCATTGCCAACTTTAGCAACGAACTGGGTCTTCAGCACATCGCCATTGCCGACCGTAAAGCTCGGCGTGAGGTTGTTGCCGTTGACAACGGTCATCTTGAAGCAGTATGCGCTGCCTCTCTTCAAGGTGAAGTTGACCGTCGTGTCGGAAACCACCTGAGCAGCCGCCTGCGCGGTGGTAGCGGCGCCGACAATCGAGGTGCCGGTAGATCCATAGGTGTTCGCGCTTGCAGAGCTTCCCGAGCTGCTGGAAGAGCTGCTATGGCTGTTCGTCGTCTTGACCTTCAACTGGTCCTTAGCATCCTGCAAAGCGTCGGTCATTGCATCGACTTCAGCCTGGTTGTCTTCGCTCAGGGTTGCATCCGCCGCCATAATCTTAGCTTCCGCCAGCGTGTCTTTCAAAGCGGCAACAGAGGCTGCTGTGTATTTGTTCAAATTCATACCTTCAACGGAAGCAATCAAAGCATTCAAAGCACTCTTATCCGCCACTTTGCGCAGGGCTTCCATTGCTGCGTTCAGAGTTTCTGTGGCCTCTTCCACTTCTTCCTGCGTGGCTTGGTCGTCGTACAGGACATCTTCTGCATGGGCCAATGCGTCGTTAAATGCGTCCTTGCCTGCGTCGACATATTTGTCCAAATCCAGATTTTGTGCCTTCTCAATCACAGTGCGAAGCATATCCTTTGTAGAGCCACGGACCAAACCGAGAAGAGCTTCTTCCAGTGTTTTTGCTGCATTTGTGATCTCATCCGCCAAAGCATCCGGGTCGTCATAGACCTTCTGTGCAGCCTCATAGGCATCCTTGAATGCGGTTACGCCCTGGATGAACTCACTCGTGTCGATTTTTTCCGCTACAGACAGCAGGTATTCCAGATAGGTCTTGCTGCCACTCTGGAAGGAAAGGTTGTGCATTGCGTCAATCAAAGCGTTCCATGCCGCATCAATTTCTTCCTGCGTAGCGGTGGGGTTCTTATAAACAGTGTTTGCATTTTCAAGTGCTTCTTCAAAGTCTTCCAGTACGCTGGGGATCACGCCTTCGATCTCATCCTCGCAAGCGTTGGCCGCCTCGATGGTTGCGAGCAGGATGCTCTTATCCACCGTGATGAAGGCAAAGGTCAGTTCGTCTGCCTCGCCTGCCTGGAGTGTGTAGGTGAAGGAATCGGCATCATCGAAATCAACTGCTTCACCATTAAGGGTGACGCCTGCGATCTCTCTACCCTCTACTGCAGGTTCAAAGGTCAAGGTGACGGTCTCGCCCGTTTCAAAGGTGTTCTCATAATCGCCCACCAAGTTGGCAATCGTCTGCTCTTCGCCATTGACGAACAGCTTGACGTTGGTGCCATACTGGACGGACAGGTTGCTGTTTCCGCTCTCTTCCGGAGCCTTTACATTGACAGTGGTCTCCAACGGGAGATTGTCGGAGCTGGTGCCCACCAGGATAGCGCGTTCGCCTTCTGCGACTGTCCACTTATCCTTGGTGCCGTCCGCACGAGTTACATATTCCCCATTGGTATTCCAATAGGACAGGGAACGCTGGGAAATCGAAATGCTTACCTCGCGGGATTCGCCCGGTTGCAAATCTTCCACGCGTGCAAAACCTGCCAGCTGTTTTTCCGCCATCTGTACGCCGTTCGGAACTTCCGCTGCGCCAAGGTAAACCTGTGCAACTTCATCGCCCGCTACGTCGCCAGTATTGGTGACGGTAAAGGTCACATCAAAGCCATTTTCGTCGTTCTCTTCCACCTTCATGTCGGAATAAGCAAAGGTGGTGTAGGACAGGCCATGGCCAAAGTCAAACAGAGGAGCGATGTCCTCGCTGTCATACCAACGATAGCCGGTCATGATGCCCTCGGTGTAGTAAACCGAATTCTTCGGCTGGTTCACGCCGTCGCCGGTTTCCTCTTCGCTCTTCTTGAGGCGCTCTTCAAAGTGCTCCTGGCTGTCGGTAACCGGGGTCTCGTTGTCGTACATCATAAAGGTCTGTGCCAACTTGCCGCTCGGGTTGACTTCGCCAAGCAGGATCCGTGCGGTTGCGAGGCCGCCTTCCTGTCCGGGATACCACATCTCGAGCACGGCGTCTACATCGTTGATCCACTTGTTCATTGTTACGGCGCCGCCGTTGTTGAGCACGACCGTAACCTTATTGCCGTTTTCTTTTCGCCGCCTCGATGACTTCCATCAGCAGTGCTTCCTGATCCTCAGGGAGTGCCAGGCTGCAGTCTTCGATGGTATTGCCTTCTGCGCCGGTGGATCTCCAAGCAAAGAAGACGACATTGTCATTTTCGCTTGCAATGCGGATTGCTTCGTCATGGTTCTCCTGCTTCTGGCTCGGGGTAATCCAGCCCAGGCGGATCTGGAGGTCCTTCAGATCCAGAGCTGCAACGCCCGTGATCTTTACTTTATAGAGCTTGCCAGCTTCCAGGGTAACCGTGGAGTTGCTGATGTCCATGCCGGTGGAGGTGCAGATCACGTTGTTCCACGGCCACTGCGAGCCTTCACGCAAGGACATGTTGCCAAGGGATTTCTCCTGTTCGTCAACGGTGATCTTTCCGCTGATGGTGCCGCCGATTCCGGAGAGTACCATGGTGTATTCACCGTCTTCCGGCGCCTTGAGGTAGGTTTCCAAAGTATAGGCAGAACCATTTTCAAAGGCTGTGCCATCCGGGCCATTCTTATAGGTCTTTGTTCCAGTATTGAAGTTGATGTCTTCCTCGATCTTTGCAACCGTTCCGGTCTCATAGCCTTCCATGTCGATCGGGTCGGTCTTGCCCATCCAGAAGATCTGTCCATTGATCTCAACCGGCGTGCCCGGGTTGCCTTCTACGCCATACTTGCGCAAAACGCCGTTCTGCTCGCCGTTTTCATCCTGATACAGGTATTCTGCCGGGATCGTGGTTCCCACGATGTCGAGGCCTGCCGTCGCTTCGATGTTGGCATCCTCGCCTGCAATTTCCATCATCCGGTCATACGGACTGACCATCCGGCTCAATGTTCCGAAGGAACGCTCCTGGCCGCTGCCGCCCGCGATCGGGTTGACCGCGCCAAGGCCGATCATACCAACAGAGGAATTGGAAGCATCCAGCGGGAGGGTTTCGTTATCGTTCTTGAGAAGGACTGCGCCCTTTTCCGCAACTTCCAAAGCGATGTCCTGATTCTCTGCCAAGAGGCCGTCGTCTACTTGTTCTGCATAGGTGTCGGGCAGCTTGATCGGCTCGGTACGGCCCGGCTCTTCTTTGACGTAGCCCTTGCCGTCCAGCTCGACCAGATACAGATAGCCAACTTTGCCCATCGCGTTGAGCACATGGCTGACCGCCTCGTCCACATCGTCCCAAGTCATCTCGCCGTTGGCGATCTTTTCTTCGGTCGCCGCCTGCGTATTCTGGCTGGCAGAAGGCATCTCGAGATCCGTGCCCTTGTCCAGCGTATACGCATGGTTGCCGCCCCAGTCGGTCACAGTGAAGCCGTCAAATCCCCACTCGTCGCGGAGAATATCGAGCTGCAATTCCGTGCTTGCGGAAGCCCAAGCGCCGTTTACGCCGTTGTAAGAGGACATCACGGATGCTGCGTCCGCTTCATGGATAGCCGCCTCAAACGGAGCAAGATAGAGCTCATGCAACGTCTGCTCGTCAACCTGCACATCCACTGCGCCGCCCGGCGTGCTGTCCTGTGCGAACACTGCGAAGTGCTTCAAAGTTGCGATGACGTTCTGATCCTGGATACCTTCGGTTTCGCTGACTGCCAAACGGGACAGCAGGAACGGATCCTCGCCCATCTGGTCCTTGCTGCGGCCAAAGTGTGCCGTACGGGTAATATCAAACTGAGAACCAAGCTGTACGTTGCCGGAGATGGCCTTGTTCTCAGAACCGCTGATCTTGCCGTAGTCATAAGCGAGGTCGGTGCTCCAGGTGGAGGCCAACATCTGCTCAATCGGCGGGTTGGTGGTGTCGTAAATAGAAGTTACGCCATCCGGGCCGTCAAACATGCGCAGCTCCGGAATTCCCAAGCGCGGAACGCCCGCAAGGCTGCCTGCGTCCGCAACGCCGGCCTTTTCGCCGCCGCCCAACAGAGAGAACTTCTCTTCTGTTGTCATGGTGTTGATGAGCGCCTCGACCTTCTCATCGCGGACTTCCTGGCTCTCAACAACCAGATATTTCTCATCGTAGGTGTCCGGGAACGTGGTCTTTTCCAGGTTCGGGTCACCGATGTCTGTGTATTTCGCAGTACGTTCGTCAGCAATCTGGCCGTCCCAGTTCAGACCAAAGCCAAAGCTGTACGCATTGCCGTCGCTGTCCACATAGACTTCCATATCGTGGTAGCCATCCTCATAGGCGGTCTCCACAGCTTCCATGCTGGCGGGCATATTGACCGGCAGCAGGCCGCTCGGTTCCGTCTGGCCGGAAATCACTTCCATGAAGGCATCCGGCGATACACTGGTGCCGATGAGCATTGCATCCACAGAGGGTTCAAATTCAGAAACGACCATCGGGTTCTCCATGCTGAGGATAAAGATGATCGGCTTGTCGCCCATCAGTTCCACGGTTTCCTGAATCAGTTCCAGGTTTTCCGGAGTACCCGCATGGGTGTTGCCCTTTCTGGAGCGGTTGGACTTATAATCGCCCTTGGACTCGTCCGGGGTCTCGTTATACTGAACCAGCGTGCCGTCTGCATGATACCAGTCGTATCCGATGCTGACTTCGCGCATTGCGTCCGCCGTATATTCGCCATAGGTCAAGTTCTGCGGACGGCCGTCGGTGTATTCCATCGCCATGCTCGGGGACTCCAATTCGATGATGGCGAAATCCGCTTCGCTTGCCGCCTGTGCCTTAGCCTCGTCGCTCGGCATCTCCCCGTTCTCCGTCGCTTGTACCAGCGTATCCGGGACGTTATAGTATTTCTGCACGGTATCCAAGCTGATGACCGGCTCGACCTTTGTACTGGAACCGCTGCCACCACCCGGGAAACCTGGGAAGCCGCCTCCGCCGCTGGATTCCTTGAGCGGCACATAAGCGGTCAGCTCTTCGCCGTCCTCTGCCTGAAGCGGCAGGGTGTTGTTGGAGTTCTTCGTCATGATGACAGCGTCCTTATGGGTTTCATACGCCGTCTCGTTCAATTCCGGAGAACCGACAAAGGATTTTGCATAGCCCGGGTCCACATACGGATCCTCGAACAGGCCCAGGTTGAAGATCACTTTCAGGATGCGGGTTGCCGAAGCCTCGGTCAGCTCGTCCATGAATTCCTCTCCCAGAGCTTCAATGCCGTACTCCTCGCTGCCGTTGACGCCCATATCATAGGCTGCCAGCATGTCTTCCATGACGTATTCGTCGCTGTCCAGGCCGCCCATCTGGTCAACGCCTGCCAGCATGCTGGCCAGGATACGGTACGGACGGTTGTAGCCCTTGCCAGGCTCCAAGCCCCAAGGCGTATCCGCGCCGCCCATGCCTTCATGGCTTCCATGGATTTTCCAGTCTGTGCAGACCAGGCCGTCATAGTTGAGGTCTTCGCGCAGACGCTCCTGGACAATGTACTTGCTGAAGCCGTTCGCTACGTTTGCGCCGCTCGGGTCCTGGTTAAACGGGATCGTATAATACGGCATTACGCCTGCGGACTGCTTAGTTGTGTCCTTGTATTCCTCTGCGAATCCTGCGCCCTTTACAAAATATTGCAGGATTTCTTCAAAATTGCCGGCAGGGTAAACGCCAAATTTTCCGTCGTCCTTGTGGGCGTCAAATCCGAACTCACCGGTGCCGCCGCTGGGCCAGTGCTTTGCAATGGTTGCAACGCTGCCGGTGCCCCAGCCTTCGTCGATGCCGTAGTCATTCTCCTGATAGTTGTCGTCGGTCTGCATCGCTTCGATGAAGGAGCTAGCCATGTCCGCCGCCAACTCTGGGTCTTCCGAGAAAGCACTGCTGTTTCTGGACCATCTTGGCTCGGTGATGAGGTCCATTTGCGGCCCAAGCATCATTTGGATGCCGATTGCGCGGTACTCAGCAGCTGTAATATCGCCGTATGTATAGGCGGTATCCGCATCAAAGGTTGCTGCAATACCCATGTTGTTGGGCCACTTCGAAACTGTGCCGCCCGGCTCCGTTGTCTCGATCGTGCCGGAATCGACGATTCCCGTATGGCGCGGGTCCGTGCTCGTTACGACCGGGATGCCGAACATTTCAGGCGTATCCTCCGCCCAATATTGGAGCTTGTTGTTGGCTTCCGCCATGGTATCCGCCGCCGACGTGCTTCTCGTCAGGTTGAAGCGGGTGCCTTCTTTCATCTCTTCCTTGGTCTTACCCGTCGACCCATGGGTCATCAGGGCCAAACGCTGCTCCGTGCTGAGCTGTGCCGCCAAAGACTTTGCACGCTCCAAGCTGGAAAGACGCCAGTCCTCATATGTATCGAGCTTGCCGTTCTGGTTCAAATCTTTGAAGTAATAGCCAGAGGCCTCTTCATACAGGATATCGACGTTGGATGTCGCCGAATGGGACAGGGTTGCGCCTCCCTCATTGAGGACATAGCGCACATCTTTGTAATACTCATAGCTGCTGTCGGGAATCTCCGTATTGGTAAAATCGGTTCCCATGGAGATCACCGTACTTCCCCCTGCTGGGCGGCCTGCGCTTCGCCAACCGGCGCTGCAACCGTGGTCCCCAACAGAATTGCTGCTGTCAGCAAGGAGAGGATTCTGTTCTTGTTCATGCTTGCTCCTCCTTCATTCGTTTCTCTTGGACCTATTCCTCTCTACCCACTGGTTATATCAATAAAAATCGACCACCCCCATTCATTTTATTGTCAGTATTGTCTCTCTTGATGCTTAATCTATCAAATTATGATAATGAAATCAATAATTATGCGCGTAAAGTCGTTATGTGGCGCAACTGGATTTCTTTGCCAATCAAAACTATATTTAGCTTGTAAATTCTAACAACAAACTTACTCCTATTTATTGACTTTCCGTACATAATCCGATATCCTGGTGATAGATTCTACAAAAAATGCGTGTCGGAGGTGGGATGTTTTATGATTTCTATTGCCTATTGCGACGATGAACACGCAGCATTGCAGCTCTATCCAGGCCAGGTGCGCTCTGCATTTTTACAACATCACCGTCCTGTGCAGATCGATTGTTTCCAACAGCCGCAAGCCCTGATGGAACGTATTGCCACCAACAATGGTTATAATCTCCTGTTCTTAGATATAAGCATGCCGCAGATGGACGGGATCGAACTCGGCCGACAGCTTCGAAGAATCGCCGACGATGTTCTGATTGTATTTGTCTCCAGCCATGAGGAATTAGTCTTTGAGTCGTTTCAGGTGACGCCTTTCCGGTTTATCCGTAAGGGCCATTTTTACCAGGATTTAGAAGAATGTGTTCCTGCAATGATTACAGAACTTGAAAAACGCCAGACTGAGATACAAATCGGCAATGGCAAAGAAGTCTACCGGATTGCCCCTTACAAGATTCTTTATATTGAGAGCAGCGACAAGATACAACGGTTGTCTACTCTTCAAGGGACCGTGGAGATTCGCTATAAACTGAAGGATTTGGAAGCCCTATTGGAGGATTATGGATTCATCCGGGTCCACAAGGGTTATCTGGTAAACGCCCGTTTTATCGCTCGGGTAAATAAACGGGAGGTTGTCTTGAACACGGGGGAATCCATCCCGTTAAGCAAATACCGGGTCGACCAAGTCTTGGAAGAATTGGAGCGGGTGACCTGAATATGGATGTCTTTTGCCGGTGGTTCAATCTTTATCTGGAAGCCTTTGCACTGTTCTGGCTATTGGAACACAATTATAGGTTCCGCTGGGATTACCCATGCCTTCGGGCGATCAAGTATCTGTTGGCATTGCTATCGATTGTTCTATTTCATTTGGACCCGGTCACCTCCTATTTTTCCACCCCGAACTTTGGCCTTTATTTTGGCGTACTGATCGGAATAGGCCTCTCTTTCTGTCTGCTTCTGCGGGGAAATATGGCATGCAAAAGCCTAACGGCAGTCGTCTGTATCAACGTTCTGATCGAGATCCATCTATTTATTGGTACACAGCTATATTCGCATTTTTCTTCACATTCACAATGGGTTTATTTACTTCTCACAAAAGCCATTTTAGCCATCGCTTTATTTCTGATGGTCCGTTTTCCCATCCACGTGGAATACGCCCTGCCGCGCAATTATTATTTCTTGATGTTTTTAGCAATCGCCATCACACTCACCATTCGAACCATTACCCTATATTTGCAACTGGATGCTTTAAACAATCTTGGCTTGTTGACTTTATATCTGGCTCTGTACTGTATTTATGGAAACCTATTGCAGGACTATGGGAAAAAGGTCCATTTTGAATGGGCAAACAATCAGCTGAGCATGCAGATCAACAGTTGGAAAGATATCGAAACCATGTATCACGAGTTGCGAGAGCTTCGGCACGACCTTAAGAATCATATGCTCTCTATGCAGGCGCTTTTGGATCAACACGATTACGAGGCTCTGAGTTCTTATTTTAGCCAATTCAACGACTCACGCCTTCTTCTCAAGCAAGTCATCCAAACCGGTTATCCGGTTTTGGACGCTGTCCTGAATGCCAAAAGTGCACAGTGTTCTATCAAGGGCATTCCGATCGATACAAAAGCTATGATCTCCCAAAAAATCACTCTGCCCTCTGAAGAACTCTGTTCGATCCTGTGCAACTTGATCGATAATGCCATTGAGGCATCGGAGAGAGCGCCGGAAAAAGACATTCGTGTGGAAATAAAGGCTGCCAAAGGATTTATCTCTTTAAAAATTCGCAACAAATACCCGCACGATCCGCGTGGAAACAATCCTTTCCTAGCAACGACCAAAGAAAATGCTGCACAGCACGGCATCGGAATGGGAATCGTCCGCGGCATCGTGAAGAAGTACAAGGGCACCTTCTCTTTTTCTTACGAAAATGGCTACGTGCATGCAAATGTCCTGTTGCCACTGGAAAGCGACGTTTATCAATCTAAAATTGCCTGATAAAGGACATTTTAAAGCCAAAAGTAGCCATAACATCTATGTCTATAGCAACAAAATAAATAACACAAAAATCCCACGGAATAGGATTCTATTTTGAGATCTCTTTCCGTGGGATTTTGTCATTTAAAAATACTTTTTGTACACAAGGATTTAATGAAGCCGTTCGGTTTGTTAGCTATTTCTATATGAAACATATATGTAAATAACCATATAATTCATTGACATATATCTACATAATTGTTATGATTAAATCAATAAAATTTTTGAAGAACAATTTTATGCTATAATTATTTAGAAAGGATGTGAGAAATTTAGAACTTTACGGAAGAATATGGAAAAGATTGATAGGAGGAGAACGAATTGAAAAGGCAGTTTTTGGCGAGACGGCTCACAGCAATGGCTTGTACAGCCGCCTTGCTTGTCAGCAGTGTTCCTTTATCGTGGGTTCAAGCAGTCGCTTACAAGCAGGAACCGGTCAAAATTCCTCAGTTTCTAATGACAGCAACCGCTTCCAGCGAAGAAAGTAAAAGCGATACCTGCTATGCATCCTATGCCATAGACGGGGACACCGGCACTATGTGGCATACCCGTTGGAGTTCCACTGCATCCGCCCCTCACTGGCTATCTGTTGACTTGGGGCGGACTGTTGAACTTGCAAAATTGACCTATCTGCCAAGACAGGACGGAAATCAAAATGGTTATGTTCAGGAGTACGAGATTTCGGTTAGCACCGACGGCCAAACCTATACGCCGGTTCTCGATGGGACTTGGGCGTGCGATATGGCCGAAAAAGAAGCGGTCTTTTCTACACCCGTTTCAGCACGTTATGTACGTTTGGAAGCGGTTGGCGCGTCCATGGCCTCGTGTGCAGAATGCAATATCTTTGCCGCTTCCAGTGTCTATACACCGCTTTGGTCCCTGCTAGAACAAGCGTATGATATTCTAAATGAGGCAGAAGTTGGCGACGGTATTCATCAGTTTCCTCAGGAACAGATGGAATTGTTCCAGCAAGCAGTCGATGACGCTGAATTGAAAGCTGCATCCCTCTCCGAGTCCGATGAGAGCGCCATCCAAGCGGCAGCGGATGCATTGGAACATGCAATCAACACTTTCCAGGCATCCCAAAACATGTATAGCCGGGAAGATCTCAAGGAACTTCTCGCCCAGGCACAGGCGCTTTTGGAGAACACCGGCACCGGAACAGGGGATGGCGAGGCATCCCAGTTGGCCAAAAACGCCTTTACGGAAGCAATTCAAAAGGCTGAAGGTGTTTTTCAGGAACCTTCTTCCAGCAACATGCAGATCCACATGGCGTACGAGACATTGGAAACTGCACGGGCAACCTTCCAAGACCATATTGTCACCGATCAGAAATCCTTGGCGGGGGTATGGGAATTAAAGCTGGGTTCTTATTCTCCAGAAGATGGCGCGCTCTCGGATACATGCATCTTACCCGGGACCTTGGATGAAAATAAAAAGGGAAACAGGAACACTTCTGTTAACACCAATCATTTGAACCGTAAATATACATATACCGGTGACGCAGTCTATCAAAAGACGGTTTTTATCCCGGACAACTGGGCTGGCAAACACGTTACTTTCCTGATGGAGCGCACCAAAAATACACGAGTTTGGGTGAACGGACAAGAACAAACCAATTATAACGCAAATGATACTCTGGGAACGGCTCAGGAGTATGTATTGACCGGGCTGATTCCCGGACAGGAAAACACCCTGACGGTGCAGGTCCGCAATACGGACTATGCTGTTTCGACCGGCAGCCATATGTTGACGGAAGAAACCGTGACCAACTGGAATGGTATTCTAGGAAAAATTGAGCTGAAAGCCACCGATCCCGTTTTTATCAAAGATGTTCGAATCTACCCGGACATTCATGCAAAAACAGCGCAGGCAAAGATCACCATCGCCAATACAACGGGACAGGCTATTCATGGGACGTTGGCCTTACAAGCACACAGCTATAATCATGAAGGTTCGGTTCATACTGTACCACAGGCCGTTCAAGAGTTTACTCTTGGGGCGGATGAGGAAGAACAGGAAATCGAAGTTACATACCATATGGGAGAAGAGGTCCGACTTTGGTCGGAGTTTGACCCATCCATGTATGAGATGACAGTCACCCTGGATTCTGAAGAGAACTTTGCGGATGCCTTTGTCGAAAGCTTTGGTATGCGCGAATTCAAGACTTCCGGCACAAAATTTACCATCAATGGAATTACCACCTTTATGCGCGGCGAAGGAAATTCCGCTGTATTTCCGCTCACAGGTTACCCATATATGACGAAAGCGGAATGGCTCGACTTTTTCTCCAAGGCGCAAGCACTCGGAATCAACTTCTTCCGCTTCCATTCTTGGACACCTCCAGAGGCCGCATTTGAAGCGGCTGATGAGCTCGGAATCTACATGCAGCCGGAACTCTATGGATTTGGAGGAACTCCTTTCTCTGCGTATTACGATGAGGAAGCCGTCCGAATCCTTCACTATCTGGCAAACCATCCATCTTTTGTGATGTTTGCATGGGGCAACGAGCTTGATACCACCGGAAGCAACCGGGATGGAGCTAACGCGTTGCGAGAACTCTGCCGGAGCGTGGACAACACCCGTTTGTATGCAGAAGGCAGCAACAACAATTATTGGTCGCCTTCCTTCAATACCGGGGATGATTACTGGACAACCTGCAAGACAAAAGCCAATTCGGACCCATATCATACCCGTATCTCGTTTTCTTGGGTGGACGCTGCCTCCGGTGGGGCGCTGGAATCCATGCAGCCCAATACAACCTTTAACTACCAGCACGCTATCAGCGAGATCGACAAGCCACTGATGAATCACGAGGCGGGCCAGTACCAGGTCCTACCGTTGTTTGACGAAGAAATTCCAAAGTATGAGAAAGGAGTCTTTGAAGCGCGCAATCTACAATACTACCGAGATCTCATGGAGAGTAAGGGCCTGCTGTATATGAACGAGATCTTTTCAAAGGTCTCTGCCCGCGTGTCCGCCATCGGCTATCGTGCCGATCTAGAAACTGCACTGCGCACACCGGGTATGGCAGGCTATCAGTTGCTGAGCATCCAAGATTTCCCTGGCCAGGGAACCGCACACGTCGGTATTTTGGACAATTTCATGGAAGATAAGCCCGGCGGATTTACCAAGGAACAGTATAAAAGTTTCAACGATTCGGTTGTCATCCTGGCCCAGCTTCCGAAACTTGTTCTGACCAACGACGAAATGCTCACAGGAACGATCTCCATTGTCAACTACGGCCCGACGGCTCTGGCTGGCATTGCCGGACAGTGGACGTTGAAAAATGGCGATACGATCCTTGCAAAAGGCTCCCTGAACCCCATGGATGTCGCACAAGGCGGTGTCACAGATATTGGAACCTTCCATACCTCTCTGGCATCTATCACAGATGCCGCCAAGCTGACCCTAGAGGTATCCGCAGAATCGATCGGTTCTAACAGCTATGATCTATGGGTCTACCCAAATCAGCTTACCCCTACCGTCCCCTCGAATGTGCTGGTTTCTACCAATATGGATCAGGCTACGCTTGAGGCATTGGAAAATGGAGAAAACGTTCTGTTCCTGCCGGAACCCAGCTTGAAAACCATCCCTGACAGCGTGGCTGTCCGTTGGACGACGGACTATTGGAGCAAGATGTTCCACCGATCCGACCGCGACGCACACACCATGGGGATGTACATACAAAACGATCATCCGATCTTCCGCTATTTCCCCACAGAGTATTTTAGCGACTACCAATGGTTCAATCTGATGAAAGGGTCCCGCGCAGTTGTCCTTGACGATGCACCAGCCGATTTGGAACCGCTTGCCTGGAACATCGATCACATGGAGTGGAGCCGAAAGCTCGGCAGCCTCTTTGAAGCAACCGTTGGAAAAGGAAAGTTGGTGGTTTGCACCTTCGATCTGCTCAATCAAATGGATGAATACCCAGAGGCTAAACAGCTCTATTACAGCATTCTCCAGTACATGTCCTCCGATGAATTCCAGCCGAAAGTCGAGCTGACACCCGCATATCTAACAAAAACTTTCCTGGAAAAGACCAATATCAACCCCTATGACACGGTTGAAGCAGAGACTTATACAGAAGGAAGCGGCAACTTTAAAACAGAAAGCGGTACTGATGAGTCCGGCGAATCGGAGACCGCCCTTGGAGGAATCAACAGCGGAAATTGGGTCATGTACGAAAACGTGGACTTTGGGCTGAATGGTTGTTCTAAATTGACAATCAATGGTTCAAATAACAACAATTCTCCACAGATTATAGAGGTGCGTTTGGATTCCCCTACCGGCGAACTGGTAACAACCTTGGAATTCGAAAAAACCGGCCCCTGGAACGAATACAAGTCACAGACATTCGACATCCCACGCATTTCCGGTCTGCACGATTTGGTGCTGGTCTTCAAAAATGGCTCTATCGCTCTCAATTCCTTCTGGTTTGAAGAGGGAACCGTACAATATATCAGCCCCTATGAAAAAATGGAACCGGAATCTGCCGCGGGTGATATCGAGATCACGGATATAGACGGCGGAAGCCACGTAATTATGCAAAATTATGTCAGTGCCATCACTGACCAGGTTGAGATACAATTCAATCATGTTGAATTTGGCAGTTATGGTTCCAAAGAGGTTACTATCCAAGGACGTACCCTCAACGGGCAGGATGTTCATGGGTATCTCCGCTATAACGACAATGGAACGGAAAAGACCATTCCCTTTGTCTTTAAAGCTGGCGAAGGCGAGTCCTATGAACTCTCCTCTGAAACATTCTTTAAGCAAACTGTCCCCGCGAAGGGGATTAAAGGCCCACAAAATCTGGTTATCGGCTTTGAGAAAGGGACTCGCTTTGATCTGGAAGCAATTGTCTTTACAGGCTATGAGCATGCACCAGTAGTGAACCCCGATTATGAAACCGCTATGCAGGAAGCCGCCGAAATATTCTCCAAGGTAGAAAACCGTCCGCTTCTTTATACCGAAGAAACTTGGACGATTTTTGAAGCAGCCTATGCGGAAGCAGCAAAGGTCGATTTGGAGGACAACGACGCAGTCGCAAAGGTGGCATCGCAATTGCAAGCTGCCATCGACGGTCTACTTCTATCCGGAAAGAGTAAATCCGCATATACCACCACCTACGCAAGAAATTATGACACTGTTGACGGATCGGTCAAACTGGAACGGGAAGCGCCCGATCAAGTGGTAGGTGGGTTTGACAAGGGGGAAACTCTCTTCTACGATGGCCTCGACTTTGGTACAACAGGAGCATGTAAACTGACGGTACGTGCCGCAAACGGCCGTTCTGACTGGGAGAACGAAAAAGTAGCCGTACTTCGCTTCCATTATGGAGACGGTGACAAAGACTATGTTGACGTTACCATTTTGCAGACCGGCGGATGGGATGCTTCTCACGATGCAAACTTTTCTGTAGAAATCCCCGCGTCCAGCTGGGGCGGTGTAAAGGATGTATCCATCGAATTGTTGGAAGGTGCAGTAGCTCTTCACTCGTTCATTTTTGAAGAAGAAGTGAATCAAGACCCGCAG
>NZ_JBKEIV010000042.1:0-26087 GCF_046693725.1 Anaeromassilibacillus sp. SJQ-1 | reverse complement strand
TGTTATAGCGTCTGCTGACCGGTGTTATGCAGCCGATATTAACCAGAACGACTTCCATACTCGTGTGAGTTTTCGCATTTATCGTGAAACGCTTTCGCGTTTTCGTGCGCCCTTCAGCGGTCTGCTTTTATGCGCAAGATGCGGCAAAATTTGTGGCAAATTAAGGGAAATAAATCATACGAATTTTACTGGATTGTCGGCAGAATATGTTCCTTTTTATAAGAGATGATAGGTGAATAATATTCACATTAAATGTAGATTTTCATACAGGAAAAAGTTCATAATTATGCAGCAAAAGCCGTGTTTTTATGAAAGCCAAGGGAACAGATAAAATTTTGTCAGTGCAAGCAATTCGCGGCCGTAGCTGGCGGATAGGATCTGCCAGGGCGTTTTTGCCGGTACGGCGTATGCGGTTACCCTGTGTTCCTGCGCAATCTGTAGTGCGCGGAACATATGATAGCGCTCAGTGACAATGATGATAGTTGGGTTAAGCGATTGCGATTTGAGAATCTCACAGGTATATGCTAAATTTTCCTTTGTGTTGGTGCTTTGATCTTCCAAGTAGACACGCTCAGAAGAGATGCCGCGCTGTTCCAAGCCGCTGCGAATGGCCTCGGCTTCAGACCGCCATTCTTTTGCACCCAGTCCACCGCTGGCCACTGCAACGGTATCCGGATGGGCGTTCAGATAATCCGCAGCGGTATCGATGCGCGTCTGTAGTGCAGCGCTGCCGTCTTTACACCCCAAAATCACCACAGTGCCCTCCCCCGATGGGGCGGGGACTGGCCATAGCATACAGCCTGTCAAGAAAATTGCCCACGCGGCACAGATTGCCAGGCCTGTCCAACTGATTCTGCGGAAAAGGCGGAAAGCACGAGCGTGCTTTGAGCGCTCCATGCGGTTCCGCAGGGGTACATACCAGATACTGCCGGCTATCAGGAATAGGCTGAGAGAATTCCGCCCCCGTTCCCCACATGAAAGACGCCCCAAAATAGAGGAATACAAAACCATATACAAAGGCCGACCCCGGCCCCAAAAGCCGAGAAAGAGAGAACGCTTTCTCTGCAAGTCCTTTTCATGGGAAATCCTCCCGTATTGTCAAATAATAATTAAAAAATCATGTGAAAAATAAATTCCAATTCGATTTTGTGTTCTTGGTATAAAGCATTGAATATCAAGAGGCTAAAGATCATCTATACAATAGATATACACAGCCATAAACTTGCGTATCCTTTCGTCGCAATCACCTTGGAAAATGAGAAAACATAGGGGATTTGAATGATATTGTAACAGATTGCTTCAAGATGAGCCACACCGGCAAGCCGGAATTGTTGGAGAGGCAGGACGAGCAGCAGGCTTCGAGATTTGTACCATATTGCAAAAAGCACAAGGTTGAAACAGCAATATTCATCGCTGCTATTTGTATAGGGAGTCCTTGTGCCGGGGCGTATTGGAAAATACAGGAATTTTACAAACTGGTTAGGATAGTGCAAGTGATGCCCGTTCATCGAGAGAACGAGATCAAAGGTATCCGGGATGAGTATGGAACGGTTTAGCCAAGTGACGATACTTGATAAACGAAAGGTTCTCTTATTTTGGAAAATAGTTCTCTATTCGGTTCCCCTGATGAATAAAACTACATTTCGTTTCAATTACCCGAAAATTGGGAGAAAAATAAAAAGCCGCTGGGACATATCCGGAGCGATCAGGTCGGGCCTGTAAGCCACTTGCGTGCCTACAGGCCACCCCTTTGGACATGTCCAGCGGCTTTTTAAATAGGGATTACAGCCCCGTAACGATCGATGAAACTCTCTCCTTAGCCTAGTTTCTAACGAAAGGATACGATTCTACGCATGCAATGATCGGTAATTAGCAATTCCTTTTAGAACTAGCTTTTGAAAATCGATGGCAACTATGGTATTGGAATGATTATATCACAGGAAACAAATCAAACGGCCCTTTTTGAGAAAGAAGCGGCAGCAAGTTCGTTCAAATGGATGGATTTTGCCAGCACATGTCTTTTTTCTGCCCGAAAATCCTCTCCGTGGCTAATTTTCGATTCTTTACAAAGTATATACTTACAGGGCTTTCTCTTTCCCGAATGTTTTAATCGATCGGCGCTGGCTGCCGCTAAGGGCGGTAGATTTGAAAGGGTCGATTTTGGGACAGGGGAACGATCAGGGGACGGTGAGGAGCCGGTACCTTAAGGTGGTACGCTGGAATAACTCAGTCGGTAGGATGGCTGATTCGTAATCAGCCGATAGGGAATTGCATTGCCGTAGAACGTGTGATCACCCATCAAGGAGCCCATTCTGTCGATGGGGAGGAAGGGAGAAGGTTTGCTCTCAACCACAGGAGTGCCACTGATCGAGATACGCCAAGTTTGCCAGGGATAACCGGATGTATCGGAGAAGCCTCCGTCACCTGTGTAGTAAAGGTAGTCTCCTGTGAGGCACAGATTCCATATAGAACCAGCTGCAGGAAGGACTTGAATGGAGGCCTTTTTCTCTGTTTGAAGAGACAATGCCTTCAAGTCCACGCAGTATAACTGGCTGTTGGTAGAGAGATACATCGTGTCTCCCTGCACCCAAAGCGCCTCCACGCTGGGCGAGACTGCGGGGAGGTTGAGGATGGTTCCGTCGGGCTGTTCTGCCATCTGGGATGTTACCAAATCGGAGACATCGAACAGTGTGGCGTCCGTCCCATCTGCTGTTATACGGTGAATAGCACCGCTCGCTGCATAGTACAGGGTGGAACCATCCAGCACATATGGCTGGTCTTCCTCTGTGCCGTTGGAGAAGAGACAATCCAGGGTGTCGTCGTGGCACATAGCAATTTTTTTACTGCCGTCCGGCCCGGTTGCCTCTGTACGTACGAAGTAATAGAGTTTTCCATCCCCCCATTGTAATCCCAGCAGGTCGCCGTCCACACGGGGAAGCTGTGCCTCTGCGCCGAGGTTGGAACCATCCGTCACGGGACGTGTTTCACGCTGATAGATTTCACCACCACGCATATAGTAGAGATATGCATCCGTTACGATCAAGTCGCTGTGCGGCTGGTCATCCAAAGAGATCGGAATGGTCAGATTCCACTTGGATGGGAGGCAGTAAATACCTCCGTCGGACATATTAATATAGTATAAGTCTCCATGAAAGATATTTAGGTAGAGACACGGACCATCGGTCAGAGCGGTCTGTGTGTTGTGCTGTGCGTCCCAACGGTAAATGCGGTTGTTGTCCGCAAAGTTGATGTAATAAATACTACCGTCCTCTCCGTCCACAGCAATTCCGCCATTTGCCAAGTTTGCGTTGGAATTCCCAACGGTGGGAGAAATTCCATCCACCACATTTGGCTGCTGCTCCTCTGGCAGGTCGTCATAGAGGAATTCGGCAAGCCCTCTGGCACAGGTGGAGAGGTCGGCATAGAGAATATCGCTATCTGCGGCCTGGCCCGTAAAATTCATGGGAATCCGGCGGACATCCATCTCGATTGTTCGGTCTTGTTCGGAGTCCAGACCGGAAGGGATGGATTCAAAAAAAACGGTCAGTTGCTCATCGGTGAGATCTGTGTCGATGAGGTTGGTCAGTGAGCGGCGTTTTTCAGTATCCAACTGCCGCATCTGATGCAGAAGGGCACCCAAGACTTCTTCCTGCTTCATCATCAAATCGAGATTAGTAGAGATGCCAGCCTCCTCCCACAAATCCAAGTATTCAAAGACCTCTTGCCCAGTTAAAAGGGAGAAGTCAGGGGCTTGGGGATCGACGAAATAATGTTGACTGGTTGAGGGTAGAAGCGGTTCCGTTTCCAGTGGATGAAGCAAAGGGACCCCACCGCTTTCATTGATAACCTGTACGGCCTGTTCATAGTCCACACGAATATAGCCGTCAATTGCCACGCCAAAGGATTCCTCTACAGCCGTACGCAAAAGGGAGCCGCTACCGGCCTCCATGCCAACTTTCCCGATCGGTTGTTCTCCTGAGATGGGAACCTGAACGGCGAGTTCCGGCACAAAATTCACCAGACGGACAGCCTCGTCTGCGGAGTCTAAGGAAATCAACATCACGCAGTCCGCCGTGTTGTCCTTAGCGCCTACCCACAACAGAAGATTGGTTACCTGTGTATCGCGATAGAGGCCATCCTCACCGCGCACAACACCGCTTTGTTGTACAGCACTCCCGTAGACAAAGGCAATCAGCTCTTGCGAGAGCGTTCGCAGGTCGCTCGATTCCCCTCCAGACAAATCATCCGGGTCGTGGTCCGGTACATCGTGCGTAGAGAAGAAATTTCCTGGGAAAGTATCCATGGAAGAAAGGATGTCCAATACAGTTGGCAGGTTTAAATTGGTCCGCACCTTTGGAATCAGCGCCTCCAAGAGCTCAGAAGCGCTGGATGAATCCTCCCAAATCTGTTTTAGAATGGCCTCCGCCACCTTTTGTTGCCGGAGCATGCGGTCGTAATCGGAGCCTATGTGCAGGCGTCCAAAAAACAGCGCCTGTGGGCCGGTCAATGTGTACTCTCCTGCGGCAAAACCACCACCCAAAGAGATCTCTAAGGAACTGCTCAGGGCAAAGTAACGAGCTTCTTCTTCGGAAAGCTCCAAGGTTACGCCGCCCATGGCGTCAATGGCAGCTTCTACAGCACTGGAATCCATCCAGATATAGCCATCCACAGCCAGACCAAAATTCTGTTGAATCAGTGAAACGGCTTCGTCCCCATTTTCTTCCTTTTGGAAGAGGGCGGAGAGAATTTGTTCTGTATTGTCTGCTGCCTTGACCTTTAAACTGGGGAGAAAACTGCTGAGTTTAAGGCCTCCATTTCGATGATCGATCGAGAGAAGCATCAACGCATTGCCGTCACCGTTGTCATCCGTGCACAGGCACAGAATATTTTTGATCTGACTGTCGCGATAGAGCCCATCGCTGCCGAGGATGGCGCCCTCATTGGAGGACGGCACACTGGAAGTGCTTTCGATCGGTTGCAAGACGCGCTGTAAAGTGGGTACGCCGAGCCCAAAGAGGACGATCAGGCAGGCTGCTAATGCAGCGGGGACCAGCCAGCGCGGCCGTACGCGCCGGGGTTCGTCATGTCCTTCCAGAGTGTGTATCAGGCGATCGCGGAAAGCTTGGTCCGCGTGCAGCTTCCGATAGGCGGATTGGTATTCCTGCTTCATACGATTTCCTCCTTTAAGGCTTTCGCCAGCAATGCACGCGCACGGCTGAGACGGGACGAAACCGTATTAGGCCGGCTGTGCAGGATATCTGCGATCTCTTTGGTGGAGTAGCCCTCAAAATAATATAAGTGGACCACTGCGCGATATTTGACCGGAAGGGCGGCAACCGCAGTGACCACTTCGAGCTCTGCGCTATCCAATGCAGGAATCCCTTCGTCTAAATCCGCTCGTTTTCGGAACCATGCGGAAGCCAGATGGTTTTTACAGTGATTGATGGTCACGCGGAGCAGCCAGGCCTTTTCGTGCTCCTCGCTTTGGAAGGTAGGCGCTTTTTCGATGTATTTCAGGAGGACTTCCTGCACGGCGTCCTCCGCTTCCGCTCGATTATTCAGTTGAGAATATGCTACGCGCAGCAGCATAGTGGCGTATTCGTCCACCACGCGCTCAATTTCTGCGTTCGTTCGCACGTCCTTCACCCCTCTCACCTATAATACCACCGAGGAAGGGATTTCCTTGCAAATGGGAAAAATTTACGGGTATTTATACCGTTTCATAGATCTCTGGCCAGGATTTATCAAAGGAGGCCACCACGGCGGAAATCTGCGATGCGCTTGATGTTTTACTCTATAGGAAGGGCCTGTAACAAAATACGAACCGCCGCGGAATGGATTTCTGCGGCGGTTTGTTTTTATTAAATGTATTGAGCATACAGTTGTTCTTATTAGATTTGAGGAAGAGTCAATAAACTATCAGAAAAATATATTAGTAGTCAAAAGTGAGAAAATATCACATAATTATTTTTTGAAAAATTGTCCACGTTTGAGTAGGGAATATCGTTATTAATATATAGATTTTTTGAGGAGGCGAGTCCAGTGGAACTTTTAAATAGTTTGAGACAGTATAAGGAGGAATTAAAAAATGAGAAAAAATGTTTCGCAAAAGATAATGGCCTGGCTCGTATGCGCCGTATTTATGCTTGCCATAACTGGGCAGGTGTTTGCGGAAAACGCGGGGAAATCCGATCAAATTCACGAGGGGAATCCGTCAGACCAGCCAAGAGCCAGAGCTCGAAAATTCTGCGAAAATGGTTGATTTTTCTGTTTCTGAAGAGGAACTGTCAGAAGAGTTGTATGAAGAGGCACTTCCTAACTTGGATGAGACAACCATTCAAGAATGGGAGGGCGGCGTAAAGGATTCTTACCATTTGCAGGCTTATACGGCAAATACTACGGGGACGGATTTGGCAGTTTTAAATCTTCGAGCGCCAAATAACACGGAGCCGTTCCCGAATATGACCAGTGTCCAAATTTCAGCTGACATTGTAAATCGCGGTTCTACCCAGATTACGGGTTTTCATTATTCTGTATATATGGATGGAAACTTGATGACCTCAAAAGCAGTCAGTGTTACCATGAATCCCAATAATGCCGTTACACTGAATTTGAACTTTACCAGTAAAGTCGGTGGAACACATACTGTGTTGGTGTCGGTTTGGCTCCCCGATGGGGTAACAGAGACCAGTACAGCAAACAATACAGTAAGCCGGTCTTTTCGGTGGGAAGATTGTGTTTCCCTGCGTGTGTTATCTTTGGAATCTCCGGAAGGCGATGTGTTAGAGTCCAATACGAATCATGAATTTGAGGCGCGAATCGCTAATTTAGGGACTTTACCTGCTGAAGATGTTCCTGTACAGATTTTAAATACTGGTAGAGAAATTGGTACCACAAACATTGATTTTCCAGCGGGAAAAATTGCAAACTTGTCCATCCAACTTAATTTTGACAGGCAGCAGGAAGTCAATTTGGGCATAGTAGTCGATCCGAATCAGGTTAGCGGAGACATTGATCCATCGGACAATAGCGCTGCAAGAATGATTGAGATTACGTATGATTTAGAAGACTGGGCAGGGAGATGGGAGGATGCCAGTCGTTTAGAGGTCCAAGTTCATCAATCGGTAGTGGAATATTGTAAACAGGAAGGCGCTATTTCATCCACGCAACTTACACAAGCAATCCAAGCTTGGAATGGGATTAGCGATAATGTTTCCTTTGATAAAGTTCGTTATAGTCCTACGGAAGGAGATGACTACATGATGGAACAGGTTCCTTTACATGTTTTTACCTATGAAGATCCTAACATCCATGTCTTAGGAAGGACACGGGTGTTTAAAAAAGATGTTTTGTCAGATATAACTGTAGAAGTATTGCCTGAGAATCTTTTTACTGATGAAAGTAACTATGTGGAAGCGAGAATTTATCTAAATACACCTACGCTAATTAATCAGGGAGAAAAGGGACAGAAAAAAACGGTGACGCACGAATTCGGACACGCGTTAGGTCTTGCGCATCCTACGTGTAAAGATAAAGCAATTATGTGGCAAACAGGGGATAAAGACTATGTATCGTATGAAATTACGGGACATGATGAGTATAATATCTGTAAAAAATATGGATAAGGAGGATTTTTCATGAAAAGATACGGACGGTTTTTGGTAGGGTTGCTTTTTGTTGCAACGCTCTTTTCAGCCTGTGCTCCCAAGGATATAAATACGAAAATTTCTACAATGAGCGTTCAGGTGGACACATCGTTCGATGCACAGACATTGGAAGAATTGGAGTCTCAAGCCAAGTACATCGTGCAGGGTAAATTTCAAGATGATGCAACTGAAGATTTGCAAAGTGAAGCCGGGATTGTTCTCTATGGCGCGACGGTTTCCTCCTTTGAAATTACCAAAGTGTATAAGGGGGATTTCGAGGTAGGCGACGTCATAAGGATTGCCGAGCAGTATTATGTGGAAGATCAGGATGGTCAACAGACGTTGGTTCATTATGGGAACTATATGCCGTCGGATGTAGGGCGCGAATACCTGATGTTCTTTGACAATCCTCCGGAAAACAGCGAGCGGTGGAAAGATACGTACACGCCGCTGTGCCTGGATCGGGGCCGGTATCCAGTGATAAATGCCAAGATGCGTTCGGTAGCTGATGTAGACAACATGACCAACGAAGAGCTGAATCTGGATACAGGGGATTCCTCCATTTACCGGCAGTTTTACAAAGATGTGATCGAGAAATATATGAGCGAATAACGCAGCTTACAGCCCGGCGGAGGAACCATCCGCCGGGCGTTTTTTGAAAGATGTTCTATTCTTTGCTGCATCCCCTTATAATTCTTCACACAGTTCTCTTGGGGAAACCGATAATACATGGATTTGGACATGCGCTAGGCCTAGCGCATCCTACATGTGGAGATAAGGCGATCATGTGGCAAACGAAAGATTCGGACTATGTGTCGCATGAGATTACAGAGCACGACGAATATAACATGATTCATAAATATGAGAAGTAGGGGGGATTTTCATGAAGAAATGTATATCGGTTATCATGATGGTGCTATTTGTAACCGCAGCATGTTCTGGTTGCGGCCAGAAAATGCAAACGAGGAGTATTCAAGAAGACCTGCTCTTTGATGCGGGGTCTTTGGAAGAACTGGAGGACTTGTCCAAACAGATTGTACAGGGAAAGTTCTATGACGATCCAAGAGAGGATTTACAAGGGGATGAAAGTATAACGCTCTATGGCGCGACGATTTCCTCCTTTGAAATTACCAAAGTGTATAAAGGCGATTTTGAAGTGGGGGATGTCATTCAAGTAGGTGAGGAATATTACATCGATGAGTCCGACGGCCAAAAGACGCTTGTACATTTTGGAAATTATCTTCCCTCAGAAGTGGGCAAGGAGTACCTGATGTTCTTTGACAATCCTCCGAAAAACAGCAAACGTTGGAAAGATACGTATACTCCTATTTGCGGAGAAAAGGGGCGGTACCCGGTGGTAGCCCCCGGGACGTGTTCGGCGGCCGACGTAGACAACATGACCAACGAAGAACTGAATCTGGATACAGGGGATTCTTCCTTTTACCGGCATCTTTACAAAGATGTGATCGAGAAATATATGAGCGAATAACGCAGCTTGCAGCCCGGCGGATGAACCATCCGCCGGGCATTTTTTGAAGAATGTTCCATTCCTCGCTGTATTTCCCAACAGGAATCCTTCACACCTTTCTCTTGACGGAAAAACCGAACAATACTATAATAAGTTAAATAATAAAAGCGACAAGAAATGCGAATGCTGCCGCCGGGAACTGGCCGGCGTTGGATGCAGTTTTGTATAGAGAAGGAGTGGCCCTATGATTAGCGGAGCGGAAATCATGGTGAAATGCCTGCAAAACGAAGGCGTTTCCTATTTGTTCGGTTATCCGGGTGCAGCGATCTGCCCTTTCTACGATTATATCACCAAAACAGATATAAAGCATGTGTTGGTGCGGCAGGAACAGAATGCTGCGCATATGGCCAACGGCTATGCCCGTGCCAGCGGCAAGCCGGGCGTTTGCGTTGCGATTTCCGGCCCCGGCGCCACCAATTTGATTACTGGTATTGCGACGGCCTACATGGATTCCATACCGCTGATTGCGATTACCGGGCAGGTGAATTCCTGGCTGTTGGGGCGCGATGTGTTCCAGGAGGCGGACATCACGGGCGCCTGTCAGCCGTTCACAAAGCATTCGTATCTGGTGAAGGATGCGGCGAGTTTGCCCCGCATCTTTAAAGAAGCGTTTCACATTGCAACGACGGGCCGCCCGGGGCCTGTATTGATCGACGTCCCCACGGACATTCAGCTTCAGGAGGTGGAGTCGTTCAACTATCCCGCAAAGGCGGATATTATTGGATATAAGCCCCGCACACAGGGGCACCCGATGCAGATCAAAAAGGCGTTACAGGCCATTAAAGAGGCAGAACGTCCGGTGATTTGCTGTGGCGGCGGGGTCGTGTCGGCCGGTGCGCGCGAGGAAATGATCGCGTTTGCCCGCAACAGTGGAATTCCGGTGGCTGCCACGATGATGGGCATCGGCGTTATGCCGATGGACAGCCCTTATTATCTGGGGATGATCGGTTCGCACGGCCGCACCAGCGCCAATAAGGCCATGAGCGAGGCGGACCTGGTGATTCTATGCGGCGCACGTGTGGGCGACCGTGCGGTTGCGGCGCCGGAGAGTTTGGCGGAAAAGGCCAAGATTATCCACATCGACATTGATCCGGCAGAAATCGGAAAAAATATGACGGCCCACATTCCGATTGTGGGAGACATCCGTTTGGTGCTCTCGGACTTGGCGGCAAAGGTGGAGAACACTGTGTCGCAGGAATGGATTGACCGGGTGTTTGGATTAAAGGCGAAATATCCGCCGCGCGGCGAAGCGCGAGAGGACTGCGTGGAGCCGCGGGTGTTCATCCGGGATCTCTCTGAGATGATGAAGGATGACGCAATTCTGGTTGCGGATGTCGGACAGAACCAGATCTGGGCTGCGCGCAATTTCAATGTGAAAGAGGGCCGGTTCCTGACCTCCGGCGGTTTAGGAACCATGGGGTATTCCGTACCTGCGGCTATCGGCGCGAAGATCGCCAAACCCCACCGGCAGGTGGCGGCAGTCTGCGGCGACGGTTCGTTCCAGATGTGTATGTGCGAGTTGGGCACGTTGATTCAAAACGATGTGGATGTCAAGATCATTGTGATGGAAAACCAGCGCCTCGGCATGGTGCGTGAATTCCAGGATAAGTTGTATGGTTGCCGGCACATTGGGACAATTTTGGAGAACGGCAACCCAGATTTTGTCAAGCTCGCAGAGTCCTACGGCATCGAGGCGGCGCGCGCAGAGAATAATGCGCAGGCCAAAGAGCTGGCTCAACACATGCTACAAAGCAACCGGGCGTTTATCCTGGTGTGCAACGTCGATCCGGAAACACCATCCATATAAGGAGGGACCGCCATGCAATATACCATTTCGATTCTGGTAGAGAACCAGCCCGGCGTGCTGTACAAGGTTTCCGGCCTGTTTGCGCGCCGTGGATTCAATATAGACAGCCTCGCCGTGGGTGAGACAGAGGATCACACGATTTCCCGCATTACGATTGTTGTCAACGGCGACGAGCACATTGTAGAACAGGTGGAAAAACAGTTGAACAAGGTGATTCCGGTCATTAAAGTGCGTGTGCTTCAGCCGGGTTCCTTCTACAGCTGTTATCTGTCGCTGATTAAGGTGAGTAGTAATGCACAACAGCGCGCGGAGGTCATGAAGATCGCAGAGCTGATGAATGCGCAGATCGTGGACGTTGCCACGGACTGCCTGACCCTACAATTTACCGACAGTGTGGAGCGCACCGAGACACTGATTAGCCTTTTAAAGCCATATGGCATCAAAGAGATCGTGCGCGCAGGCGCGCTTGCGATTGAAAAGGGGTCCGCTGTGGCCCGCCGTAAGGGAAACTGACAGTTGATAGTCTGCCAGGCCGTAACCGGCCTGTTCCAAACTTCTGCCGGGTCCATCCCCCGGTAGCCAAATAAATTTATTGCCGGCGAACGGCAAGGAGGAAATGTATTATGCCAAAGATTTATTATGAAGCCGATTGCGACATCAACGTTCTGAAGGGCAAAAAAGTTGCGATTATCGGTTACGGCAGCCAGGGACATGCGCATGCGCTGAACTTGAAGGAAAGCGGCGTCGATGTTGTTGTCGGTCTGTATGAGGGCAGCAAAAGCCGTGAGAGAGCAGAAAAGGCTGGCTTAACGGTTATGACCGTTCCGGAGGCCACCAAGGCGTCCGACGTGATTATGATCCTGATCCCGGACGAGCGCCAAGCGGATATGTATAAGAAGGACATCGAGCCGTACCTGACCGAGGGAAAAGCACTGGCTTTTGCACATGGCTTTAACATCCATTTCGGCCAGATCGTTCCGCCGAAGAATGTCGACGTATTTATGATTGCCCCGAAGGCGCCGGGCCACACGGTCCGCAGCGAGTTCCAGGAGGGGAAGGGAACGCCGTGCTTGGTGGCTGTGTATCAGGATGCCTCCGGCCATTGCCTGGACATCGCCTTGGCTTATGGTGCCGGACTGGGCGGCGCACGTGCGGCCATTATGGAGACCACCTTTAAGATTGAGACGGAAACAGACCTGTTCGGCGAGCAGTGCGTCCTCTGCGGCGGCGTCTGCGCGTTGATGAAGGCGGGTTTTGAGACGTTGGTCGAGGCGGGCTATGCGCCGGAGAACGCGTACTTTGAGTGCATCCATGAGATGAAGCTGATCGTCGATCTGATCTACAGCGGCGGCTTCTCCATGATGCGTTATTCGATCTCCGATACCGCGGAGTATGGCGATTATGAGATTGGCAAGCGCATCATCACGGAGGACACCAAGAAAGAAATGAAGAAGGTTCTCTCCGAGATTCAGGACGGCACTTTTGCTAGCCGTTGGATTGCCGAGAACAAGAACGGACGTGCACATTTCAATGCATGCCGTCGCATTGAGGCATCTCACCAGCTCGAGGCTGTGGGCAAGGAGTTGCGCAAGATGTATTCTTGGAACAGCGAGAATAAGTACGCTGACTAAGCGCTAGGCTTCGATACATATGTCCAACCCCTGAGCCTGTAGAAAGCAGGTAGTGGACGTTAGATAGGAGAGAACCGTTTTTGACGATTCACATTTCTATTTAGAGACTATATAGGATTGTTGGAGGGGACGTCCGCTGCATTGTTTAGACAAAGGGCGGTCGTTCCCGATCAATTGAAAAGCGCAAGCGCTGTACAGAGCAGCTGTCTACACATAAATAAAGCAAGGGCGCCCTGATTTGGCCAGTCGGCCGGGAGATAGGGCGCCCTATTTGTATTCTATTTCATATGTTGTGTGTTTGATAACAAAATGACCGGCACCAATGGACAGCAGTTCATGGAAGTATATTAAAATTAGAAGATAAAAAGAACCAAGCCGTGCGGGCGAAGCTATTTGGGACAGCCATTTTATAAAGAAGGATTTGTTCCAAAAGTATATGGATAAAGAGGAAACTCTCATAAATCAATCCATGCCCCTGGAGACGCCTGTGGGACCAACGGAGAACAATCTGCCAAGTAGATACCCTTTAATTGGATATAGCATAGTTCGCAGATGAAAGCTACCATGATAGTCAGCTGAATTTGTCTACAAAGGTAAGTAAGGCAGATTATCCAGATAATTCCTGCATACATTTGCCTATATTTATAGGAAAATGCGGCGAACCAACCTGATTCTTTCAAACCGTGCAAGCCTTTCGATCGCCCATCATGTAAAAACACATCGAACTTGCCAGGGTGGCCTTCGTTCCCTCTTTAGGCACTTTCTTGAACGGGAGAGCGATTGGAACCCGTGCCTTTTCCTGTTTGACCTAACATGGGTTCTGCGAGGTGTGTGCGGAAAAACTGGATCAGCGGGCCGGTCAAAAAGGCGGTGATAATGGTGCCGATACCCACAATCGCCGAGAGTTCATTCTGTGCAATCAGGCAGAAAATCGTGCCAACGGCTACACAGACAACATCCGTTGTAATGCGTGCCCAGCGGAACGCAATGCGGTTCTTGATCGCTTTCAAAAGAACATAAGCGGCTGCGTCATATGGAGCAATGCCAAGATCTGCAGCCATATATATGCTGGCGCCTGCACAGGTCATCACAGTGCCGAGAAGGAGTAGAACCACGCGCAAAGCAAGCGGGAATTCCAATCCTGCTTGTTGCGCCAGCCAACAGACAAAGTCTGCAAGGTATCCCACGAACACCATATTGATGACGGTACCCAACCCGATACAGGAGCGAATGGTAAAAAACACCACACCAAGTAGAAGGATGTTTGCGATCAGCTGCCAATTGCCGAAACTCATATGTAAAAACCCACTGATCCCCATATTCATACAGGAAAAGGGGTCTACGCCAAATGCGGCTAGGCGGAAGAGTCCCACACTGATACCGATCAAGAGGATACCGACGACCATCATCATTGCCCGGCGTCCTAATCGTTTTTTAGATGGATTCATAGCGAAATTTCCTTTCATTAAAACGCAATATTTATTTCATAAGAAAATGTTCGTGCTCATTTTATACAGAGCGGAGATGGAAGTCAAGAGAGTTTGTGACAAAGTTATTCGGTAATTTTTGGATAAAAAAGTAAATCTCACACGTGTATAACAAAGAAAGTGCCGTATGACGCGACCCGTGACAGAACCCTCAAAAGTGTGTTATAATGGACGGGGATAAACGTGGGGATGTGAAAAATATGAGGTTTTTAGCATACCATGGAACAGATCGGGAACGGGCGAAAAAGATATTAGATCATTCATTTCTGGTGAAAGCAAACGATGAACATTGGCTGGGAAATGGGGTATACTTTTATTTGGATCGCTCGTTGGCGCAGTGGTGGACGACGAGGCCGACCAAAAAATTTGGAGAAGAGGTACACGAACCGGCGGTTTTGGAATGTGCCATTGAGACCGCGGGTTTCACACTGGACTTGCGCAAGTTGGACGACTACCGGTGGTTTGTAGAGGAGTACGCGCAGGTGATCGCCTATTGACAGAGAAAATGCGTGTGGAGCGGAATAGCTTTAAAAGGCTCCGTTGCGCATTTTGTGATTATCTGCATAAACAATATCATTTGGATCTGATGATAGGGACTTTTCACTTGCCAGAGCAACCCTATTTAGATTTCAAGCGTACGCCGGACTTTGACCAATTGCAACTTTCTTACGTAGAAACACAGGTCTGCGTGTTTAACCAGGAGACCATTGTCAGTAAGCGGCTGATTGAGAAAGAGTGAATACAATGATTAAGCATAAGAAAGTAAATCGAGAGCTTTTACAAAAAACGTTGGGGGAAAATGGGATTAAAGCGACCCCTACAGTCCGTTCCGGTCAGACGGCGAAACTCGTCATGACCGGCGAGGATGGAAAGGTTTATGAGGTGAATAAAGATCTGACGGTCGTCCGTGTTCAGGATGAAATGCCCGCAAGGCCCCTTTTGAAGACACATTCCCAATCTCCCGCAGATCGGAGTGCCGTGCAGATCCGGAAGGCGGCAATGCGTACCAGCAAATATGAAGCGGTACACCAGAGCATCGCAAGACACAACGAGGCTTGGAAAAATCAACAGCGCCAGCTGGAAAAAGAGGCGTTGTTAGTGGCGACAACCCGCGCGGTGCGGGGCGTTGTCGCTGTCACAGAAAAGGCTGAGGGGAAGTTTTCCCGCATAGCGCGGATAGAGCGCAGGCGGTTAAAGCTGAAAGATGTAAAAGGCTGACGAGAAGTTGCCGCATTCGGTAAAGAAATCACCGGATGCGGCATTTTGGTTGTCTATTCCCATTTCAATAGGCATACCCATAAGCAAGGCTTCCTTTATTAGGCCATTTGAAGGCGGATATTCGTTCTTGCGAATCCGGTCGAAAGCGTTTATAATGAATTTATCATTGTGGTTATTTAGGCGAAAAAAGAATTTTGCCATTTCGTTTTAAAGGGCGCCGGGGCGGTGTGTAACCGGGGAAAGGCGAATAGGAGGGCTTAGTTATGTGGGATCGCAGGATTTTAAAGTCCAATGCAAAGACTGCTTTGCGCGGACGTTATTGGTTGGCTTTTGCCGTAGCGTTGGTTGCGTGTATTTTGGCTGGCCATCTGTTCACGGGAGGGATGAATCCCTGGAGTTTGGGCCAGGTCGAAGATGCCGCGTCGCGGGTGGAACAGCAAATCGATGGTTATGACGATTCATATTACTACGACTATTACGGCGATTATATGGACCCGTGGGAGGACCCCTATTACAGTTATCCGTATGGACATAATTTTGGACCAGGCTACCATGAGCCATATGAGTACTACGATGACCATGTATGGGATGATTTTGGACCGTATGGTGGAGCAATTGTCTCTGTATTGTTGTTAATTGGTGTGCTTGCCTTTGGCTTTGGGACAGCTTTTCGTGTTTTTGTCAGCAATCCGGTTGATATGGGTAAGTGTCGTTATTTTGTGCACAACCGCTTTGGGGATAGCCGGTTTGAACATCTTTTTAGCGCTTTTCGAGCAGGATACCTTACTGCTACAGGAGCGATGTTTACCACCGATTTGCTCATCGACTTGTGGCTTTATATCTTGTTTGTGATTGTAATCGTCAGTTTGATTGCGATTCTGAATGGCGTTTATATGATGGTGCTGTTGATGATGTTGAGCTTGCTGCTGCTAATTCCTTATGTAATCAAATCGTATCAGTACGGCTTTGTAAAGTACTTATTGGCAGATAATCCGCAGCTCAAGGGGACACGTGCGCGCCAACTCAGCACGATGCTTACAAATGGGGAAAAGGGTTCCATCTTTGTTCTCGATCTGTCTTTTATTGGTTGGTATTTGCTCGGTGCACTTTGTTTAGGGTTGGGCCACCTGTTTGTAAATCCCTATTATGAGGCCACGAGAGCAGAGTTATATATTTTTCTGCGAGAGAGGGCAATCCAGAACGGTCTGATCGATCCAAGGGAATTAAATCTTTATACGAACCCGCCGATACCGCCTTATGGGATGCCACCCCAACAGAAGGATACCACCTACGTGATGTACCAGAAAACGTCACAGGCAGGCCCCAATTCTCCATATGGAACTGTGCCGCCTGTTTACCCAGGTTCATCTGTTCCAACCCAGGGACCTGTACAGGGATATACGCCTAATGGGGTATTTCAAGGAGCCTCTCAGAATCCGTTTGACCGGCCGCAGGCCCCTTATGGGAGGAACGCTTCCCCATATCCGGGAAATTTGGTTCCCCCGCCGCCACCGTACGGCGTGCCGTCTTCGGAATCCCAGGCGGCCCAGCCGCCGGTTCCGGGAAGCAGGGAGTCGTTCGGAAATATGGGTGCGCCGGTGCCGCCCATGACGCATACGGATGTGCCGGATATAGCGCAAAATCCAGTTTCTCCGCCGTCCCCATACGGCGTGCCGTCGCCGGAATCCCAGGCGGCCCAGCCGCCGGTTCCGGGAAGCAGGGAGTCGTTCGGAAATACGGGCGCGCCGGATATAGCGCAAAATCCAGTTTCTCCGCCGTCCCCATACGGCGTGCCGTCGCCGGAATCCCAGGCGGCCCAGCCGCCGGTTCCGGGAAGCAGGGAGTCGTTCGGAAATACGGGCGCGCCGGTGCCGCCCATGACGCATACGGATGTGCCGGATATAGCGCAAAATCCGGTTCCTCCTCCGCCACCATACGGCGTGCCGTCGCCGGAATCCCAGGCGGCCCAACCGCCGGTTCCGGGAAGCGGGGAATCGTTCGGAAATACAGGCGCGCCGGTGAACCCGGCGGAGCATGTAAATACCCAGATGGATACCCAAAATGTGGTCGATGTATCAGAAGGAGCGAAAGGAACCAGTTCAGATACATCCGCACCGGAGAGCCCCTTGCCTTCGGGGACGAGTGTGCCGGAGTCCGTGCAGGAGGGCAAAAGTAGATCTGGAGAGCCTTACTCGCATGGAGAGCCGCCTACACCGACTGCTCTTTAAAGGAACATATTTCCTGAGAAAAGTATCGGGATATTTCAGAGTATTATAGACTCTAGGAAAGGTTTTCCACAAGGATAGAGAGACAACGGGAGAATTTCATGGAGAAAGAAGAGGATGCGTTATGTGGAGCAGACAAATTCTAAAATCCAATGCAAAGATTGCTCTGACGGGACGTTACTGGCGGGCATTCGTGGTGGCTTTACTGGCGGGACTGTTGACAGGGATTGCGAATTTGGGAGATACAATCAGCAATTTTCTAAATCAATATGATTCTTATCAATCGCTGTTCCGTTCCTATGATGCTGCTTATCCCCAGATTGTTTTCTTGGATGTTCTTCGCACGTGGGTGGTTCCGCTGACCGTCTTCGGTTTGCTGCTCTCCATCTTTGTGATAAATATTCTTCGAATTGGTGAAGCACGTTATTTTGTGCAGAATCATTTTGGTGAGACACACGTTGAGACCCTGTTCAGTGGATTCCGGAACGGATATGGAAATTCTGTTGTTGCAATGTTTGTCACAGATCTGTTTATTTTTCTGTGGTCGCTGTTGCTGCTGATTCCGGGAATCTATAAGACGTATCAGTATTATATGGTGCCGTATATCCTGTCCGATAATCCCAATATTCCAGGAGCGCGTGCGCGGTCGATTAGCCGGGCGATGACGGATGGTGAAAAGTTAAACATTTTTTTATTGGAGTTATCCTTTATAGGGTGGTATCTACTGGGCGGACTTTGCTTGGGAATTGGTGTTTTCTTTGTGAATCCTTATTACGAGGCGACCAAAGCCGAGCTGTACATTTATCTTAGAGACCGCGCTATACAGACCGGAATGGTTCAACCGGAAGAACTGGGTCTAGTATTTCATACCCCAGGAGGGGAAAATCCATTTGGCCCGCCGCCTTCTGTTTTTATGTAAGAGAATACGAATAGACCGGTTTTCCAAATAGGGGATAGGACGGAAGAGAGAACATCCGGCATAAAATAGACAATAGAGATCCTAAGATGGACTGCCGTGTCGGCATATACCGAATACAGGCAAGTGAAGCAGATCGTAAAGATGGACCGCCGAGACACGGTAGGATGCGCGGGCGGCCATATACGAATGAACCGTTGTATAGAAGTAAAAACGATAAGTTGGTTACTCAAAAACGGTAGGATGGCCCCTACTGCGGATATATAAAGGAGTCTTTTTTCGCTAATAATTTGGATGCTTCTATAATTCCGATAGATTAAATAGACTTAAAAGTCCGACTGCAAGTACTAAAAAATCAGCGGAGGATATTCCTTTATCTGTTAAGATAAGAATTGAAATACTAATAATAAACAAAAACGTATTGCATACAGATAAAATTTTTATCTGTAATTCTTTTATAACTTATGAAATATAGGCTTCATTTGATCGAAAGTACAGTATTCATCAAACCCTATTTGTTTTAATATGGATTTAGCTTCATTAATATAAGCACCTAAATGATCCTTTCTATGAGAATCACTACCAATAGTAATGATTTTTCCACCTAGTTTTTTATACAGCTTTAATATATCTCTGCTGGGCGTTGTATCCTTTAATCCATATCGATGGCTTGATGTATTTATTTCAATTCCTTTACCATCTTCAATAGCTATCTTTAATATCTCAGTGATTAAAGGTTTAATTTTATTAAAAGGGTATTTACCCTTTAAATCATATCGAGATATTAAGTCCAAATGTCCTAGCACGCTATAGTTTTTATATCTTTTGATGACATCTAGAATTTCTTGATAATATTCCATATTATATTCATCTTGAGTTTTATTTTTTTGAAAGTCCTGTGTCCATAATTCTAAATTTTTTACTTGATGGATAGATAAGATAATAAAATCGAAAGAATACCTTGAAAATAATTCATTATATTTATCGATTGTGTGCGTTTGGACTCCAAACTCTAATCCCAATTTTAAATTAATTAAGTTGCCATATTTCTTTTTTAGATATTTATACTTTTCATAGTACTTTGGATAATTAACATTAGCGACATACATGAATTCTGGCTCTCCAGGTCCCCCTGGTCTTTGTTTCATACTTTCGGGTTTATCCCAATCATCTTTAATACCATAATCAACGTGATCTGTAAAACATAGTTCTTTAATATCCATATCAATAGCATCTTTAACTACGTCTTCCATATCGTATGACGAATCATCACTAAATTCTGTATGGACATGGTAATCCGCTTTCATTTTTATCATCTCCTCTTTAAATAATTCAAATAGTTAAGGTTATCCAGAAAAGGAATGTTATACAACCTTATCCACACTATAATGATAACGAATTATTTTTGTAAAAACAATAACAATATCGACTTATAATATAACTATACCGACCAAAAGGAGATAGACATATATTTGGCAATTTAAAATAGCCGAGGGTTTTCAAATTTAGTTATTAAATTATGCGGGATGATTAACCCCACGATTTTAAGTCGTTTTCTATTTTTATAAGTTAAGTTTCTGTTCGATTTTATAAATTTCGTTTTGTCTTTACATTCATTAAGTCATGCCACTTTTAGCATTGTCTTTTCTGCTTTTGAAAAGCAACGTATTAGCTTGTGGTTTGTAATGGGTGCTATTCAGCGTTGCTTAGACACAGACCCTTGACAAAGTATAGACTAATATGTTTTAAGGTAATCTAGCAGAAATGAAATAGCCTGCTGTTTCATATCATGGAAGAACGACACTCTATATCAAGTGTCGTTCTTCCATGATATAATTTAGTATAATTCATTACATAAGGCTTTTTCATTTTTTATAATTTTCTTCTTTTTAGCCGTTTTGCTGATAAATACTGCGTTTAAACGAATATTTCCGGTTTTCGATCTTTTTTAGGAACGCAGACATTTTTCCAACCAGAAAGAGGATACTCCTTTCCTATGAATCTAAAAAATCCGTAATTTAGAAGCGCCCTCTTTGTTTGCGCGGAATAATCAGAATACGGAACTGGGGAAACTCTCGCTACTTCATAAAACGATTCATGACCTGCCGGTAGGCTTTTTTATAATCGGTAGCATCCCCTTCACCTAAATTTAATTCTTCGTTTGCCATGCCGTCCATGTCCGGATCGGAAAAAAGACTGGTAGGTAAGACGAGGTAGCGACCATATTCGCGCCACAATGGGAAATACGTTTCCCCGTACTCTTTATAGTCCGAAGGCTCATCAAAAAAGAACAGGTATTCTTCACCCGGTTTGGATGGGGCATACAGGATGGGAGTGCCCACATCCATTTTGATGGTGTCAACGCCGTATAAATCCACCACACAATAAGGTTCGGCTACTTGAATTTGGTCGCCGACTTGAAGATTCCCTTGAATTACTTCTGTAATTTCCAGAGTGGTGAGGGTATGCGCGCTGAGGACGGTCCTCTTTTCTGGCGCTGGAATATAACCCAAATCCGCCACTTCATCCAAATAAGTAATCGTGCCTTCCGCATCGTCCAGAAATTTTCCTTTGACAATGAATATGCATTTTTCCGGCATTTCCTCAACTGTTTCGGGAATTCCCAATCGATAGTAGTATTCTACCTTACCTGTGGAAAGCACAGCTGAAATCGGCAGAGACTCTGAGAACGACAGGAACAAAACGTAGAGAGCAGCAGGACAAAGGAAATGAACAAGAATCCACCGTTTCATAAAAATACCTCCTCAATATTTTTGATTTAAATTGTAGACGTCATGACCTTCAATATCAAAGGAAACCAGGGAATCCCCCGTAGTTCGCATGACCGCCGTGTCCTTACATGCTTCAGGATGCGCTAATCCAAGAACATGTCCGATCTCATGTGTAAGCGTCCTCATTTGATACGCCTCTGGGAAGGTAGACAGGGTATCGTAATTTAAGACCACCAATGCGCGGACATAGGGCCTCTTATCGGTATATACGTCGCTGTCCGGAATTTCTTCTGAACCATCTGTGTCCCGATAGAGATACGTATACCCTAGGTTTCCATTATGGCCGCCGTTCTCAGCGACAACGATCATTTGGGCGTCGGGCATGGTGCCATAGTTGTCAATCGGATATTGGAAACATTGGAATGGATGCCATTCCATTCGCGGATGGTGTTGGCAGCCTGAGCACTGCTCATCGTGTTGTCCGCATTAAAAAATTGTAATGCTAAACTATGAAATTGAACGGTAAGTTGCTTTGCATTACTCCACTTTCCTGCAAAAACTTCTGTATCATGAGAAACAATGCTTTACAGGATGCCGTATTATCATAAGGGGTTATATCGGTAGATGGAATAACCGGGTGAACTGTCCGTTTTAGAGGATAGGTTCCTTTTCGATTAAAAGGATATGGGGATGGACCAGGTATATCTGTTTCATAGAGCCAATCGTAGCAGACATATATTTTTTCCCTTCCCCATAGTCCAGGATAAGCTGCATTTCCTGGGTGGGTAAATTTCCGGTATTTGTTACAACCATTAATAGATCGTGCGTTTCACAGCTTTCAAACGCATTATCGCCGTCGAAACGTAATCCAGCAGCCAGAGCGATACAGTCCTGCCATCCGCCGGTGGAAATGCTGGTATTGTTATTATCATTAGACTCGGCAATCGTACGGCTTTCGTTCAATATCCTTTTGATGGTATGTATTCCGCCAAGAATATTTATACGAAAGAAAAAGGAGCCTTTGCGCCCGGCATCCAATGTTCCTTCCAACGTAAACGTTCCTTTCGGAACGTTGTCCAGGTAAAGTGAAACGGTAGGATTTATAGCGGCGGCGGAACCAATATTTTTGATTTCGATTGTATATTTTACATCGGTATTGCTGGGATATGGTAACGACTTATCGATGGTCAATGTTCCAAAGGTTAGGTCTGGTAAAGAAGCCCGTGTAGGAAAAGCGGTCTTCCAATCTTCAATTTGCCTCTCGTCCGATAAGAGAAAACAAAGTCCTGTATCGTTATTTCCGGAATCTTTTATAACAGGTTCGTTGATGACTTCAATATGTACCTCGGGTTCATCCAAAACGGCCTTTTCTGAGCAAACCGGTTCTCCCACCTCGATAGTTGCTGCCAGTTTTTCTTCTGTACCGTTTAAAAAAGAAATAGAATTTTTTTCGGCAAAGGCAGAGGTTGTCATAGGGAAGGCAATCAGAGCACATAAGAGAAGCAGTGACAATCCTTTTTAAAATGGACGCACATAATTGTTCTTCAAAAAATAAAAGATTTTTAACTGGATTTTACAACAATACATCTACAATAAATAGTATCAGCTGATATAAATAAAGTAAATTTGCAGTTTGCATAAATATATGTAAAATATTTTCGCCTTGAAATATATATAGTTAATATTTTATATTATATAATTTTTCTAGATTATTAAACTTTAAAACATTGGAATCGTTTTGCATGTATTATTTCGATTGCCCCCGCATGGCCGTTATATAAGAAGGAGCCTGCCCTATTTAAGGGCAGGCTCCTCTCTGTTTGGCTCAACGGTCCAAGATTTCAATCCAGTAACCGTCGGGGTCATTGATGAAATAGAGATCCATTTCACGGTTTTCGAAACAGATACATCCCATTTCCTCGTGCAGGGCATGTGCTGCTGCTTTATCCTCTACCTGCACAGCCAGGTGAATCTCATTGTCCCCGAGGTTATAGGGTTGGCTGCGGTCACGCAGCCAGGTCAACTCCAATTCAAACGGTGTGACGCCGTCTGAGAGATAGACAAGAATAAAGGAGCCGTCTGGCGCTTCCATCCGGCGGCATTCCTTTAAGCCAAGCGCCCTGTCGTAGAAAGCCAGGCTCTTTTGCAGATCAAAGACATTCCGGTTGACATGTAAAAAGGTGGACTTCACAATCCATTCCTCCCATTCCTTAATTTCTCTCTAAGCATGCCATGATTTTGATAAATTATGATTCCTAATTCGAACAAATTGGGATAATCCTCGGCGCAAGGTGTCGAACGCATTTAAAAGAAAGGGCGGGTTCAGAAAAATGGTTTTTCGTTAGGCATAGAGTAAGCAAGCATCGCCGCTTGTGGTGTTCAACTGGATTTTCGCACTTCCGTCCTTATAGCGATAGGTATCGCCGCCGTGAAAGTCCGGAAAGGCACAGATGAAATCGCCGGTCGAACTGTTTAGCTGGGCAGTAAAACCATCATTTTCCGGAATAAAAAGCACAACGTCACCGGAAGTAGACTGGATCGCCGCTTCCGTAATCATCTGGCTGGTCCGCAGAGAGATATCGCCCGATGTGCTGGTGGCCTGAATGCGGGCGAAACTGCCGGAGGCCTGTATATCGCCGCTAGTGGTCTGTGAAATAAGTTGTTTGACCGTGACATCGCGGCAGAGCAAATCGCCACTGTTAGAAGAAAAATCCAGCTTTTCGAAGTCCCCTCCCAGGCTTACATCCCCGGAGTTGGTATGTACAACAAGCTCCTTTACTTCCAAGGGTTGGAAAAAGATGTCGCCGCCTGTGGTGTCCAATTGAAGTGTTTCATAGATCTGTTCCGGCAGATAAACCTCCAGGTCCGAGCCGATGGAGAATGGAAAAGGCCCAATCGGCAGGCCCGCGACGGTTTTGCCGTTGGAAACGACCAGGGCGTCATCCTCGATGGATGCCTGAAAGAACTGGTCCTCCGGCGTGTTTTTCACAGCCTTCTGTACAATTTTTATCTCTTTACCGCTGGTGGAAAAAACCGATACATCGCCGCCCTTCCAATCGAGTGCCAGCGTTTGGATTGGTTCAGTAAATGTTTGCTCATGGACCTGTTGATAGGTGGAATGGTTGCTCCAACCAAAGTGGAGGGAGAGTCCCGTCCAGCCGCCATTGTACCACAGATAACCAAACAGCGCGGTAAAGAGCAACAGTACGGCACTCCAAACCCCAATATAAATTTTTGCGGTTGTTCGGCTCATTTCGTTTACCTCCTGAGGGCAAAGATACCTTTGATAATGTTTTCTACTGCGCCAGCCATGATAAAGAGAATCCAAGAAAAGCTCCAAATTCGGAAGATAAAGCTGACGAGCAAATAAATTGCAACCACAATGCTCCAATAAGCCCCTTTAAACGCATTCAATGCATCGCGTTGGCGGCCATTTTTGACGTGCCATTCCTTAAATTCTTCCACAATGGTATCGTCTGCACGGGAATAATGTGGCTTCGTCATGCCATTGTAAATGAGCAGTCCTGTCGCCGCAGCGATAAAAAGGAACATTCCTCCAATCCCCCATGTTCCAGGGAATAGGATCACTAGAAACGGGCTCATGATATACAGGGCAACGGCAATTGCCGTACATAATGCACGTATGCGGGATTCATGCGCTGGAACCGGTTCAAGAGGGGAGGGGCCCCGCGCGCTGTCAATCAGCTCATCGATATCGCCAATACTCCGGATGACCGCATTATATGCGTCCTCTTCAGACATCCCCTGGCGGACGCGGTCGTTATACTTTTCAACGAGATTGGAGAATAATTCTTCGCGGAGATCCTCCATCCGGCGCGTTTTGGGAGAATTTGCAAAAGCATGTTCCAAATAGACACGAATACGGTCAATCATAGGTGGTAGTCTTCCTTTCACAAAATCAATTTGTCGATCAGGTCCTTCGTGTGCGCCCATTCTGCGATAGCGGCCTGATACTGGGCACGCCCTTCTTCTGTAATGGTGTAATAACGACGCCGGGCGCCTGTTGTCTCATCTCCCCAATAAGAGAGAATGAGCCCCGCCTGTTCCAGCCGCCGGAAGGCCGTATAAAGAGTGGCCTCCTTGAGCTCATACTGATTGCCGGTCTTTTCTTGGACCGCCTTGTTGATTTCATACCCATAGCTGTCCTTTTCGATCAGCTGCCTTAAAATAATTGTGTCCGTGTGCCCGCGGATCATGTCGGCTGTGATGGACAATCCAGTTCACATCCTTTCTGAGTTATAATATAATACAATATACCTCGCCTGTCAAGGTATGTTAAAAATAAAAACTTTCGTAGGGTTCATATGGTCAGGCATTGCAATAAAAGATCCTCAGTAAAGCCGAAGAGTCGTTTATCGAAAAACCCATACTGGTCATTAGACCAGTATGGGTTTTTCGATAAACGGAGAGGATGGGCCCAAAATCATGAAATGACTTAAGGATACTCTCGTTTTTTAAATACCGCTATTTTTGCTTAAAGAAAGGATTTCACTTTCCTATAAATCGAAAGATTCGTAACTTTAGGACGCCCTCCAAAACCAGTTTATTTGGTAAGGAAGAGAACTCCCAATGTATTGGGTCCACAGTGGCAGGAGATGGTACAGCTGGCCCTTGTGACGCAGATTTCTCGGAAATCTGCAACTTCCTGTATCGTATTGCGGACCAGATCAATATACTTCTCAGAGATGCCAGAATGGGTGATAAAGACCCGATCCAGCACCAGGTCTGCCCGGTCCGCCAACTTGTCCCGCGTATATTGAGGCAGGACTTTTTCCAGATTTCCACGGTATTTTTTGCCCACATTCATGGCGCCACCGCGCAAATTGTTTACCTCAATACAGGGTTTTAAACGCAATAAATTGGCGCCGAGTGCCGT
>NZ_JBKEIV010000041.1:0-70852 GCF_046693725.1 Anaeromassilibacillus sp. SJQ-1 | reverse complement strand
AATTATTTTGCAAAAGTTGCACCTTCATCTGTCTGCTTTGCATTGACAGTGAAGTTAACATGATACTCTTTGCCCTGATACTCATTGCCGGCATCCTGATCCGGATCAGGCGCCCAGAGCATATGTATTATCCTCTGCCGTTGCGCCAGCCGGGAGAACCAGCTCTTGATCGCCGTTCATCAGAACGTAGCCATTTTCATCCTTTAAGGTATCAAGGCTGATGTCTTCAGCAACAACTTTCCATGCATCTTCAACCTTTTGGAAGAGAACGACATGGAAGTGTGTATTGGTTCCTTTATAATTCTCGGCTGCATAGTAGTTCTCATCTTCTGCATCCGGCGCAGTGTAAGCTTTGCCCAACTCGTTGTTGCATGCCCACTCGCCCACATTCTTGATGCCGCCGTTGCCGTTCGGAACCAGCTTCCGAATATTGTGTTCTGCCGGTGTCGCATCTTCGAAAGAGAGCTTCAGGTTGACAGGCAGAGTGCCCTCATTGCTGATGGCGAACTGCTGTACGTAAACCGGAGTCGGATCATAACCTTCTCCCTCATACGGATTCTCGCCATTCAGAACTGCCGTAGCCTCGTCAACGAAGGTATCCTTTTCCATCGGACGCATGTTCTGGAAGTTCAACTCGGTTGCAACTTCGCCATCCGCATTCTTGATGCTGATGTCCAGCACGCCAGCGGTGAAGTTCGCATTGACCTTCTCTGTGTCGGTGAACCAAGCCATGGTAGCGCCTGCGATGAGGGTAAGAACAACCAGGATTGCTACCCGGACATTGCCAGTTTTCTCTTTGCGCTCATTTTTGTTTCCTCCTATTGAATATATTTGGGTTTATGGACATCTTTATGCAAAGACGTCCGCGCGGCTAAATTCAGGAAACGGTCTGCAAAGCAAAACTCCCTCTACAGTCCCGCTTCCAAACGGCTACATTCCCAATCATGCAAACGGCGTTTTTGTTCCTCTGCCGTTTTCCGCAGACGTTCTTCCTCAAAAACCATCTACGGATTCGCCGTTAAATGGAAATTACTTCCTCTTATGTTCCTCTTCGTTTTTATCTTTCTTTCCTCTACACAATAGGCACAGCACACCGGACCCCACTGCAAGAGAAGCAGAAACAGCCAGTAAAGCTAGCGTCTGAATCCCCGTTTTAGGCTTCCCACCAGTCGATCTCGGCGTTCCCCAGAAGGTTCGCTGGTCGCAGTAACAGCACTCGTATCTCCGGCGCTTTCCACTCCTGTGGTACTGCTCGTCGTAGAAGGTGTCTCCCCCGGAATCATCGGCGTACTCACCGTCCCCTCGCCTGTAGAACTCGACGGAATGGACGAACTGCTATTCCTCCGCCGCCATGGGGCTTATCATGGTCGCCGCCGCCACCGCCACCACTGCTTGTAGACGGCTTTGAAGATGACGAACTGCCACTGGAACTGTCGTCGTCCACTTTAAACTTTAGAGAAAAATTGAAATCAATACAGTGCGGCATCCAGTTAAACGCATTGGGCGCCTGATAAGCAAACGCTAAATGGTCCAAAGCCAGTGCATCATTTTCATTCAAAACGGTTCCGCCAAAGACTTCTTCCGCATTTCTAGTTGCAGCGGAAGCAGGATCTTTTCCATAAAATCGGCAATACTCATCCCATTGGCGGAATCTTTCACTCCATCTATGGGGGAAGTCTCTGCGTCAAAGGTAAAACGCATGCAATTGCTATAGAGATAATGGTATCCCATCGCTAAAAGCTCGGGGTCCGTCTCCAACATCTGATAGTGATTGTTTGGCTTGATAATACCATACAATTTGAACACATCGAAGATTGGGTCGGTTGTATCCGGTGAAAAATGCTCGGATGCATCCTCTGAAAAGCGCTTGAACTCCATCTCCCCGCCTAAGACTTCCAATTTTTGCTGATTGCTCAAATCCTCCAGGGAATCCACGTTGTAATATAACTTAAGATAATCCGCATATGTACGATCTGGGTCCGCAGAAACAGACCTCTCCTGATCATTTGCATCGCGGAATGTAAGCGCCTCTTTCACACGGTCGTTTACCTGTACAGCCTCAACCAACGTGACGTCATAGGAATCCTCTTTTCCAAACAAACGCGCCATCGGTTTGTTGCTTGTCCGGACTGCGGCCACCGCAAAGCGAATATATTGCCCATCAAACCCTTTTACGTCGAACGAATTTGGGTTTGTCTGATAGGCAGTGCCGTACTGCAACAAATATTCATGGTCTTCCGTTCCGTAATCTACAGACTCAAAACCAGTATACTGATCGATATCCACTGGAATCGGTCCGCCAACCTGATAATTATTGACGGTGGTAAAATCGTATCCACCGGATTCCCAGACAAGTTTTTTTCCGCTCTCATTAATCAGCTTTACTTTTACACCTGTATTGCTGCCGGGATGATAATTATCCTCAATCAACACATACGGGGAAGCAATTGGGTCAAAACGGACGGTCGCTACACCATCCTGAATATCTCCTGGCTTGATGGTATAGACATAATAGCCATCCTCCTGTTCGAGAACGCCTTCCTCATCTACATGCCATGCGCCGCTTCCCAGGAATTGCTCTGCCGCTGCCTGTGTCAGATACGCAGAAATTGCACTGAACACAATAGTAAGCGAAAGGAATACGAAAAATGCCCGCTTTTTCATGTATGCCCCTCCTGGTTTCCTGATTCTTTTTTGGGGACCCATCCATTTAGAAGCCTTTGTCCACACTTGGATAGATCTGCTAGATTTATGCTTCAACGCCAAAATCTAACTTTTATTTTGAATGATTATACCACTTTTTCTTTCAAATCTCGTTCTATATAAGAAAAAACTATCGCAAAGTTTTTTTCTGATTTCAGATTATAAAGGTCACATAATTTTGCACTATGTAAGCCATATCTTACCATTAGTATAATCGACATTGTCCTATTTTTCAAGGTATAGATGAAAAAAGTGATTGTTTTTTAGGAATTATATGGAGCATGATTGGTTCCATATAAACACTGGAATTCGAAAAAAGGACCTTCAGGTAAATACACTCCTGAAAATCCTTTCATCTTTCCTGCCAATAATCTCCAACGACGGGTTATCGTCCAAATTCCGCCAACTGCAATCCTTCATTGTGCTCTAAAGCCCAATTGATGCTCCAACTATTGGCAAAAATCAACAGATAATTCCCTTTTAAATCCTGTATCCGCTTGGTATCCGAGGTCAGATTTAACGTTTTGGGGTGCCAGCCCTTCGTTTTCAATCCAGCGAATATGCTCATAGGGAAGCATATCCATATGAATATCCACATTGTATTCATTCTTCAAACGATACTCTAGGACCTCAAACTGAAGGACGCCCACAACTCCAACGATGACTTCCTCCATGCCGCCGCCCAGCTCCTGGAAAATCTGGATTGCGCCCTCCTGTGCGATCTGCGACGTTCCCTTGATGAACTGTTTACGCTTCATAGTATCCACCTGGCGAACCAAAGCGAAATGTTCGGGGGCAAACGTGGGAATGCCTTCAAAGCGGAATTTCTTCCCCGGCATACTGATGGTATCCCCAATGGAAAAAATTCCTGGGTCAAACACGCCGATGATGTCCCCTGCATAGGCTTCATCGACAATCTCACGCTCCTGCGCCATCAATTGCTGCGGCTGAGAAAGCTTCATCCGCTTATCCCCCTGGACATGGAGCACCTCCATGCCCTTTTCAAAGCGTCCGGAACAAATACGCATGAAGGCCACACGGTCGCGATGGGCCTTGTTCATATTGGCCTGAATCTTAAAGACAAAGGCGGAAAAGTCGTCGCCAAATGGATCGATTTCTCCACTGTCGGATTTGCGCGGCAGAGGCGGGGTCGTCATATGCAAGAAATCCTCCAAAAAAGGCTCCACTCCAAAGTTGGTGAGCGCTGAACCAAAGAACACCGGCGATAAACGCCCATGCCGTACGGCTTCGAGGTCAAACTCATAGCCTGCTCCATCCAACAGTTCTACATCATCCACCAAAGTCTGCCGATGCTCCTCGCCAATCAGTTCCGCTAAATTCGGGTCGCTGAGATCTGCTTCTATTGCCGCTACCTGGCGCTGTCCATTGGCCATCTCATCGTTTGCACGGAAGGCAATGATCTCCTTTTTATTTCGATCATAAACACCCTTGAATTCCTTCCCACAGCCAATTGGCCAATTCATCGGATAGGTTTTGATTCCCAGCTCGTACTCAATTTCATCCAAGAGGTCATATGGATTGCGCGCCTCGCGGTCCATCTTATTGATAAAGGTGAAGATGGGAATGTCCCGCAACAAACAAACCTTAAACAATTTACGGGTCTGCGGCTCAACGCCCTTAGCTGCGTCGATCACCATCACCGCAGAATCCGCCGCCATCAGTGTGCGGTATGTGTCCTCAGAGAAATCCTGGTGTCCGGGCGTATCCAAAATATTGATACAATATCCCTCATAATGAAACTGCATAACAGAGGAGGTGACAGAAATTCCCTCTGTTTTTCTATTTCCATCCAGTCAGAAACCGCATGGCGCGCCGCTTTCTTTCCCTTTACCGCACCCGCCATCGCAATTGCCCCGCCATACAACAAAAACTTCTCCGTCAATGTTGTTTTACCGGCGTCCGGGTGCGAAATGATGGCAAATGTCCTTCTTTTCTCGATTTCATTCACATACTTAGACAAGTTTGTTCCCCCACTGCTCAATTTTCATCGGACACGAGCGCTGCGCACTGCTTGAGTTCCAGCGGCAGGCCGTCCGGGTCCATAAAAAAGGTATAAAAATCCCCTGTGTATTCGTCTACGCGGATGGGTTCCACCTCAACCCCACGCTCTTGCAGCTCTGCAACCGCACGGTGAATATTGGCCACCTGGAATGCCAAATGCCGCAACCCACAGGCCTCCGGATGCGTCAAACGCTCCGGGCTGTTTGGGAATGAGAATATCTCAAGCTCACAATCCCCCAGCTTTAGGTCCAGTTTATAGGAATCCCGGTCTTCACGGTAATTTTCCCGGACAATTTCCAATCCTAAAGTGTCCACGTAAAACGCCTTTGACCTTGCATAATCCGAAACAATAATCGCCACATGATGCACTGCATGAAGCAACGAGCCTTCTTCCATCAAACGGCGGACAACCTCCTCATCCGCCGGACAAAAGGGTTCCTGCAACAAATCTGCTGGACGAATCCACTTCATGGCGTGATGCACGTGATTTTCCGGTTCTCCCTCGATGATCTCTGCATTATAAAAAACAAAGGAAAACGGCTCTGTCCCATAGGTATAGGTTTTCTCTGCGTAAACGTCCAGCAGACGGACGGCAATCCCAAGCTCTTCTTTACACTCCCGGATCGCACACTGCTCCATGGTTTCCCCTGCTTCCCGTTTCCCGCCAGGGAATTCCCAAAGAAGGGAACAATTCCCTCCTTCCTTTCGCTGGCAAATCAGGATCTTACCATCCCTGCGCAAAATAGCGGCTGCTACCTCCGTCATGCATGCGCCTCCTTCCAGGCCTCCCATTCGGCTGGACGGAATCCCACCAAAACGAAATCATCCCCCACCAAAATAGGGCGCTTCACCAACATCCCGTTTGTCGCCAGCAGGTCAAACTGCTCTTCCGGCGGCATATCTGGCAACTGATCCTTCAACTGCATCGACTTATACAACAAACCACTGGTGTTGAAAAAGCGCTTTAATGGCAAACCACTGCGCGTTTGCCATTCCTTCAGTTCCTCGGCTGTAGGATTTTGCTCAACAATATGGCGGTCTATATAAGGCACACCATTTTCTTCCAACCACTTCTTCGCCTTCTGGCAGGTGGTGCACTTCGGATATTCTACAAATAAATATGCCATGTTGTTCACTCCCATGTTTTCCAAATCTCAGGGCAATAGCCCACCGTTGCTTGTCTTCCATTGCGGACGATCGGTGTCCGAAAAAGCGCTGGGGTCTCCAATAATTTTTCTACTTTTGCATCCTCGCTGGCAAGATACCGAACGAGGAGCGCCCCTTCCGCCCCTTGATCCACCAACTGTTCCAAACCGCCCACTGCTGCTCGGATACTGGACAGTTCCCCCTTACTCATCCCAAAGCGCGGCAGATCCACCAGTTGATACTTGATCTTTCGTTCTTTAAAATACCGTTCCGCTTTTTTCGTATCAAAACACTTCTTCTTTCCAAAAATCTGTATGTTCACATGATCCCCCCGCTTTAATCCGCGATTTAGATACAATTACCAAACGGGTATAGTTTACCCCGATCTGGAGAATAAAGTCAATACAGCGGCCGCAGGAAAAGCCAACTTGTTGCAAAAAATTCCCATATATGCTGCACAGGCCCTTAAAAAGGCTCTTTTACAGCGTTTTCCCGGGTTCCAACTTCCCTATTCAACCGATGCCCATACGGTTTTGACCGTTCGCACATGGATTCCACCGAACCCTTGTGTATTTTTTGCGCAACAATAGCCAAAATAAGCAATGCCGGGGAAATGAAAAAAGCCGCCGATGGCAGCCACGGAATCCGGCGGAAAGGAGCCTCGCTATGATGAACGATTCGAAAAACAAGCAGGTGGAACCAATGAATTTAGAGGATGACTTTTTCGATCTGGATACAGTCGCCTGTGCTACCGAATGTACCGGCCTGATCCCGACACCGCCGGCCTCGGACGAGGAGGCTGAATCCTATACAGAAATCTACGCCATTCCTCAGCCGGAAAACCGGCATCCCGATGGATTGCAACAGAAAGAAGGCAATAGCCGCACGCACTGATGCATAAGCCAAGGTCCTCCAAAACAGGTTCTTATTTTCTCATCCGAAACGGGCACGCCGGTATACAGAAGCAGTTGCTTCCATGCATACCGGCGTACCCGCTTTTTATTTGCGTACCCATATCTTTTGCAGGCTCATCAACAACTCCTTCGCATTGAGCAATATCATCAAAACAGTCAGTCCAATCTCTATAAAAATCCAATTGGGAAATTCAAAGATCATCACCAGGCTCTGAATCAGCAAAAGGACGGTATTCACCGCCAGGCGCAGGCCGCTGTAGTGCATGCGGACAAAACGCCGGGTATCCACCGCACGAAAGAGAAACACCACAAAATAACTGATAAAAGTCGCAAACGCTGCGCCATTGACACCAAACCGTGGGATAAAGAGGAAATTCAAAACGATATTGGTCAACGCCCCCACTGTCGTCGTCGCCAGGGAAAGCATGCTCTTTTTTTCCACCATATAGATGCTTCCGAGGAAGTTGACAATACAGGTGAATACGGTCGCCATGACCAAAAACGGGATATACTGCCACGAAGCGTAGAAAGCTTCCGAGACCAAGAGCTTTGTAATCACCTTGCTGAACAGGATAATTCCCGAACCAGTAATAAATAGCAGGGAACAATAAGAACGAAAAACCCTTGTAAAAAAACGTCCGCGCCCCTCTTGCTCTGTCACAGCAGACATCTGCCAAGCATCCATAAAAATCCCGGAAACAAGCACCACGATTGAGGGGACCTTATAGGCCACCGCATACAGTCCATTGGCGTTATTTCCCAGCAGATAGGAGACAATATAGCGGTCGGAGACATTTGTAATCCACCAGAGCACATTGTTTGGAATCAACGGCACGGCATATTTCAACATGGCCTTCGAAACGGAACGGCGCAAGCCGTGAATCCGTACAAAATGCCAGAGTTCCGCATTAAATCCTAAAAACAGCACCGACAGTGTATCCGAGCATACAATGGCCAATACATAGCCAAAGACTCCCCAATTCAAAACGACTAAAAATAAGACGTTAAACAAAATCGTCGTTATGGTACTGACGATGCCGTCCACCGCATAGAGCCGCACCTGGCCCCGTGCGCGCACAAATTGGGAGCAAAGGGACCGCAAGCTGGACATCAACACAAACGCATAGATTAAAGCCGTGTATCCCGATAGGAAGTCCAAGAGATCCAGTAGAGGATACAACAGGAGCATGATACAGAAACCGGTCAGGATTGTAGCCAAACCTGTGGTGAATACGTCGCTCTTTCGGACGTGCCGCTCCAAGCCAAACCGGATCACCGCGTTGACAATCCCCAGGGATGCCAACGGAAGCAATAGATTTCCCGTCTGGACAATCAGATCTGTAATGCCATATTCCGCGTCCGAGAGGACGCGCGTATAAAGCGGCATCAATAGAAAAACCAGCACCTTCGAGCTGAAGGTGCCGATTGCAAAGATCACGGTATTGGAGATCAATTTTTTATATTTATCCAATGTGCGTCCTCCAAAATTCCGGATTCCGTATCCTTGACTGTATATGCTGTTTTTTTGAATCAGAGCTTCTCCAACTCTGTCACAAAACGAGTATGGTTGGCCTTATCATAAAACGAATTTCGCCACAGCTGGCGCGCATTGCTGCGCAAAGCGGTCTTTTTAGCCGCAGTTGCATCCGCATAGGCCGCAATCGCCGCCGCAATTTCTGCCGCAGTCGGATTGGCCCCCAGAAGGAAACCAGTTCCCTCATGGATCATCTCTGGAATTCCTCCGACATCCGTTCCAACAGCAGGCACGCCAAACGAAAAGGCCTCCATAATGGATACCGGGGTCCTCCTTCTGTCTCCGATGCCGTAAGAAATAGGTCGATATGTGTGGATTTGTAATAATCCACAATCGTTTCATTGGGCACCGATCCCAAAAATGCATAGGAAACTTCTGGATTCCCCCCAGCTTTTCTTCTGCGAGCTGATGAATATACTCTTCCTGAGGGCCTCCGCCCGCATGTACCCACCGGAGTTTCCGTCCGTGAAGCAGGGAAAGCGCTTCCACCAGCAGGTCCAGGCGCTTGATTGGAATCACATTGGAACAGGAGAACAGGCTGATGGTATCCCCTTTTGCCGGTGGGTTCAAGCCGTTGTCCGGAACACCAAGATAGGCCATCTTGTAATGATCATTCTTTTGGGTCGCAAAATGCTTTAGATAATATGCCCGCGCTTGGCGGGAAACAAAAAACACTGCGTCCAGATGCCGGTCCATGAAATATTTATACGGCTGAACGCCCGCCGGAGAACGCTCATTATAGAGATCATAGCCGTGTGTACGGGTGATGATGCGCATCCTCGGGTGGCGCTGCTTCTCCAAAGCCAAAGCCAAAGCACCGTAATTATACCAGTAGGAATAATAAATGGTATGTTCGATCTGGTCGAAAAAGCCCTCGCTCCGCAGATATTTTTGAAACAGGTGGGCGGAAAGACGAAAATTGCGCACCTCAGCTTCTCTAGCACGCAATGAGCCCTTCGCATGCTCTTTTCCAAACACACTGCGATAATAATTTCGATCCAACAGGCAACCAAATAGATTGCGGAGCTTTTCCCTGTTGTGGCATTCCTATGGTAATGGTACAGCTTTACCCCCGCAGGAAGCGAATACTCTGGTTCCTGCACAGGGCTTTTACAGATAATTGTCACCTCAAAATGCTGGCATGTCACCGCAAGTTCCGGCTGTATAAAGGGCAATTCCCCCCTAGTATACGGGTAATGGTCGGTGATTAAAATGAGTCGTTTCATAGCGACGCTCCTGTTTATACACATTCGGGCAAACCTTCAGGCTCACGAATCTTTTTCTCAAAGAGCGGAGCCTGCACCAGCCAGTATACCAAGGCAATGCTGTAAGCAAACGGCGGGTAAGAGGAAGCCAACAACGACGTTACCAAGTAGCCGGGCATCAGCAAAACCGGGAAGATCGCATATGGGTCCCCTTTCCTGCGGCGCAAATAGTACAGCAGTGCCCGGAACCCGGACGCCACATTGATTGCAAAATAGAACAGAGCCGTAAAAATTCCGCTGTCATATAAAATTTGGATTATGCAGTTGTGTGCGGTGGCTGCAACGCCGTAATCGTGTACATAGATCTTACCGCGCTCATGGCCGAGAGGTTCTACACGATCCGCAAATGCTTTCCAGATCAACGTACGGTGTGTAGTCACCTGGTCTGCGGTCTTTCCCTCCGTGTCCAAACGATCCATCGCCGCATTGATCGCGTCATCCAGCTTTGTCCCCTGCAGGCGGGGATCCAGATACGCATACTCCTCTGGCAACAAGTCATTGACCGCCGCATAGTAATACACCGCATACGTACCGCCCTTGACCAACCAAAACGTACCAGGAACACAGATTACCACTGCCAAAAGCATGGGTAGGATCTGTTTTATCGCGCGCAGAGCAATGGCTTTGATCCCTTCGCCCCAGTGTGCCACGATATAATTCAAAACAAACCAAAGCGCAAAAGAAATGGCCGCTGCCAAAAGCGCAGTCCGCGAACGGCTGAATACAATCAATGCAACAGAAGTCCCAAGCCCCAACAGGGATGGGAGCAACCCCTTATGAGCGCGGCAGGCGAAAGCGGCATACCGGAACAGAGAACCAGGATGGCGCCACTCCGGGCGCACCGGAGAAGCTGTGCGGGGCTTTTGCTCCCACTTACGCCAAGCAAGCGTATAGTTCATCATAAAGAGCGGAATGGTACAGGTGAGGTACTGTCCCAATGAGTTCGCATTCGTGAATAAAGCGCGATACTGGCCGCCCGTGATCGGGCTGAATAAGACACTCAACACAAAAAAGACCAGATTGAAGCTCACCAACCCTTTGGTCACCAGACGGAACAAGGTGCCGTACGTCCCCACGGTTGTTCCAGATAAAATAAACGCACGGAAACACCAATGTAAAAATAATGGAAATTGCTGCCCAGTAGAGACGTATAGATTGCGGATACAATAAAAAAGATACACATGCCCGCCCAAAGCAACGTCATCATGGCATTGCACCGTTTCCGCTGCAAGGGCCCTTGAATCGAGCAAATCGCTACAACGGCCATCAGTACGCAACCAAGCAAGTCAAAGAAAACATATTTAATGACCGAAGGCAGCGGAAGATGCTGCAAAATCAAGCTTGTGATATTGGTATGCTCCAAGTAGATGATGACCATGATCCCGAAAAACGACGCACTGATCAAAAAATTCTTCAGGCGTTCGCTCATAACCCGCGCCAAGCCAACAAAAGGCTTGAGCACGACCAAGAAAATGGTCTGCATCAAATCGGCAAGCAGATCCGCGATCCGTTCCAGCAGATTGCCAGATTTCTCCGTATATCCGTTCATTCCGTATCCTCCAAACCGAAATTGTCGATTCCCGTATTTTCCACAACATTCAACCGATTCATTCCAATTGTTAAGGAAATATAAAGAATATTATATACCATCCATTTCTTTTCTGTCAACGCGACAGGGGCGCATCCCCCGGAAACTCCAAAAAAGGCTTTTCTCCCTTTCCCCATTGGGCGATACCCCCTTTTGATCATTCTTTTTTCGCGTTTTCGCCAAACAGGGAGCCTTACGCCTCTTCAAAGGCCGCAGGCGTTACGTACACCGTATTGTATTTGATGTAAATCACCATTCCCGGTTTCGCGCCGGAAGGTTTATTCACATTGCGCACTTGGGTATAATCGACGGGAACCTGGGAAGATTCACGCGCCCGGCTGTGCGCCGCAGCCAGCATTGCCGCTTCACGGATAGCCGTCTCCGTCAGTTCCCGCCCGTCTGTCACCAGAATGGTATGGGAGCCGGGGATATTTTTCGTGTGAAACCAAATATCATTGTTGTTCGCCTGCTTAAGCGTCAGGCGGTCGTTCTGCCGGTTATTCCGTCCCCACCAGGATGCGGAAACCATCGCTGGAGGTAAATTCCAACGGAGCGGCGGCGGCGACAGGCTTCTGTTTTCCCCTCTGTGCGCGGATATATCCCTGTTCCACAAGTTCCTGCCGGATCTCCAGAGATCCCGCTCGACCTTTGCACGGCTCAATTCCTCAAATACCGTATCCAAATATTCCAGTTCCTGTTGGGCCTGGTGGATTTGCTCGGTGAGTTTTTCTTCCGCTGTCCGCGCCTTTCGATAATCCTTATAATACTTCTGTGCATTCTGCGAAGGCGTCTTTGCAGGATCTGATTTGATTTTGACCAGCGGCGCATCCGCCTCATAAAAATTTTGCAGGGATACCGAAGTACTCCCCTTTCAATTTGATAGAGGTTGGCGCTGATTAAATCACCACAAATACGCAATTGGTCGCGCTCTGCACATTTTTCCAATTCGGCACGCTGAATATTGATCTTTCGGCTCAGACGGTCTGACGCGTTGGAAAGTACTCGAAGCAGATCCTGCGAACGGGCACGCATCCGCTCGATGCGGTCTCGCCCCTCATAAAAAGCGTCCAAAAGGTCCGAAAAAGTCTCTTGCCGCGTGACTATAGCCGCTGTTCCATATTGTGTGATATTCATAAAGGAGAAATCCATCGGCTTTTTCGCCACACTGACCGCCATGTGGGGCGCTCCCTCTATCCCGCGTACTGTCTGAATCAACCGGTCTAGAAAGAAACGCAGACGTCCCCAGTGTTCCTCTGTCATCTCCTGCGTATACAGGTCTGTTCCACGGCCGGTCAAATGCTGTATTTCCCGGCAGACAACCGGTGAGACCCCCTGTACATTGGCGAGCAGTGCTTTAGCGAGCTCTGTGTCTGCAGGCAATGCGCGCAAGCGTGCCAATAGCGCTTCCGAATCCGTTTCAAGCATACAGAGCTTCTTTTGCGGTGGTGGCAACTGATAACTTAAACCAGGCAGAACCAGGCGTTCAGAGGACATCTCAGCGTCCACACGCTTGAGCGCATCCACGATTTTCCCATTTTCATCCACTAGAATCAGGTTGCTGTAGCGGCCCATAATTTCCACCGCCAGAGTCAAACGCACCTCATCGCCAAGCTCATTGATCGCATCAAAATCCAAAAGCAATAGGCGTTCCAATCCTGGTTGCCGCACCGCGGCAAGCTTGGCGCCGGACAACCTCTTTCGCAACAACATGCACAACATCGGCGGGACTTTCGGGTTTTCCGGTACGAACCGGGTAAAATGAATGCGCGCGCTGTTCGCACGTGCAGACAATAAGAGTTTATAATGATCGGTCCGTCTGTCGCAGCGTAAAGACCATCTCTTCCCGATTGGGCTGTGCGATTTTCTCGACGCGGGCTCCCAAAGCCAATCCTTCGATTTCTTTTTTGATATGCTCCAAAATGCTGCCATCCAGAGCCATTGGTATCCGTCCTTTCCACCGAGGCATCTTCAGTGCCCCAGCCAGAGGTTTAGAGGGATTTTGCACGGCTGCGCGGCTTGTACCGGATTTCTCGGCCATCTTTACCTCCGGAAAACGGGCCTGGAATCGTTCCATCAGCGGAACGATCACCGCATCTTCCGTATGAGAAACGGCCTGCATCTACCAGCGTAATCCCCATATCCTCCGCATCGAGAAGTTGGTTCTGTTTGGTATCCGCAGTCACCATCGCCTGCGCTCGCCTGTTGTGCGGCGTCCATGGTAAGATCTGCGCCGGCGCCCCCACACAGGCCCACCGTTGTAATGGTCTTTCCACCATCCGCATATTTCAAGCCATCACATCCCAATACCTCTTTGACAAATCCGGCAAACTCCTTTGGGGTATACGGATGATCGGTTTCGCCGATCAGCCCTCTCCGGCAAACCGCTGTGTTCATATTCTTTAAGCATACGCACCTGTTTCAGCTGCAACCGTTCAGCCAGGCATGTATTCACTCCGCCCTGCGCCATATCCAGATTGGTGCTGGGCACAGATCGCGGCGACCCCATATTGCGCCAACGGATAGCGGCGCAGGAACCCGGCAAAAGGCTCTCTCAATGGATGAAAAATGACCGGATGATGGCTGACGACCAACTGCGCGCCCATCTCTGCCGCCTCACGCACCACCTGCGGCGTAATATCCAGTGCAAACAGGGCCGAATGGACCTCTGTGCCGCGGTCTCCCACGAGCAGGCCCGGATTGTCAAACCCCATCGCGGTATGAAATGGGGCAAATGCGTCAATCAAATCATAAAACTCTCCAACCGTTGCCATAACCAATCCCTCTTTCAATTGTCTCTTTCGCAAAGCTGCTGTAGACACTCATAAATTGCCTGAAGGGCCGTTGCCTCCTCACTATGTCCAGAAATCCGCATCCCCTGTGCTTTTTTGAAAAGCCGGACAGCACATTTGGATATGTAGGCGCGGCTTTCCGCAGTAGAGCCATCCAGTTTGCCAATATAGGGATACAGTTCTCCCCCGCCCGCCTGTGCAGGAGCGTACATCACCTGCATAACCGAGTAGATATGTCCATCCTCTTCCGTGGCTTCTTCGCGTAGAATCGAAAAGCCTTCCCTTGCCAAAAAACGGCGTAGCTCTTCCGCAGAGGTCATCGGCTGCAAAATGAGCCGCTTATGTTCCTGCTTAAGCCAAGGGGCTGCTCCGATCAGGCGGATAATCAGCTCCCCTCCCATCCCTGCCATCACGATGTCATCTGCTTCGTTTGGAAAGACCGCATCCAGCCCATCCGAAAGACGGGCGGAAACCTGTTCTTCCACATGATAGCGGCGAATATTCCGTTCTGCGGACCGCAAAGGCGAAAGCTTGACATCCGCAGCAATTGCATTGGAAATCCGGCCCTTCCGCACCAGCCAGATGGGCAGGTAAGCATGGTCGGTTCCAATATCCACCAGCTTTGTTCCCTCTCGAACCATAGATGCACACAGAGAAAGCCGGTTTCCCAGGGTAAACAACGGATGCGGCATACAACAGCCTCCTTTTCTCCAAATATGGAACCGCCGCCCGCCAAACATGTTGACGGGCGGCGTGTAAACCGATCCGAACTTATTTGCCCTGCATATGGGCGTTGAGCTTTTTCACCATTTCTTCCGGGTCCACGCCGTGCACCATACAGGCCTGTTCCAGTGTCTCCCCACGGGAAGCCGGGCAACCCAAGCAATGCATCCCCATTTCCATAAAGAAGGGAGCGGTCGTCTTGTCCATATCCAGAATATCGCCAATAATGGTATCCTTTGTAACAGCAGCCATGTTGTTTCCTCCTATACTCTGTGTTGCGCTTCTATGAAAAGCAAAATTTGTGTTTTTATTATAATACCCCACCGAAAGGATTGCAATACGAAGATTTGACACATTCCCACAGAAACAAAACGCCCCGGATTCCTCCGAGGCGTCTCAGTTACAAATTGAAAAAATTTATATCTTATTCTTCCCTCATCTTTGCAAAGCACTCGCTGCAATATACAGGACGGTCTTCACGGGGCTTAAAGGGAACTCTTGCTTCCTTGCCACAGCTCGCGCAGATGGCGGTGAACATTTCGCGCTCAGGCTTTGCAGCATTCTTGCGCGCATCGCGGCAGGCCTTGCATCTCTGGGGCTCGTTTACGAAACCCTTGGAAGCATAGAATTCCTGTTCGCCGGCGGTGAAAACAAATTCAGCGCCACATTCTTTGCAGATGAGAGTCTTGTCTTCGTACATTTGATATACCTCGCTTCAGATTATAGATATTTGCCCTTGCCGGATTTGCACCGCGCCTTTGCCATAAAACAACGCTCCTCTTGAGCTGGGCATATGAATGGGACTAAAACGGTTCCTTGAGCTTGCGGCGCACACGTTGCAGGGCGTTATCTGCAGCCTTCGAGGTAATACAAAGGGAATCGGCGATCTCCTTGTAACTATAACCGCCCAAATAAAGCATAAGCACCTGGCGTTCCATTTTAGACAAACCACGGCTGATGAATCGTTTGAGGAGAAGCAGATCCTCCTCTTCCACCAGCATTTTTTCGGGGTTGGCCTCTTCCCCGGCAAACACGCCACAGGAAGCACCTTCCTCACTGAGCGGAACAAAATTGTTTAACGGAAAGTTTTTCCGGCCGGCCGCCCACCGGTATGCCATAATAATGCGATTCGTAATGCAGACACCCGCATACGTACGGAAGCTTGCACCGCCGTCCTCCCGATAATTGCGCACCGCATCCAACAACCCCAAAAGTCCTTCCTGGCATAGGTCATCCGCTTCCAGCATAGTGCCGTGAAACGGTGCAGCCTTTGCCCGGATGAGCGTCATGTAACGGGACGTCAATTCCAAAAATGCATCCGGGTCTCCCTCTCTCACAAGTGTGGCCAACTGTTGATCCGAATAAGATTCCATACGGTTGTTTTGGATTTCTGTGGCCAAACATAACACCTCATGAGACTCACATTCCTTATGACTTTCTATATCATACTGCATTCTCTCTATAAAGTCAACAAATATTTGTCCTTCTAAAAAAATATATTTGTTTTATTTCGTCAATGTGAAAGGCAAGAGTCTTTTCACAAAAGCCTTGAATGGTTTTTCACAAAGACTTTTCCGGTTTCCCCTATTTCTTTGGTTGCTTTACAGATGCAGGCGCTTTATGTTAAGATGTCCTTTATCGACATGATACAACATACTTTGACAGAGAAAGAGGTGTACCCATGATTCGGTTTGGAAAACAGGAAGAAAAAGTTCACAATTATACCCCCGAAGAAGGACGGAAGGATTCCTTCGCGCATGGATTAAACTTTTACAAGCTATTTTTTGTTTTTATCATTGGCTGCATCATCGGTTATTGCGTGGAAATGCTCTGGTGTTATTTGCGTCTCGGTTACTTTGAAAGCCGGCAGGGATTGATCTACGGCCCGTTCAGCCCAGTTTATGGAATGGGGGCCGTCATCTTTACGGTTGTACTCTATCGGTTCCGTCATTCCAGCAGCCTGGTGATTTTCCTGGCAAGCGGCGTGATTGGCGGTATTTTTGAATATCTGTGTTCTCTATTCCAGGAACTGATCTTCGGGACGGTATCCTGGGAATATAGCAACTCCCCTTTGAACGTCCATGGCCGTACAAATGTATTTTACTCGGCATGTTGGGGAATCCTGGGATTGATTTTCTTAAAGCATATGCTTCCGTTCTTTACCAATCTGATCGAAAGCATCCCCAACCGGCCGGGAAAAATGATCGCATGGATCCTGTTGATTTTTATGGTATTCGATATTCTGATATCCGGTGCGGCGATTCGCCGTCAAACCAACCGGCATCTAGGAATTCCTGCGAATAATCCCGTAGCCGTTTTTTTGGATGAGCATTATACAGACGAATATCTGAAAAAGGTCTATCCAAATATGCAGCTTGCTTAACCGTCAATGCCCTGCCAGCCCTGGCAGGGCATTGGTATACCCCATGGTTCCCTAGAAAGAATATCCCATAGACTGATAAAAGGAGGAATTCGTGCATGGAAGAAAAGAAAACCATTTTGGAGTCTACGCTGGAACGTTATCGAGGAACTGCTGGCGCGGGCGACCAGCAGGCCCTAATCGCTCTTCTGCGGGAGGTCCAACAGCTTTACGGGTGTGTGCCAACCGTCATTCAGCAGCGCATTGCCCAAGCGACAGAAACGTCTCCTTCTCTGGTCGCTGCGTTGGTCAAACGGATACCTGGTCTTACAGAAGCGGAATACCGCCATCAAATCACGGTATGTACGGGGCCACGCTGTTCGTCAAAAGGGGGCATAGCCGTCTTACGCGCCATACAAGACGCCCTTGGAATCTTACCGGGCGAAACCACAACGGATGGCCGGTTCCATCTGGAAACGCGCAATTGCCTGAAAAAATGTGGTAACGCTCCGAATGTAATGATTGATTCCACTATCCACCCATCTGTTCGCCCGGAACAGGTCTCTGCCATAATCGACCAATATTCTTAAACATTCTGAGGTGAAGTTTTATCTCCTTTTTCGCAGGATTCCCCACCATAGCGTATAATTTCAGGAGACTTTGATCGAGTGGGGGATACAACCGTGGTAGAACATGTATACAGCATGGGATTATATGGATTGGACGCATTTGTCGTAGAGGTAGAGGTGGATCTTTCACGGGGGCTTCCCGCGTTCGAGATGGTCGGCCTACCCGATGCTGCGGTACGCGAAGCGCGAGACCGCGTCCGTGCGGCATTGAAAAATATGGGCTTCCAGTTTCCCGTCAGCCGGATCACCGTCAATCTCGCCCCAGCGAACAAGCGCAAAGAGGGCTCCCTCTATGATCTGCCGATCCTTATTGCCCTGTTGCGTGCTTCCAGTCAACTGGATGCATCGGTGGAAGACAGCATATTCCTTGGGGAGCTTTCCCTTTCCGGGGCTGTCCGCCCCATCCGTGGGACGCTACCAATGGCAATTGCTGCAAAAGAGGCAGGGTTTCGGCGTTTATTTGCCCCTGCACAAAATGCTGCCGAGGGTGCTGTCGTTCAAGGGCTTGAGGTTTACCCGGTGCGCAACCTCGAATCTCTTCTTGCCCATCTAACAGGGCGTGTCCCGCTATCTCCCATCCTTCCAGGAGACACTCCAAGCCAAAACGACGGGCTTTTCCCTGACTTTGCCGAAGTTCGCGGACAGGAAGAGGCGAAACGTGCGCTGGAAATTGCAGCGGCCGGGATGCACAATGTTCTCCTGATCGGTCCACCCGGCTCTGGCAAAAGTATGTTGGCCAAGCGGCTCCCCTCCATTCTGCCCGATATGACCTTCGAAGAGTCCATTGAAACAACAAAAATTCATTCCATTGCAGGGACACTCCCCACCTGTACAGCACTCATACGGGCGCGGCCGTTTCGTTCGCCACATCACACCGTATCAGCAGCCGGGCTTTCCGGGGGAGGGATTCTTCCCAAGCCGGGAGAGCTATCCCTTGCCCACAACGGGGTTTTGTTTCTGGATGAACTCCCGGAATTTTCCCGCAGTGCTATGGAGGTTCTCCGGCAACCCATCGAGGATGGCCGGGTGACGATCTCTCGCGCCAGCGGAGCGGTTTCGTACCCGTGTAGCGTGATGCTGGTGGCCGCCATGAACCCCTGTCCCTGTGGATATTTTGGGCATCCTACCAGGCGGTGTGTCTGTAGCGCCGGCGCAGTTTCCCGCTATCTCTCCCGTGTCAGCGGCCCCCTGCTGGACCGTTTGGATCTTCATATCGAAGTACCTGCCGTGGAATTTGATAAGCTTGATTCTTCCCTCCCGTCAGAACCCTCTTCCTCGATCAAGCAGCGGGTCGATGCTGCACGCGCAATACAAAACGACCGCTATCGCGGGACAGCAATCTCCTGTAATGCCCGCATCACCCCAGAATGTTTACATACGATCTGCGTATTGAGCGACGACGCCAGAAATCTATTCAAACATGCTTTTGAAACCATCGGCCTATCTGCACGTGCATACGATCGTATTTTAAAGGTCGCCAGAACCATCGCAGACTTGGATGGAAGCGAGCAGATTCAGGCTGTTCATGCGGCGGAAGCCGTACAATATCGTGCATTGGACCGAAAGTACTGGACACGGGAATTGTAAAAGCTAAAAGGGCCCTATAACAGAAACACAAAAGGCCGGAGCCCACGAAACGGCTTTCCGGCCTTTTGCGCTGTGAAATTCGAAAATGATTCTGCTCTTTAACCTCTGTCAATGGTTCTCCTTCGCGAAAATCTCACACATCATGCGCGCCCCCAATCGAAACCCGTAGGCAAAACCCGCGTAACAGTCCATGGCATTTTCCTCCATATAGAGTTTCCCCAGGTGCTCCAGCCGCCTGCCGTCTGTTTCATCCAAAAGTTCATATAAGTAGTTCTGTTCTTCATTGATTTCACGTACAAGGGAATGATATTTCGGATCTGTGGAAACGATCTTTTCCTCTGGATAGAGTTCCCCTTCATATAAGTGTTTTAAAATGCTGTCCATAGTGTTGTTCCTTTCCCAAGTTCTTCTACATGCAATCCTCAAACTTACTTGAAACGGCCTTATACAGGAAAAGAAGTTCCGTACGTTCTAATTCGCTGGTATCCGCCTAAAAAACGGTCAGCCTTTCTCGTTTTGCCTCTACTACTTTTCCAAAGTTTCACCAGCATACCCTTATCTGCCCTTTAGGCCACATACGAACGATCCTCCTTATACAGAGCCTATGATTCCAAGCTGGCTTTACGTTGCTTCATCACCTCTCTTTTTCGCATCTTCTACGCTACAATGACATACTATAGAAGTCAATATAAAAATCGTGAAACTTACTCACATTATCATCCAAAATATTCGTTTAACCCTTACTTCTATCTCACTAGGAGGTGAATGCAAAAAGCGCTTCGTACAAAAAGAGCGATGGTACATTGAAATCAGCAAGTATATAAAGGACGCCCTGCATCCGGCACATTGCCAGCTCGCAGAGCGTCCTTTTATCGTTTTCAATAAATCTCTTTTGGGAGGAAAATCCCTCGGAAACGGGCTTTGTTCCAGATCTCCCTGCAAAAACGGATCGAACAGGTATTTTAAAACACCCTGTCATTCTCTCGCGCCAGTCTTTCACCTGATCTTCAGCGAATACGATCGTCCTCTGTGATTGGGCGAAGAACGCGGCATGGATTGCCTACAGCAAGCACGCGTGCTGGAATATCTTTGGTCACAACACTCTTGGCTCCAATCACACTTCCTTCTCCAATGGTGACCCCCGGCAAAATAGTGACATCTGCTCCAACCCATACATGATCTCCAATTGTAATCGGTTTGGCCTGCTCCAATCCCATATTTCGCTCTTCCGCCACGACGGGATGATTGGCTGTATACATTCCACAATTTGGCCCAATAAAACAGTGTGTCCCGATCACAATGGGGGCGCCATCCATCAGATAAGCATTGTGGTTGATAAATGTGGCTTCTCCTATCCAACAATTATAGCCGTAATCCGTGTAAAATGGAGACAGGATAACAACACCCGCTCCCTTATGGGGAAGAATTTTTTTGAGAAGGGCCTCTTTCTGATCGACTTCTTTCGGACGTGTATGGTTAAAAGCAAAACATAGTTCCTCTGCTTCCAAACGCTTTTCCACCAGTTCGGTATCATAATTGGCATCATACCAGAGTCCCTTTTCCATTTTTTCACGCTCGGTCAAATTGGCTCCCCCTTATAGATGGACTATCCCATATACTTGAATCCAGAGAACATCCAATGTCAAAATCGGTTCTTGCTATCTCATGATTTCGTGTCCAAATAGGCCAATGCAGAAGGATACGTATATCCATAGGTGTTGACACGGGATGCGCTGTAATCGTTGTAATTATAGACATTTGCCTCTCCTAAACGGCGGTACAACAGGCCTGCATAGCTCTTTCCACCTGCTTGGTTCCAACGCAACATGTCGGTTCCAAATGCATAGGCGTTCGTATAATTGAGGTCGTGCACTAAATCGGAACTATTCAGGGTCACATATCCGGAATTAATCCACCCTGCAGAACCGTTCGGCAAAGCCGCCAAATACCAGCCATCCTTTTGATTCGTAAAGTCGGCTGAGGTAACCGAAATGGTCGTACCCTTTGCAACCTCGCATACTTGCGAACCGGAAAGACTCGGTGCCGAACGCACGACTGTAGCTTTGCTGACGGTAGCGGACATTCCTGCGCCAAAGCTCTGTGGCGGTACCACTGCGTTTAGGATAATCCGTCGCAAATCAATCTCGGAGGACGTGCTGTTCCAATATCCTGCGCCCACATTGTAGCCAAAGCTCACAAGGCTGTCAAATTGGCACTGGCTCATCCGCAAGTTGTTCTGTGTGATAAACTTGTTGACCTCGGTCGTATACGACGCATCATTGATGGTATTGACCAGCAAAGACCACGCTTCGGTCTTAGAAAGATCGTTATAGAAAGTATCCCCCTCTTTGAGCGTCAGTCCATAGCCGAGGGTCGGCACCTGATTGGAGGTCAACTTGTCCGCATAAACCGAAGCGCTGTAGCCTTCCCAATTGGCGATCAACTCGATCATCTTGTCACTGGCACGCCGCTGTTCAGTGGTTGTCACCGTATAGTCTTGTGAAGATACCACATAAGCGCTGGTTGCAAACCCCTCTGTACTGTAAACACCGCCCTGGGACGAATTTGCCACCACACGATAAGTTCCCTGTTCGGTCAAATTCATTGTTGCTTTCCAGACCTTTGTGCTTGTCTGACCAGTAGTCTCCGTTGTACTGGATGTAGCCGTAATCATCTGTGCCGTACCGTTTGGCATCTGGATAGTAAAGCGAACTCCATCCCGGCTGGTATCCGTAATGGCCGTAAAGGTGACCGCAGAACCTACTCCTGCAATATTCGGTGAGGTATACGCAGTCCGGACTGGCTCAGCTGTCGTAACTGTGACCGTACAGGTCTTAGACTGTGAACCCGAAGTGGCTGTAATCGTAGCTGTGCCGGGGGATACTCCGTAGATGTATCCATTGGTGACGGTTGCTACTGCGGAATTGCTACTGCTCCATGTGATCGAAGCAGTACTCGGGCTTGCTGTCGCTTTGATATAAAGTGTTTTTCCGGCGGAAACCGTACCAGACGTGCGCGAAATGGCCAGCGAATTGGCCGGAACTCCCGTCTGGCCGTTGTATAGGAACTGTATGTACTCATTACTGACGTAACCTGTTAGATTGTTGGTTGTCTGCACCTTGGTCCACTCTGTATTGGAGGTATCGAGCACCGTGAGCGTGGCTCCCTTGAGCAGCATCGCAACCTGATCATATTGCGTTCCCGGCCCACTACGCAAACGCAATGCATCCGCAGTGACCGTTGCCCCAGTGATTGTTTGATCGCCATTGGAATTTCCTGTTTCCGAACCGGTGCCTGTGGTAGAAGCCTGAATCGTTAGATATTGCTTCATACAGTATCCTTCTGTCCCATCCGACGTCTTGATCTTTGCCCAAGTCGCATGAGAATTGTCGGTTACCGTGACAGTTTCCTGCGGAAAGAGTACACGGATCACATCATAGCTCGGCCCTGCTCCAGAGCGCAGTGCCACGCTCTCTTTTGCTGTGGCCGTCAAATTCGAACCAGAAGAAGTAGCGGAATCAGCCGTTCCTGCCGGTGGGGAGGATGGGGAAGTTGTAGAGCTGGCTTGGATATCCAAAAATTCCTTGGAACAGCATCCTACTGTTCCATCCGATGTCCGGATTTTCGCCCAAGTGGAATGGGAATTGTCAATCACGGTGACGGTCGCGCCTTTTGGCATCGTTTTGATAATCGCATAGCTGGGACCAGCGCCTTCACGTAGATTCAAATTTTCCTTAACCGTGGCAGTCAACCCGGCGGTAGTCCCCGCATTGGAGTTGGATGCCCCCGCACTATCGCTGGCGGATGTTTCGGAAACCGATAAATAGGTCCGGTTACAGTAACCCTCCTGGCCCGAAGAAGTGCGAACCTTGACCCATTCCGCATTGGAATTGTCCAATACCTCTACTGAGACGCCTTGCGCCAACGTCAATATACGATCGTAATTGGTTCCAGGGCCGCTGCGCAGATTTAGATAGTCTTTGGTTACCGCAGTCCTACCCGTAGAAGCCGTTTCCCCGCCTGTATTAGAAGAATTTGCGGCATTTCCTGTACTGCTCAAAAATTCTTTTAGGCAGTATCCTTCCAGCCCGCTAGCCGTGCGCACTTTCGCCCATGTTGCATGAGAGCCGTCTAGGATAGTCACCGAGGCGCCCTCCGCAAGAGTCGTCACAATTCCATAACTGGTGCCGGCACCCTTGCGCACATTGAGGTTTGCTGTCGTAACCGCTGCTTCTCCTGTCCCCAATGCCCCATAGGTGGAGGTGCTCAGAGTTCCTTCTGTTGTCAGGTATGCTTTACTGCAATACCCTTCTTGGCCAGAAGAAAGCCGTACTTTCGCCCATTCCCCCTGCGAATCCTCAAGAACGGTAACTTCCGTCCCCTTGGGCATGGTCAAAAGAACCGAATAGGACTTGCCAGCACCTGTACGCAGATTCAGATAATCCGTCGTCTGCGCAGTGGTAACAGCCCTTGCAACGTTTGGCAGGGCTGTCACTGTCAACGAAACGGCACACAACATAGCTGCTACGGCAGAACCCATCCGCCGAAATTGCTTTCTCAAATTTGTTCACTCCTATTCCCCATCCGGATACCTACCACAAACCAACAAAGCAGATTCCCTTTCACTACAAATTCCTATCGCTTTACGAAAGAATTTTTATTCCGAATACAAAAATATCTGTCATGACCAAAAAAACCTATTTTCCCAAAATATGTTTTGATTATACCGTAAACGCCCAAAATGTTCAAGGAAAAAAGCGTCGACTGTTTACATAATCTGAGTAAAATTCCGCCCAAAATTTTCTTCAAAACTGGAATGAACTTAAAAACATTCCTGATTTCAATCGCAACATGGATAAAATAAAAAAGCCCATGCACAAAGTTGCATGAGTTCTCTGTTTGTCTGTCCCGCCGACCGGGCTGGTATTCCAGCCACCCGGTCAGCTTCAACAGTAGTATATTATGTATTTCAATTTCTATTTACAATTCTATACTTTATTCTTGTCTCTCATCTCCTTTCTTAGATTTGCCTTTAGTATACTGGCGTAATGTGACCGTTTTTTGAAGACACTTTGAAAAGTTCGGAAATTTCACTGAAAAATCCGGTCCATCCACCCGCCATTCCATTGTATGCAGCAAAAATTTTCGCATGCCTATTTTCTGCATTCCAATCGCTCGCCTTGTCATTCTTTGCCCCACGCTGTAAAATAAAAGAAAAACACCTTGTCCAAATGGGACATGGCGTCTGAAAAAGGAGCGAGTCATTACTATGAATAAAAAGATCGGGTTTATTGGCTGTGGCAACATGGGACAAGCGATGATCGGAGGAATTGTACGGTCCGGATTAGTCTCGCCAGAACAGGTATATGCAGCAGACCCCAGTGAACAGAATTTAACCCATGTGCAGGAGGAATACGGGATTTGCATCACACAGGACAATCTGATTCCTGCAAAAAAATGTGATATTATCGTACTCTCGGTTAAACCCTATTTATACGCAGATGTAATCGAGGAAATTCGGGATACCGTCAAAGAGGACGTTGTGATTGTCATGATCGCCGCTGGACAGACGATCGCTGTCAACGAAGCGCGTTTCGGCCGCAATATCAAAATTGTACGCGCCATGCCCAACACGCCCGCTTTAGTTGGAGAGGGGATGGCGGCGCTATGCGCCAACAGTTTTGTAACGGAAGAGGAAAAAAAAGACATTCAGGAAATTTTTGAGAGCTTTGGTAAGGCGGAATTTGTTGGAGAAAGCATGATGGATGTTGTAGCCGGCGTCAGCGGTTCTTCCCCAGCATACGTCTATATGTTCATTGAAGCATTGGCCGATGGCGCTGTACTACAGGGGATGCCACGTCAGCAGGCATATACATTTGCTGCACAGGCAGTCTTAGGTTCTGCGCGTATGGTGTTGGAAACCGGTATGCATCCAGGAGCTCTAAAGGATATGGTCTGTTCCCCCGGAGGCACAACAATCGAAGCGGTTGCCAGCTTAGAGCAAAACGGTATGCGCGCTGCTGTCATCCAAGCAGTCCATGTCTGTACAGAAAAGTCGAAGGAGATGAGCAAATAAGACGCATAAGCGCGATCCACCCGGGGACACTACTCCCATATGTTTTGTACAGCGCAGATGCGCATGTGCCTATATTGAACAAAAGGAAGTGTTTCCATGGCAAAAGATATCAAAAAGGAAATTATCGCCGAACTGGATCGTCGCATGGATCTTCTGCGGGAACATCAGTATGACCAAATTGAGATCACTGGAAATGAGTATTCGGAGTTAAACCAGGCGCTTTCAAAGGTCATTGGTGCCCCTCTTCTGGAGGAGCTGGGCGACATCAAAGACTTTGTACAGAGCCTTTAAATGTGGAGAAGGAGCAGAGGGAACCGGACGTTCTTGTTCTGGTTTCCTCTTTTCCTTTTGAATAGGACGGGCATTGGAACAAAAATTCCTTTGAAAATATTTTATACGTTAAAATCTCTCGTGTACGATCGTTTCCAACGGTAAAACTGGGCCCTACATTCCTTCTTTCAGCGATTATGTCTTCTGAAGCTATAAACGTTTTCCCCCCTCAAAACGCAATCTCCCCATCATCTAGGAACATATTATCTGAGAATAGTCCGCCCCATTCGTTCCTTCCTCTACAGTGTTTTCCAAATCATGAGGGCGTCCAGAGCACAGGAGAGAGGATTTCTATTTCGTATGTTTTCCGAAGGAGTGAGATATCGAATGATAAGGTACATAATATAAGGTGCATCAAAATATATGGCATAAAAGTATGTGATTATGTCCCCGTTCTTTCTGTTCGCATTGGCCCGGCATTATTATAAAAACGTTTTACAAAAAAGCTTGACTTCCCTAGAAAAATTTACTATACTAAATTTATAAAGTGTATAAAATGGATGAAGATACCAGGAGAGATCGCATACTGTATGCGACGCCGAAGGGGCTGTGCCGGAAACTCTCAGGCAAAAAGGACTGGTATCCGACAAAACTCCGAAAAGCCGTGTTCCATTGATATAATCGATCGGAAAACGGCACCGAAGAGGCAATCCCTTTCATGGGAGAATCTTTCAGGTCATTATGAGGGGCGTGCAGAGGATTGCGCGCCCTTTTTTATTACTTACGAAAGTTACATCGTGGGGAGATCTTTTTTGCTTGGTTGCATTTTTCTTCCAAAATGGGGCCTTTCCGTTTATTTTCGGAGAGTTCCCACAACGGATCGCCGTTTTACACCTTCTCATGGTATCTATTCTTAAAAGAGTGTATATAGATCTCTCAATTTCACACAAAGCAATCCCGGCAGTCGTTGGGGAGAATCCCCCGGACTGCCGGGATTGCTTTTATTTGGATTACCCCAAAGCTTTTTCAGTCTCGTAAGGCTACATATGCCGCGCTAACTTTTGTGCGGCGAAATAAGAGTATCAAAAAACAGGGATGGCTGTAGAAAAATACAGCCATCCCTGTTTTCTGTACCACTTCTCTAGAAAAAACTACGCTTGCAAATAATAGGTTCAAAAATTGGAAGGAACCGAGAGAACCTGTCGCGCTGCTTAGGCGCCAGTGCCCAAAGAGCTGAACTTTCAGGTAAACGATCGATCTTGTCCTGAACACCATACGGACTGCTAAAAATAGAGAAAAGCACTGTAGAGCTGCAACTCCACAGCGGCCGAAACTTGAAGTATACTTTCCAAGCATACTTCAAGCTGATTGAAGAATACAGCGTTACGCCATCTCGGTCAAAACGAGGTAACCCCCTATGACAATGCTCGCGCTAAAAATTTTTCTCTATCCTTAAAACGGAGTGCATTTACCGCTCGAAGATTCCTACCTTTAAAGACGCCAGCTGGTTCTTTGATGGCTACATATTCTTTTACAACCATCAGCGTACCCATACTAAAACAGAACGGATACCGCTGGAACTGCGGTGGCGTCCGTTCGTAACTCGATTTTATTTCCTACAATCATACTTCTTTTTATGCTGTCCTGACAAACTGAATCGGTTCACAAAAAGGTCCCCTCTATTTGTCTTATTAGGCTGGTACTTTCTCAGTCCTTCTATTTAAGAATCTGAACCGTTTCCAACTCACCGAGTTCTTCTTCTCAATTAATCATTAAAACAAACAAAAATTATCGCTAATTTTGATATATTCCACAACATGAACGATTATTCGTAGCTGAGTACAAATCATTCGAATATCCTTTTTTCGAGGAGGAATATTATGTCAATTTTAACACACTTTGAAAACGCTCTCCATGATACTTGTAACGATCATTCTGAACAAACACAACACTATGCTACTAACATCGTACCAACTTTCTCGCATACATTTTCAAAAATCAGAAAAGGAGAACAATCCTTAAGTACGGAGATATTCCTTCGGCCTGCCTTCTTTTTTGATTGGAACATAAAAGTTGGCAGGGAGGGTATCAGCAATCGTGGTTCAATACATTCCCTTTAAAGAAACGCTCTTTTCTCCCTACATAGGGTGTTATCAGTCCTTTGGAATTATCGCTTTACAAATTATCGACCTTGAATGGGAGCAAGTCAACTTTATTTCTGACGTCTCCCCCTGTCTATCTTTTGTAACGGCACTTGCACAGCGCTGCACAAGGTGTCAGTTAGACCCGATTCATTTATTCGACGTCGTCTTAGATGCTATCTGAGAGAAGAACCTTTTTACAAAAGCCCACTGTTTCGGTGGGCTTTTGCGGTACATCCATTCAGTCAAATGTATCGCGCTTCCCTATCAGAATGGCTGGGAGACTCCCATGTTCCATTGGCGAGTGGTTATCCGGCAAACTATAAGATTAGATGTAGGCATCTGCCATTACACGGCGCTCTAAATAACGGCGGAATAAACCGTATCCTTCCTGAGCGATTTTTTGGGGATAGGACATAAGGACCAGACTATGCCCGGTATTCCCTCTGTGATAAGGGGGATGGACATGAAGATAGGGGGTTTCTACAAAACCACTCCGCTCGTAAAATTCTTTTCTACGGCAGGAAATGGCATCCACTGGCGGATCTATTTCTAAGATCATTGTTTTTCCTTGCCGTCCCAAAAGCTCCAAAGCTTTACGTCCATACTGTTTATTGCGCATTTCGGGTAAAATGCAGAAATGCTCTATATAAATAAAGTCCTCTGTCTTCCAGAACAAAAGCAACCCGACGAAGAGTCCCTCATCGTAAATCAGATCAAAATGATACTCGTCATCTTGTATGATGTTTATCTGTGAATGGATCTCCCTCTGTTCGTGAAATGGAAAACTGATGCGGTATACCTGTAATGCTTCTTCGAACATTTTGTGTCCAATATCGGTTACACGTTCCAATCTCATTTCGCCACTCCTTTTCTCCTAACCTTTTTCTGGGATGATTATGACTATACCACGTACAAAAGATGGTTACAAGATATGTGAGAGCGACGAAGGACTTTAAAATGGCCGATTTTTCTGGAAAACGTAAATCATCAAACCAAAACCACTCGTAAACGAGTGGTTTGCTCAGACCCCAGAGGGGTCAGCACTTGCTGACCTCTGGAAAGGGCACAGAGGGTTTACCATCGCATCACTACTACAGGCAGCCGCTTACAGCGGCTGTTTTCTTTTGTCTTACTTTCTCTTGCTGCCCGTGAACAAATCCATGTACTCCTTAAGGGAAATCTGGCCGCTTGCAAGATCTTCCACCAACTGGTTTTGGATATACTCCTGAATTATTTTTGCATTCTTTCCTACCGTATCCACGACATATCCCCTGTACCAGAAGTTCCTACTCCCATATTTATACTTCCGATTTGCGTGCCTATCGAAGATCATCAGCGCTCTTTTGCTCTTGAGCGGTCCCACGAACTGCGCTATACCCATGTACGGCGGAATACTCACTAGAAGATGAATGTGATCCGGGCATGCCCCGCCCTCGATAATCTCGACTTTCATCTCCTTACACAGTTTTTTGATGATCTCGATAATGTCTCTGCGCACTGCCTTATCGATCTCTTTCCTGCGATATTTCGGCACAAACACCAAATGATACTCACTCCGATCGCTAGAGCGCGCCGTGTGTTTTCTTTCATTTTTCACTTGTGTAAAACCTCCTTGCTCTTTTGCGATGCGGTTGTCAAACCAGCTCGATTGCAGCATGAAAGTTTTATTTGCCAAGGCTTTTTAATTTGCCCCTGGTAGAACCAGGGGTTTTCTTAAACCTAAAGACAAAAAAGGTGGACAGCTCCCATTTGGAAGCTGTCCACCTTTTTCTCCACTACAGTGGCCTTTTAAAAGCTACTGCTTATTTAAGCAATCGTTACAGTACAATGCTTCTGCGCATTCTGCCCCGGCAGCGTCGTATATACACCTGTACTCTGCCCTGGTGTACCAATGGCATAAACCCTATAATAGTAGTCATTGCCAACCTTTGCGACAAACTGTGTCTTGAGTACACTGCCGTTGCCCACTGTAAAGTTTGGAACCACACTGCTGTTTACAACCTTCATCTTAAAGCAATATGCCTGACCATGCTTTAATACGAAATTGACTGTCGTGTCACTGATTACATATGCTTCCTGCGTAGAAATCGCTTGGGCTGCAGAAACGACGCCGGAAGTCCCATATGTGTTGTCCGCTATCGTTGTGCGGTTACTATTCCCTTTGTTGGTATTCGGCTTTGGACCCGGTGCAGGATTCTCCACCTTCTCAAGTCCATTGACTGCATCCTTTAGTCCATAGAATGCGGTTGCCAATACTTGGCCATCTGCATCCATATCGTCTGCCGCAGCCTTCGCAATATTCAAAGCTGCCTTAAAGGCTGCCACACTGCGATCCGTATAACCATCCAAATCGATCTGCTCCACCTCTTGGATATATGCGTTCAACTCGTCTCTGCTGGGAATTTTTCGCAGAGCGGCCATTGCCTTCACCAAAGCTTCGGTTGCTGTATCGACTTCTTCCTGACTTGCATCTCGGCCGATGTCCAATGCCGCTCTCCATGCATCCTGGAAATCTTTCTGGCCATCCGGCAGATACTTTCCTTCTTGGATTTCGTCTGCTACGGTCTGCGCCTTTTCAAGCGCTGCATCCAACGCGGAGCGATCTGCCGTGGGCTCCAAATGTTCAAATGCGTTCAAAAGATCATCATATGCACTTGTGATATCCCCTGCAAGCGCCTCATCATCTGCCAGGACTTCTTCTGCCCGATCAAGCGCCTCTTGAAATGCATCCCATCCCGTACTGGTGTAGTGGTCCTCTTCCAGGTTTTTCAGGATCTCATACAGGTTTTCCAACCCGCTCTTATCACCAGGCTTAAACTCCAGATAGTGTAACGCGTCCAGAAGCTTGGACCACGCGCGGTCAATATCGTTCTGGGAAGCAGCTGGATCATTCAACACGTCTTCTGCGGTCCTGTACGCCTCCATGAAGGCATCCTTCACACTGCTGATCAGTCCGTCAACGGTTCCATCCTCCACATAAATCGTGGCATAATCGTAAATCTGACGTAAAATGGATTTGTCTATCAACTCAAATACGAAGTCCATTTGCACAGCATGGTCTTCCATTTCTACTAAGTGCGTGTAGGTATTGCCTTCGATGAGCTTTGGTTCTTTTCCATCAACGGTTACGGAACGGAATGCACGGCCATCGATCCGCGGTTCGAAGGTCAACTCTACCGCTGTTCCGCTTTCAAGGTCTTCCGCTACATATTTGCCGACCAGATCCGCCAGATTCTGTGGCTCTCCATTTACTTTCAAGGTGACATCCTTGGAGTTATAGGTGACCGTCAATGACTGCTCGCCGCCCTTAACCGTTTCACCTGTGACCGTAACGTCAAATTCTGGCATCAAGAAAGTATAGGTTCCGGCAACTTGGCCAGCCGCCACCTCTACGCCAGCATCGGTCAAATCAGCACTCTTGAGTACCTTTAAGCTGTCTTCCTGGATGGTATAGCCCGGTTTCGGCTCCACTGTGACGGTCATACCTTCATCGGTCCTAGCGGGCTTTACAAGGATATTTGGATTCTGGGAAGAAACAAAATACGCGCCTGCACTTGCGCCACCCTCGGACTGGAATTGAATGGTATATACTTCCTGCTTGGCTATATTACCATTTTCAGGAGTGATCATTACGCGTGCTGTTCCGTTAACATCGGTGGCGTGGACCACGGTAACCGATGCATTTTCGCCAGCTGTGGCGAGAATTTCCGGCAAGCCTTCTCCGCTCTCCAAATGAACAACCGCTGTTTTCTCATCGTCAAACGTGACCGGCGTTCCACCACACTGGATGGAAACATCCGTCACTCGATCGCTCATAATATCCGGCATATAATAGAATTCCAATTCGTACAGACTTACCTGCTTGCCCGCAGCCGGAGTAAACACAACGCGGATTGCCGAGGTTTTCACCGGTTCAAACTGCACGGACACGGTTGGGTTTTCTTCGGTCGGAACGGGATACTCTTCATCCAATAGGACTACATCCGTCCAATTGTCGTCAATATTGATAGGGTTGGTGTTGTTCCAGTTCTGTGTGTTTCCGATATGCTCAATATCACCAGTTCCAAAGAATCTGGACGCATCAAACATACCGCCGTTTCCGGAATAGTACTGAACTTTGTATCCTTCTGGCAAAGCGCTGCCATCTGGGATAGCAAAATCAAGGACCGCCTTGCTGATCGTTTGAAGTTTACCTGTTTTATCTCCTTCGCCAAAGCCAACAGTGATTGCATAGAAATCCTTCCGCATGCTGCTGGTGCTGCTGGTCCAGATCTCACCATGGTCTTCTCCGCGTTTTCCATCGACCACGCGGGTGACATACATCCCCTTTGTGCTGGCATGCGCACGGACAACCGGCCATTGATCCGTCATCTGCGTCTGATTAAAGGCATCCGGATTCAAAGCCAAATTCTTTTGGATTTCGGTTGTGTTATCCACCGAACCTTCCTCTACTAAGCGAACGTTCGCCAGGGTCTCTGTGGTTCCCACCATGCCGGCGACTGGAACAATATCCCCCACTTCGCCATCAAAGCTTACATGGTCCAGAGTCCATTCTACATTTCTCCGGGCAACATCCCCGTTGCTATAATATACCAGAATTTTCTCTGGAAGATTCGGCACCTTGCCAATCGTTGTGACAGAGCTGACACTTTCCACACCCACAACACCGCTGACCGTCACGGTTGCAACAATACGGTGGTTGTCGTCCGCTGCAATTGTACCATATACCTTAAATGTACCAAGTTCATCCAAAAGCTCATTGCTGATGCTATCCCAATGAACCTCCATCAGGGTCTGGCCAATATTTGTATATGCCAGCACCGTGCCTGGCAATTGCGGATACTCGCCTACGCCTGTCGTAACTTCTACCTCTTCGTAATCTTCAATTACTACATCCACCGGACGGATTGTAAAGGTTTTTTCAACAATACCAGAATAATTCCCTTTGCCAGTAACCCGCACGGTTGCCGTACCCGGTTCCGTATTGTTCCGATAGGAAACCGTGTAATCGACGTCCTTGGTCAACGTGATACTTTCTGTACCGTTATCATAGACGACAACTGGTTCAGGGGTAATCGGGTTGCTTGTATAGTCGAAACTTTCTGCATCCAGTGCAATAGACGTATTTCCAGCATAGAGGCTTGTCGTTGCACAACGCACACGTACTTCTGCAGCGGACATATATTTTTGCGGCTTTCCTTCGTTTGTTGCGGTTTTTACGCCATACAGCCGGATATACTTTGCCTCTACTGGTGCAAACTGAGCCAGTTTCCACTCCACTGAAGTGCTCCAATCACCTGTTGCTACTTCCGTCCATTCGTCCCCATCCATACTCACTTGTATGCTGTAGGAAGTGACAATGCCATTTTGATCTTTATTTCTCGGCAGGTAACGCATACCATTGATTTTTACTGCGGTTGGCAGTTCAATTTGGAGATAACGGTTCTCCGGATCATTTGTCAGGTCGGCCGGACCAACACCGCCGCCCCAGTTCGTATGCCAAATGGTATTGCTGTCGCCATCATTTGCATTTGCTGCGGAACCGCCTTTTTCTACGCTCGGCGCCGTCAGAATCATATCCTGATACGGATAATCACTGGTCGCATCGTCGGGATCGTCGGAGGCAGAACCATCTTCCCCGAGCACAACATCAAAAACGTTGCGCTCTGCATGATCTTCAGATTCCATTAGAATACGGATGATATTCTCATCATTCTTCGGCAAAACCGTCACACTGGCGTTGTCTTTCCCCTGCGCCGTAACATCGTCCGCATTCAAATCCGTGTCAATGACTTCAAACAAACCGTTTTCCAATGCGGAAGAGCTGGCAATATATCCTCCCACTTGCAGGGAATCAAGCGCCGCCTCAGAACCGACCGGAAAATCCGGTACACTGTTCATCAATTCGACTTCCAAAAGGGTAACCTGCTCATCGAATTCCAGTTTGAACGCCGTACCAGGAGTCATATCAAAGTCGTATGTGCGGATGGTCACTCCATCCTCACGGGCATTGCTGACCTCCAGGCCATTTTCGATAGGCTGCCAAGTCGCGCCTTCGTCACCGGACCGATAGAGACGCATGGTGTCCGATGTAGGAGCTGTATCCTTCAAATACAGTTTTGCTTGTTTAAAGTTAACCGCTGTTGCATACTCAAAATAGATGCTACCGGTTCCTGTCCAGCCGGCACTGTCGGCCGTTTTCTTTCCGTCGCTTACCGGATCAAGCGCACCATTGGACGGTTCCCCATTGACAAAGCTCTTCGGGGCAACGGGGGTCATGTTCTCCGTCAAGATATCTTCCCCTGCTGCAATGCGCACATTTGCGGTCACAGTGAGTGGTTTTCCAAAGACATTTGCTGTACCAGTTATCTTCTTGAGGCCTTCCGTACTGAAATCAATTCCATCGGTCTCCCAATCCACCGGGAATTCCGCATTTAAGATGGTACCATCTGCTAAAATGGCAGGGCGTGTGGCCGGAAGGTTTGGATCAGAACCCTTAGAAACTGCCGCAGAATAATTGAGCAAAGCCGCTGCTTCGCTAATCATGGTCACATTGACCGTAACCGAAATACCATCCAACTTGCCCACGACAGAGAAGGAACCATCTGTCTCGATGTTTTCCTCTGGAATTGTATCCCAGACAATGGACTTTTCTTCTGTTTTGCCATCTGCATAGTTGACTGTCGCCGTCTCAGGAAGTTTCGGCATATTGCCAACCTTTACATAGAGATTGCGTGACATCACATAGCTAGAAATTGCGCCTGCCTCTGGCTCTTCCTCTGCAACCGGTTCGGTTGTCACGGTCACACTGCTGGATTGCAAACCTCTGCTGCTGGCCGTCACGGTAAAAGAGCCGCCTTCTTCGGTGGACTGCACAATCGCCAAAAGTTTCCCGCGGCCAGCTTTCCGAGTCAGGATCGGAATAATTGGTCCAGTCGTCGTGTACACCGTTGTCCAAAGACATCAGCTTACCATCGCCTTCTACAGTGACCGTAATTTCCGGTTCTGCCGAATTGACCAAATGACCATCCGCATCGGTTACATCAATAGTGACAAAGCTCAAGTCCTTTCCATCTGCCTTGATCGAGGGACTATCCACATAGGCGCTTAATTGCGTTGCTCCCTTTGTAGTGGAAACCTGATTGCGGCCTTCAAACTCTGTAATCTGCTCGGTTTTTTCGGGAGAATCATATCCCTTTACTTCCAATGTTCCCTCTTCATAGGGGACCCAGAAGGTTGCATACTGCGAACTCGCATCGTTCCCCTTAGAAAATGCGCCCGTTCCCGCATCATAAGTGATATAAACATCGTTTTCTTCCATCTTACGAACCGTTGCCGTTGCCGTGCCAACCACCTCTCCGTTGAGTTCTAACTCAATGTACGGAGCGTTGCTGTATACAACCACTTCCACGCGGCCCTGGTTATCCTTAATAACATCCTCTTCGTCCCAAGTGGGCAGCAGATGCAGCGTATTTTCGTTGTCATTCCACTGGCTGCGATAGAGGTAATATGTGTCCTTGGGGAAACCTGCCGTATCCACAATACCAAAATAAGAGTTCTTGGACTGGCCATTCGCACCAGGTCCGGTCCAGTTCCACGGGGTGGGTTCACCGAGATAATCGATACCCGTCCATACAAACTCGCCAAAAAGGTAAGGGGCCCATGTCATCTTCCACATGGCGTTGCTAGCGGTAGCGCCCCAGCTGACTGCACTCTTGTCATAAGAGGTCAGTCGTTTGTCATCGTTGAGATCCTGCCGGGTCGTCTTGCGGTCGTACACGCCGCGGCTGTTTACCGCAGAGGCTGTCTCTGCTGAAAAGACATTATACCCCTTACTGTGGCCATTCGAGAAGTTATTGCTATAATTGTAACCTGACAATCCACGATTGCCATAGTCATCCTGATGGTTATACAGTACTCTGGCTACACCGTCGCTGGCACTGCTTGTGTTCTGGTTGCATCCATAAGCAAACACACGGCTGTTGTCGATTTCCGCACCCCAGTCTACCAGGTCCTGCGCACGCTGTGTATAGTCGGAGGTCGAACCCGTAATCAGCTGGAAGATTTCATTGCCAATGCTCCAACTGAACACACTCGGAGCATTGCAATCCCGACGAATCATGGCCTTGAGGTCAAACTCAGCCCATGTCATGTCTGGTTCGCCGTAAACAATCTGATTGTCTTCCCCAACCTGTACATCAAACCATTCACCCATATCATGGTTATTGCCGTCCTTATAGGCCTTCCAACCATCATACGCTTCTTCCATTACCAGCATGCCCTTTTTATTGCAGATGTCGATCATCTCGTCGGACACAGGGTTATGTGAAGTTCGGTAGGCATTGACGCCCATGTCTTTCATCAGTTCAATCTGGCGTTCCATGGAAGCATACCAAGCCTCTGAGCCCAAAGAGCCCTGGTCGTGGTGGAGACATACGCCGTGCATACGCATTTTTTCACCATTCAACCAGAAGCCGTCACTCGTAAACTTAAACCAACGGAAACCAAAATCGGATGTAATACTGTCCACCACTTCTCCTGCTACCAATACATCCGTACGAACACGATATAAATTCGGATCGTCTGTGGACCAGAGCGCAGGAGCATCCACTATAACGTCTGATTCGATCGTCTTGCTCTCACCTGCGGCAATATCTGTCCCTTCTGTCGGTTCGCTCGTCACAACCGCGATTTCTTCGACCGCTGAATTGTCTTCGTTATAGCGGTAAACCGTATTCTGAATGGAAACCTTTGCTGCTTCTGTGCGATCATTCTCCACTGTGGTCTCCACATGGACGGTTCCCACACCAGAAGCATACTCATCGGCAATCTTCGGCGTTGTCACATAATTGCCATGGTAAGCAATATGTACGGGATCAGTTACCGTCATATATACGTTGCGGTAAATACCACTTCCGGAATACCAGCGGCTGGAAGGCAATTGATGGTCCACCTTGACTGCAACCACATTTTCTTCGCCGCCAAAGTTCAATATATCATTGGGAAGGACAAACGAAAATGGAGTATAACCATAGTGGTGTTCACCAAGCTTCTGCCCGTTCACCCAGATAGTCGCATTCATATAAATGCCGTCAAAATCCAGGCTGATCGTCTTTCCCTGCATATCCTTCGACAGAATAAAGCTTTTACGATACCATCCGGTACCGCCCAACACATATCCGCTCTCCTGTTCCGCAGGAGCCACATGTGTAAACCCCTGGTCAATGCTATAGTCATGCGGTAATGTAACATCACTCCAAGAGGAATCGTTAAATATGACATTTTCCGCACCACTGGCATCCCCCAGATAAAAACGCCAATGGTCGTTAAAATCAATCGACCGTTCATTCCCACTATAAGAATTCACATAAATGGTTTCCTGCGCGGACTCTACTTGTGTATCGTCCGAAGTCGCTATGGCCGATGCCACCGGTATACTGGTTGCTACCATACATACCGCCAGCGTCGAAGCCAAGATCCTTTGCAGCTTAGAGCGCCAAAATACGCCTTTTCTTTCCTTCATCATGTTTCTCCTTTACCAAAATGTTTCCTCGAACCGGACAAATGTCTTCAAAATATTTGTTCCTCTGTTCATTCTTCTTCATCGCGTAATCTTCTTTCTATGCCTTTCCCCCCGTTCTTTTTATATATAAATAGACTAAACAGCGATCAATTGGTTCATATTTTCCGCTATTGTTACGATGCATCAAAGAACCTTTCAATTTTTATATTTTCTCGTTGTTTATCTATCTTTCTTTTATACATTGTAATGAAAATGCGTCCAGAATATATAATACTATTTTTTGAACTTCTTGTACTTTTTTTGTGTTTATTTTTTACTGTACTGGTATATTTTTTAGGTCTAGTAATTTTTTTGTTTTTCTTCTCCACAACTTTTTAGTTATTTTAGCTATATTCCTCTCTCGAACATGTAAAATCATGATACCGTTTTCCTTCCAAGAATAAACAAGACAGCGAATTTTTTACAATAGCACGAAAGATAAACAAAAACAACGTGTCATATGATTTCACAAAAGTTTAACTATGTGGTCCATTTGAAGCTAGTAAGCGGACTCAAACCATTGGCCGACCGGATTATTAAAGAATATAAAAAACTCCTAATATATAACTTTCCCCCCATCCATCCCTTTTGGCACTTCTTCCACCTATTACTCTTAATCCCTTTGTGGACGGCTTGCACTTCTTGATCTCTCTACCCCTTCTGATGTGTATCGGTCAGATATTGTTGATAACTGCAATACTTCCCGGTAAACCGATACACGGATTCGTATGGCATAGCTCCACATTACATAGTAATAAACCTTGTATCCGCCGAAAGAATTACAATGGGACAGGGATACAGAGTCATAGGGGTGATCTTTCTACAAAATTTTGGCATTCTATGGTCTACTCTCGTTCTTGGCGCTTTCTGTACTTATATCCTAGCCGGTTCTGCCTATACCCTTATGCTAGTTCAACGAACATATACAGAAAACCAACCTGAGTAAATCGAACTATCCGTCGAAGATCTCTAAAAGTGTGGAATCGGCAACTCCATTTTCTGATTCCTTTAACGCTCTTTTGTACTCAGTCTATTGTTTTTATTCAAAATTCATTGCAAAAAACACCCCATAATAGCAGAACAAACGGCTATTATGGGGTGTTTTACCCTTTATTTAATGATTCACTTCTTCTGAAAAACTAAAACCATATTAACCTTCTGTATTCTAAGGGAACCCTATATGATGGTAAAGAATGATTTTCCATCTTACACCTATGAGCGGCCAAGAATCTACATCGTCGCGTTACAAAACCATCTCTTTGCCGGGGAATTTCGGGCAAAACAGTTCCAACGTAGAATAACAATTCAGTAAAAACAAAAAGAGCCGAAATCAAATGATCTCGACTCTTTTGGAGCTGGTGAGCGGACTTGAACCGCTGACCTGCTGATTACGAATCAGCTGCTCTACCGACTGAGCCACACCAGCATAAAACTCCTATAACACTCCCTCTGGATGACCAATCTTCCAAAGGAATAAACCATTAATCAGCTACCGATATAAAGAACCATACAGCATCGCTGACTTTGATAGTATACAAAATTTTCAATGAAACGTCAAGAGTTTTACAAAAAATATTTGTCCATCCCATCAAGTTTCTTTAAAATCCGCGAATACTACCTCTATTATCTCTATATTCAGTGAAGATTATTGACATATTTATCCGAAAATCAAACAGTTATATTATAATATAGCATATAGATTCAGAATTTATAAGAAAGATGGGAATAGGCCTTGACGAACAAAAAGCTTTGCGAGAAGCTGCGCACTTTGCGGGAAAACAATGGTTTTAAACAGATGGAAATCGCGAAAATTCTAAATTGTTCTCGTTCCACCTATACTTACTATGAAACCGGCAAAACGACGCCTTCTATTTCTGTTTTAAAGCTGCTGGCAAAAATCTATAACGTCTCTTTGATGGAACTGTTGATGGATGAATCAGAGGCAGGACAGCTGCGTGATTCCAGCAGAGGGGATAGTTTTGATCATATCAAATATATTTACGATCTATCGGCCGACGAACGGATGTTAGTCGGAGTTTTCCGTTCTGCTTCACCAGAAGAACAGGAACAGATTCTTCAGAGCGCAAACGATATCTGTGGTCTGAAAAAATAAAACCCGCTCTTTCGTCTTGCAAGGTGCCGTGCCATATGTTAAACTAAAAGAGGAATTGTAAAAGTCAAAGCAAAATCATCCAGGCGGGATGAGTCGCTTTGACTTTTTTGTAACGCCTTTTGTGTGATAATTCCTCTCGCAACATTTGTGCGTACAGAACGGCTGTGTGTACCTTGCTAGGATAAAAGAGGAGGGTTTCTCATGGACTATGATGCTTTTACCGGAGGCGTGGAGCCGGGGGACTCCGCACCAAAAATCAGATTCGTATATTGATCTGTTATCTGCTCTCCAGTGTAGATGCCCCTCTTTCCCGGCAAGACATCATTGGAATTATGCAGGACAATGGGCTGGCCAATTATTTTGAAGTGACGGACGCTTTGGCAGAACTTCTCGATAAGGGGAACATCACGGCTGATGCCGAGCACCCCGATCTGCTCTCTGCTACACGGCAGGCTCGTATGATTGCCAAACAGCTCGATGCAGCCGTTCCCCTCTCGGTACGTGAACGCGCAGTGTCTGCGGCTGTGAATCTGCTGGCAGCTGCCAAACGAGAACGTGAAAACAAAGTAGAGATCAATCGGACTGAACGTGGATATAATGTAACCTGTCATGTTTCTGGCGGCGACATGGAGCTGATGAGCTTTTCCCTCTATGTTCCAGACCTCTTTCAGGCGCGTATGGTGAAGCGCAATTTTCATCGTGCTCCACAGAATGTGTACCGGATGATGCTGGCGCTTGTCACAAATAATCGCGATATGGTTTCCGACCTTTTGAAGGAAATGAAAGGTTAAAGCTGATTCCCACTCAACTGCTCAAGGATACGCCGTGCAGCGGCGATCTCCTGTGCATCTGTTTCAAAAATCGTATATTCACTCATCATGGGCAGTCCCATGTGCACATCGGTTTTCCGATAGGCCATGGCACTGTCTTTTTCTTTAGCCGAAAGGTGAAAACTTTTGGCTCCTGTCCGTGAAGCCAGTTCCGCAAGATTTTTGGCTTGAACCCCGCTTCCAACAAGAATATCCACTTTTCCCTCAGCAGCCTGTACCAGATCGTGCAGAAGATCTGCGCCGTCGAGAGCGCTGTCCTTTTGCCCAGAAGTTAGGATGGTGTCCACACCAATTTCTTTGGCCTCTCTCAGAGCGCGAAATGGCTCGACGCAAACATCAAAGGCACGATGCAATGTAAAATGACAAGTTCCACAAAGTTCGCGCACCTGTCTCATCCGTTCGAAATCCAAATGGCCATCCGGACGCAAAAAGCCTGTGACAATTCCATCTGCACCTGCCTGTACGAAGGCTTGAATATCCTCTTTCATTCCTTCAAACTCATCCGCAGAATAACAAAAATCTCCGAAACGCGGTCGAATCAGTACATGTACTCGCAAACCTGTACGCTTCTTGACCTGACGAAAAAAAGACAACCCTGGTGTCAGTCCTCCAATGACCAGGCCTGTACAGAGTTCTAAGCGGTCTGCTCCGCCCTGTTTAGCCGCTTCAGCAGACGCAAGACTATCTACACACGCCTCCAAAAGAAACTCCTTCATATGCAACCTCCCATGTATTTTTTTTCGATTGTATCATATCTATCCTTCAAAATCCAGTCAATCTCTTTTTATTTGACCTCCTTTAAAACCTCTTTGGAGCAAAGGCGCAATCTATACAAGGATTAAATTGAGCAGGAGCAAGAGTGTTACCCCAGGAATCCCCGCTACTCCTGATACTCCAATTGCAAGTGGACTCAACGGAATGGATACCCCTGTGAAAACACCCGTTAAATTGACCACCACCAGCGCACAAAGACCTATTGCAATTCCGCCAACTGCACGCTGTATCGGATGTGCCGCCCGTACAATTGCTTGCAAAAGGACCAAGAGCACAAAGATTCCCAATCCGATCAAAAGCATGTTCCAACTGTTCATTTTCCCGTTCCCCTTTCCATATGCGGTTCTTCACCATCTGTTTTCTTCCGCGGAGATGTCTGTAGACAATCCCATCGTATAGACCACTGTATAAGCGGCTCTCCCCTTGTGCAAATTCATCGGATGTCTCTGGAAAACACCTGTAAAACAAGGCGAAGGGACAAGCCCAAGCAATGGACTTATCCCTCTGCCCTCTTTGGTTGGAACGGCGCACAGCTGATTCCTTTGCGCCGTGCAGTCGCCAATAGATAGCGATACCGTGCCTGCAATGCCTCACGTTGATAAATGCATGCTTCGATCAGGTCTTCATTGCATTCCAACTCAAACCAAAGGTCGTTACAGGCCATAAGGCGCGCCACCTCCCGAATTTCTTCCAGGAGCTGCCGCTTCTCCTGATCCTGTTTTTTATCGGTCTCCCGGCTGTCTACACGTTGTATCAGTTTTAACACCGATTCCATATGCACACCACTTTCCATCCGCATCTATTCTGTGAGGGTCAAACTACGACAGATACCCTTACATGAATTCTCCGCGTGTATTTTTATTTTTATGTCAATATGGTGGGCATTTATTCCACGCTTTATACCAGATTCTAGAAAAACCACAAACAAAAAGCCCAAGTATCCTTCTAAAAAAGGAACCTTGGGCAAATACGCCTAATTGGCGCTAACCGCAGTATTTTCTACAGGAATGAGTCTATCCGGCCGGTAGCTACATCTGCTGCAACTGCTTTTACTCTTAAAGTTTGGCCGATGGTCAGCTTCCGGCCTGTGGTTTCATCATATTGTGTAATCATCCCATCAAACGTAAAGTTTGCTCCTTCAAAGGAAGTAATCGGACAAATCCCTCTACCGTGTTGGGCAATTCGACAAAAACTCCGCGCATGGTCACCCCGCTGATTACGCCGGTTTCTTCCTCTCCAAGATGTTGCCGCATATATTCCGCCATATAGCAGTCTTCTGCGCTTCTTTCTGCCGCCATCGCCCGGATTTCGCATTTAGATGAATTCGATGCAGCCTCACGAGAAAACTCTGTATAGTGCGCTGCAATTTCCTTGTCCTTTGCCAGGTATGCCGATAGGATCCGATGAATCGCAGTATCCGGATAGCGTCGAATCGGTGACGTGAAGTGGCAATAGTCCTCGAGGGCCAGCCCAAAATGACCAATCGGTTGTGTATCATATCGTGCCTTCGCCATAGTTCGGAGCAGCTGGTGGGAAATTACCTTTTGGGCTGGCTTTCCTTCCGCCTGTTCCATGATAGCAGCAAAATCGGCCGTTTTGACGCTTGTGCGATGCCGTAAACTTACAGGATTGAATCCCAAGGCGTTTACCAATTCTGCCAAAGAATCCACCCGGTCTGGATCCGGTTGTTCGTGAATTCGATACACAAAGGGAAGCTTTGCACTCTTTGCCAGCTTGGCAGCAGCTTGGTTGGCAGTAATCATTAACTGCTCAATCATCTGCTCTGCCTCCCCACTCACACGGGGTTGTACATCGATACAGACGCCATTCTCATCCAATACAAAGCGCGACTCCACACTGTCTAAATCTACCGTTCCATTCCGCTTTGCGCGCGCTTTAAGAACCTCCGCAAGTTCCCTTGCCGCGTGCAAAGAGCGGATAACCGGCGAATATTTTTTGCGCAATGCCTTATCGGCTGTTCCATCAAAAAGCTGGTTGACTTCGGAGTAGACGCCGCGCACCTTGGACTGAATCACGCTTTTGCGGAACCGATAGGAAAGAATTGTCCCCGTTTGTCCAATTCAATGATGGCTGAAAATGTGAGCTTATCTTCCCCTGCGTTGAGGGAACACACCCCATTGCTCAATGCTTCGGCAACATTGGAATGACGCGATCCGCAAGAGTAGACCGACGTTCCTCTCTCCTGTGCCTCACGGTCCATTGCACTGCCAGCTTTTACATAGTGGGATACATCCGCAATATGCACGCCTAAGCGGTAACCCAATCGGGTGCGGCTACAGAAATAGCATCGTCCAAATCTTTTGCGTCTGCACCGTCAATCGTACAAATGCTTGTTCCGCGCAAGTCCAAGCGCCCTTTGAGATCCTTATCCGTAATCTCGGTTTTTCGAATCTTTTCTGCCTCTGCCAGAACTTCCTTCGGAAACTCGGTTCGAATTCCGTTTTGATCAATAATTGCATCTGCGCAGATCTTTGCGCGGTCTGAACTACCATAAGTTTTCATCACACGAGCGGTCAGCCGGTCCGTCCCGGGAATCCGACGAATTTCTGCTTGCGCCTTGACCAGTGGACGCAGATGCTGCAAGCTCTTCTTTTCCAAGGGAAGATGATAACGAATCGCTTCATCCGGCGCAAATTCCAGCCCACTTTCTCCCTCTACCAGTGTGCCCGTGAGTAAGCGGCTCGCCTTTTCCGGTAATTTGCTCCACGTCAGCCGAAAGCCCGCGTTCGCTGCGCTCCAGGTGATTTAATACAACCGTATCCCCAAGAAACGCCGATTTTAAGTGGTCTGCATGGATGAATAGATCTTCCCCACCATCCTCCGGGCGGGCAAAAGCAAACCCCTTGCTCAGAGAGACAATGACAGCCTTCTTAACACCGTCGATTTTTTCAACGGGACCGCGCAATTTTTCTCGCAAGGCACTCCCCAACGGCTGCTTTCCTCTTTTCGAATTAGAACGCTTTTTTCGAGCCGACGGATCAGCTGGGCGAATTCGATGTTTTTTATTGATTTTTACAAGCCCTTGCTGTTGCAGCTGATCCAACGCTTGATAAAACAGCCTTGCATCCTTGACCCGTAATTTTTTCATTAAACTACGCGAAGTAAACGCCTGGGGCATCTTCTGCACAAATTTTAAAATCTGATCCTTCATTTCTTCCAACATTCTTAATACTCCTGTTCCGCCTTCTGCGGCACTTCTCAACCAAAATTCTTCCCGATTCCTACACAAATTATTGCTTTTCTTTCCGATTCTTTGCACAAAAAAAGCCCCGCTTAGAAAGCGGGGCTTTTTACGTTTTGATTTACGGGGCAAAAAATACAAGCGCATTCAGGCCAATGACCAGGAGAAAGAAACCTACTGCAATCACCTTTGTCCACCGGGCAAGAAATGCGTCCACTGTACGAGCCTGATTCTTCGCAAGAAATGTATCCGCACCGCCTGTAATTGCTCCGAGTCCCGCCTGATGGCCTTCCTGCAACAAAACAACGATGATGATAGCAACGGAGAACAAGGCCAAAACGACCCCCAAAACAATTTGCCAAACGCCCATAGCGCACCTCCGAAAATTGAATTGGGACGATTCACCCAATCCGCTTTTAGCTTAGAATATAATAGCACAAAAAGGGCCTCATTGCAAGCATCTTTTCATCAAGGTATCCTTTTAAACCAAACATATCTATATTTCTCACATATTCTTTACAAATTTTGTTTTAAGTAATTTCAAATCTGTAATTTTTATTGACAAACTCAAATTTAATTATATATTCTAAAAATAGGCTGTATAAGAAGATGATTCTCTTGCGGCTATACATATTACATTTTATTATTATAATCATTTATATTTCTAATTTCATAAAATTTAAAGCAGAAGCTCTATCGTACTTAAATTTTTTCTCTTCTCTTATTACACATATTACTTGTAACTACGATTTCCCTACCAGTTTCTGCTACGCCAAGTCAGACAACAGGTCCAATTTCCTTAGATGATGATCCCTTACCTCCCAGTACGGTAGAAATTTAAGCAGCAACAGCAAGAGGACAACGGTTACTTCGCACAAGAGCTCGTGGAGAAATCTCTATAAAACGCTGGCAGCAAAGCGGCCAGTCGTATAGCAACGACCTCATGCAAACGCAGAATGTTCCCATAGGAACTTATGGCTGCACATGGACAAGCTTCACAATGATAGCAAACTATTTAAGAGGACTCGATTATAACCCTGGTCAGGTACATAAAATTGTCGCCAATTACGCCTGTCCTTTCGATTATGAACAAGCGGGAAGCCGTTGCAGCTTAACATTAGATTTACATGATCGCTCCCGAACGTATACGACTGCACAATTAGCGCCAATTGTTGCAGACTCTATCAGTAATAAAAAAAGGCCCGTAATGATTGGTATGGCCAAAGGGAATGACACTCATTTCGTTGTAGCTTATGCATACAGCGGGGAACTGATTTATATCAAAGATCCCGCTTTTTATAACGATCCCACCCTCCAAGACTACATGAACCAGGGATCTATCATCCATAGGGTGTATAGTTACCAATATTAACTCTCCATGGTCGATCTTGAAAGGAGGCCTTTTATGAGAAAACGCTACTGTCTATTTTCCGCAGTTTTATTCGTATTGATTCTTTGTGCTTGCACCAACCATGAAAACCTCCCAACATCGGTTACGGATAACTCTGCTCTTAACTCTTCCAGCCAAAGTACGGAGCTTTCGCAATCCTCGGAATCTTTGCCCACTGACTTTTCAGCAGAATATGCCAGAATTATCAAAGGTTATTCCCTCATGGATATTGGACTAGAGGTGGACACATCAAAAACGTTTCAAGATCCCAACTGCAATGCCGACGGCCTCTGGGGCGCAGAGCACACAGCCATCTCTGAATATTGGAAGAACGGCGAATTTTATGGAAATGCAACCCGCATCCATGTGGACACCTCTGAACGGGTGGTCGACTTTGAGCCCCAGGTGATGTACCTTCTACAATGCTTTCAAAAAGACGAACTGGTCGATGGAGCCTACGTTTTTTTGAAGGAACAGGCGGTTCCCACCGAAGAAATCCGAGAAACCTGCCTTCTGGAAAAAGACGGCTATCTCATCTGTGATGTCACAAGATTCCTTTATCCGGACAAAAGCTTCGAAGAGAGAATTCAAGAGCGAGAAAAAACGTTTCCCGATTATGATTTCCGTTGGGCGTTGTCGGTCTATGATTACGTCTCAGAAAACCTATCCAATTTGATCGTCCCGGCTTGATGAAACCGATCTCCATACTTACCCTCTGTATGGAGGGTGACATCATTTAGAGTATCCAGTAACATCTCCTGATAATATTTCAATCCACACCCTCCGCATGGAGGGTGACACATCTCATACAACCGGGGACATTGCACTTTTAGATTTCAATCCACACCCTCTGCATAGAGGATGACTGACACGCTGGAAATGTTCGCCCGCAATGGAGCTTTTCAATCCATACCCTCTGCATGGAGGGTGACAAGTTCCGCTTGGGTTTTGACAATTTGCGATTCATCCTTTCAATCCACACCCGATTGGAACCAAAGACAGACGATGTATAAGTCTATATGGATTTGGACAATCTAACAAAGGACTTCCGGAATGCATGCGTTTGCCGTTTCGGAAACCGCATTGGGCGCTGGCGGCTATTGGCCGTTGGCGCCCTTTTGCCGTGTATAGAACTGTTTTAAGCAAAGCATAACAGAAATCTGAAACGCTTCTGTTTATACCACACCATTCCATGTATTTTCCGGGTATACCGCACGTTTACTTTTTCTAAATACAAATATCCCATTCCTATGGCATTTGACAAAGAATTATCCGAATGTCATCTGTTCTCCTTCGGATTCTTCCGGAGTGGGCAATGCCCCCAACGCTGGGATGTTTTTCCGATAGCGATCTGGCTTTTTGAGCATTCCCTCTACATAGGGGACGGCTCTCAACAGCCGTCCACCTTTGCGAAGGGTCATTGCTGCGACGCCCTGGGTATTGCGCGTTGTCTTTGGTTGAACAGATATTCCGTGTGCATCAAAAGCATTCGTCCTTGTGCGCTGGCAAGCAGAAACTCACAATCCTCCTGTATATAGGCAATGGATGCCGCTGGGGACTTATCGCTATAAGCTCCAAGCAATTTACGGCGGTTGGTCTTTGTTGCATAGGAATCCATACTGACCTTTGCAACCTTTCCATTTTCAAAGAAGAACAGCATATAACCGCTGTAATCCTTCGTCACCGCCATATACAGCGCATTTTCACCTTCATCCATTCCGAGTTTCGCAGGGATGTATTCTCCCAGAACACTCGCTTTGGTATCTCCAAGTCGGAAGCCTTCGCCTTATACACCTGTGCTTTGTCTGTAAAGAACAGCAAGTCCACATTGTTTGTGCTCTCTAACTGTTGAACAATCATATCGCCCTCTTTCAACTTTTGTTCGCCGCTCATGCGAAGCGACTGGGGCGTAATCTTTTTAAAATAACCATCGCGAGTGAAGAAGAGATGCACCGGATAGTCTGGAATCTCCTCTTCTTCCTGGTATTCCTCCAACTCATCGGAATAAATGAGCATGGTTCGGCGTGGCTGTCCATATTGCTTGGCGACAGCCTGTAACTCTTTGATAATGATTCCTTGAACCTTTGCCTTGCTGTCCAGGATTCCTTGAAGTTGAGCGATGTCTTTTTCGAGCTGGTCAACCTCTTCCGTTCGTTTGAGGATGTATTCCCTGTTGAGATGGCGCAGCTTGATTTCTGCCACATACTCTGCTTGCACTTCGTCAATTCCAAAGCCGATCATCAGATTCGGCACGACCTCGGTTTCCTCTTCTGTATTTCGTACGATGGACACCGCCTTGTCAATATCCAAGAGAATCGCTTGTAGTCCCTTGAGCAAATGAAGTTTGTCACGTTTCTTGCTCAAATCAAAATGTGTGCGGCGGCGTACACACTCGATGCGAAACGCAGTCCACTCCTGTAGAAGCTCTCCCACCCCCAACACACGCGGAACCCCCGCAATCAATACATTAAAATTGCAGGAGAAACTGTCTTCCAGGGGTGTAAGCTTATAAAGACGCTGCATCAGACGGTCCGGATCGACGCCGCGTTTTAAGTCTACAGTGATCTTCAACCCATCAAGCCCGGTCTCATCGCGAATATCCGAAATCTCCTTGAGTTTGCTATGCTTAACCAGATCCACAACCTTTTCTACAATGGCTTCTACCGTGGTTGTGGGAGGAATTTGCGTAATATCGATGCAGTTGGCCGATTTATCATAGCTATATCGCGCGCGCACTCGGAAACTGCCGCGCCCAGTTCGGTAAATCTCTTGTACCGCCTTGGCATCGTAGACCAACTGTCCCCCTCCGGGAAAATCCGGCGCCAACAAAGTGGAAGAAATGTCATGGTCCGGATCGCGCATCTGCGCGATGGTCGTCTGGCAAACCTCCGCTAGATTGAACGGGCAGATGGAGCTCGCCATACCAACCGCAATGCCGGTATTTGCATTGACCAGAACGGACGGAAAGCTTGCAGGCAGTAGAGTGGGCTCTTTCAGCGTATTGTCGTAGTTGTCGACAAAGTCCACCGTATCCTTATCAATATCGCTGAAGAGTTCTTTGCAAAGGTCATCCAGGCGTGCTTCCGTATAACGCGAAGCCGCCCAGGCCATATCCCTGGAATAGAACTTTCCAAAGTTTCCCTTGGAATCAATATATGGATGGAGCAGTGCCTCATAACCGCGGCTCAATCGCACCATCGTATCATAAATTGCCGCATCGCCGTGCGGGTTTAACTTCATCGTCTGTCCCACAATGTTTGCTGATTTGGTGCGGGTCGGGCCCAGTAACCCCATTTTGTACATGGTATACAGGAGCTTTCGATGCGCAGGCTTAAAGCCGTCGATCTCTGGAATTGCACGTGAGAGGATGACACTCATCGCGTAGGGCATATAATTTTCTTCCAGCGTCCTTGTAATGCGCTGCTCTACCACCTCGCCCGCTCCTTCGATCACGCCGTTGGCCTTTGGACGGGCCTGGGGTGGGTCCTTACGTTTTTTTGGCATCTGTTCTCCCCCTCCTTAGCTTACATCCGCTGTGTCGATGTAGCGGTATCCATTCTCCGCAATGAAATCCTTTCTCCCAGAGAGATTATCCCCCAAAAGGAGGTCAAACATCTCCGCTGTTCGCGCCGCATCCTCCGGCATAACCTTAATCAAACGGCGCGTTTCCGGATTCATTGTGGTCAGGTTCATCATATCCGGTTCATTTTCACCCAAGCCTTTGGAGCGCTGGATGGTATACTTTTTCCCCTCCAATTGCTTGAGGAAATCGTCCTTCTCCTTCTCGGTATAGGCAAAATACGTCTCACTTTTGGTTGTGATTTCAAATAGGGGCGATTCTGCGATAAATACCTTTCCTACATTGATGAGGGTCGGCGTCAGGCGGTACAGCATCGTTAACAAAAGCGTGCGAATCTGAAACCCATCCACATCCGCATCTGTACAAAGAATCACCTTATTCCAGCGCAGGAGGGAAAGGTCGAAGGTCGAAAGCTCTTTGTTTGCCTTTGCTTTTACTTCCACACCACACCCCAAAACTTTTAACAGGTCTGTGATAATCTCACTCTTAAAGATCTTATCATAATCCGCCTTTAGACAATTCAAAATTTTGCCTCGAATCGGCATGATCGCCTGAAAATTGGGGTCGCGCGCCTGTTTACATGCTCCTAACGCGGAATCTCCCTCCACGATAAAAATCTCACGTTCACTTGCATCGCGGCTGCGGCAATCCACAAATTTTGCCACACGGCTGGTGACATCCATGGTGCTGGTGAGTTTTTTCTTGATATTCAGGCGGGTTTTTTCTGCATCTTCACGACTGCGCTTGTTAATCAACACCTGTGCAGCAATCTTGTCCGCTTCCATGGGATTTTCAATAAAATAGATCTCCAGCTGATGGCGGAGCATCTCCGTCATCGCCTCCTGAATGCCCTTGTTGGTGATCGCCTTTTTCGTCTGATTCTCATAGGAAGTCTGGTTTGAAAAGGAGGAAATAACCAACACCAAACAGTCCTCTACATCTGCAAAGGTAATCTTGCTTTCATTTTTATTGTATTTCCCTGTTTGCTTCAGGTAAGCGTCGATCTGATAGACAAATGCATTTCGAACCGCCTTATCCGGTGCCCCGCCATGTTCCAACCAACTGGAATTGTGGTAATATTCAATCTGTCTATTGCGATTGGAAAAGGCAACCGCCACATTGATTTTTGTGCGGTATTCCGCCTTGTCGGCGCGATCACGGACTTTGCGCTCTGTCTGCCAGAACTGCACGGAAGTCAGTGCATCCTCTCCAACAATTTCTTTTACATGGTCGACAATTCCATTTTGATACAGAAATTCCGTCGTTTCAAACTTACCGTTCACCTGATTGCGAAAGACGAACTTGATGCCGTCATTCACAATCGCTTGACGTTTAATGATGTCTAAATAGTAGTCCACAGGGATATGGATGTCTGTAAAAACCTGTATGTCCGGCTTCCAGTGGATTTTGGTCCCTGTGCCCTTTCCATTATAAGGCTCCTTTTTCAATCCGCCGATGTTCTCTCCACGTTCAAAATGCAGAGTGTATCGGAAGCCATCCCGGCAGACTTCCACGTCCATGTATTCCGAAGCATATTGCGTGGCACACAGGCCTAGACCATTTAACCCCAACGAATATTCGTAACTCTCTGCGGAAGCATTGTTATATTTGCCGCCCGCATACAGCTCGCAAAAAGCCAACTCCCAATTGTAACGCTGTTCCTTGGGATTGTAGTCTACCGGGCATCCGCGCCCGCGATCGATCACCTCAACTGAGTCGTCGGCAAAACGGGTGATTGTGATCTCCTTGCCATATCCTTCGCGTGCTTCATCAATGGAGTTCGATAAAATTTCAAAGATCGAATGCTCACATCCCTCGATTCCATCCGAGCCAAAGATTACTGCCGGACGGCGGCGGACACGGTCCGCGCCTTTCAGGGAAGAGATGCTCTCATTGCCGTAAACCGGTTTTTTTGCCATTTCTCTGCTCTCTCCTCAAACTTTCATAAAGCCAAATCATATACAATACGTAATTATATGCCAAAACAATACATTTTGCAAATAAATTTGCTTGGTTCGGTTTGGCAAAAAAAGGACGCTGCACAATGCAAATTCTGCATTGGCAGCGACCCCTTGACACATACAATCTATAGGCCAAAACGATAGACGAAAATCAATGTTTATCTGTATCGAAATCGCTGGCGAACGAAGCAGGCTCCTGCGGCTGTTCCTCAGGATACTGATAAGTACCCTCCATCACAGCCCGGAACTCCTCACCACTCATCTTTTCATTATGGAAAAGGAATTCGGCCACCTCGTGCAGTTGATCCATATGCTCGGTCAGGATTCGTTCCGTCTTGTGGTAAGCATCCTCCACCAACATTTTGATCTCATTGTCAATCGCGGAGGCGGTCTCTTCGGAATAGTTTCGGATATGTCCCATATCGCGGCCGAGGAACGGTTCGCTGTCATCCGTACCGTATTGGATTGGCCCCAGCTTTTCGCTCATACCATATTTTGTCACCATGGACCGGGCGACTTTTGTGGCGCGCTCAATATCGTTGGACGCGCCTGTAGAGATGTCGTCCAGCGTCAAGGCTTCTGCGACGCGGCCTCCCAGGAGCACCACCAGGTCCTCCTTCATCTCTTTGCGAGACTGATAAGAGCGGTCCTCCGTAGGCAGATGCATGGTATACCCTCCCGCCATGCCACGCGGGATAATGGAAATTTGATGCACCGGGTCCTGCGTGGGGCAATAATAGGTCGCCACAGCATGGCCAGCCTCATGGTTCGCTGTCAGCCTCTTTTCGTGGTCTGTCATCACATGGCTCTTCTTCTCTGTTCCCACTACAACCTTAATGGTAGCTTCCTCGATCTCTGCCATAGTGATCGCCTTCAGATTCCGCCGCGCTGCCAACAGAGCTGCTTCATTCAACAGGTTTTCCAAGTCCGCGCCGGTAAAACCCGCCGTAGACTTGGCAATCGTTTTGAGTTCAACGTCTGGCGCAAGCGGCTTTCCGCGTGCATGAACCTTGAGGATTTCCTCACGGCCCTTAATGTCGGGATAGCTGACCACCACCTGGCGGTCAAAACGGCCGGGGCGCATCAAAGCGGGGTCCAAAACATCCGGGCGGTTTGTCGCTGCAATCATAATTACGCCTTCGTTCGCACCAAAACCGTCCATTTCCACCAGCAATTGGTTCAATGTCTGCTCGCGCTCGTCGTGGCCGCCGCCCAATCCTGCGCCGCGCTGACGGCCTACTGCATCAATCTCATCGATAAAAATGATACAGGGAGAGTTCTTCTTCGCCTGTTCAAACAGATCGCGTACACGGGATGCACCGACGCCGACAAACATCTCCACGAAATCGGAACCCGATATGGAGAAAAACGGCACCCCCGCTTCCCCTGCAACCGCGCGGGCCAGCAAGGTTTTACCAGTACCAGGAGGGCCCACCAGCAGGACACCTTTCGGAATTCTTGCGCCGAGTTCGTTGTACTTTTTCGGGTTCTTTAGGAATTCCACGATCTCCCGCAGTTCTTCCTTTTCCTCATCCGCACCTGCCACATCGGCAAAGGTCGTCTTCCTCTTTCGTCGGCCATCTGTTTGATTTTGGCCTTGCCAAAATTCATCTGCTTGCCGGCATCCCCCATGGTCGAGTTCAGGCGCTTCATCATGAACCACCAAAGGAAAACTCCCAACCCCAATACCACCAACATCGGCAGCATACTCACAAGCCAGGAAGTCTCCGGCGCCCGCTGTATGTCGCGTTTCATCCGCGCATTGCCCGGATGGTCAGCATTGTATTCATCTACATAGGGCTGAATCTCCTGCAACAGGTATGCTGAATTTGGCGCTGTATAATTGATGATGGACTTTTTCTCATCGTCGAGCTGAAGGCGCATTTCGCCTGTACCCATATTGATCGAGAATGCGGTCACCTGCTGATCTTCAAAGTAGCTGACAATGTCCGAATAGACATAGCTCTTTTCCGTCGGACGGCTACTAAACAGCATACCAATCACCAAAAACAGCGCAATCGGAATGCCAAGATAGATCAGCAGGCGTTTCATTTTGTCTCTATTGTCCAAGTTATCCACTCCTTCACAGAGGGACGGTCAGCCGCCGTACACCTCCGGCTTTAAAATGCCCACAAAGGGAAGATTCCTATATCTCTCATCATAATCCAGTCCGTAGCCAACAATAAAGGCATCCGGAACGGTTGTGCCAACATAGTCTGCGGTTATGTCTACGGTGCGCCGCTCCGGCTTATCGAACAGCGTGCACAGCCGGATGCTCCGGGGGCCGCGAGATTGCAGGAGCTCCAGTATGTAACTCAGCGTCATACCGCTGTCGAGGATGTCCTCTACCACCAGCAGGTCATATCCAGCCAACGGAATATCCAAATCCTTGACGATCTTAACCACCCCAGAGGTTTTTACGCCGGAACCGTAACTCGACACCGACATAAAATCCACGCGGCATGGGATGGTAATCGCACGCATCAGATCTGCCATAAAGACAACGGACCCTTTTAAGACGCTCACCATCAACAAATTTTTGTCCTTGTAATCTTCACTGATTTGTTTTCCGATACGCTGGACAATGTTCGCCAGGTATTCTTCGCTAAAAAGCACCTCTTTGATGTCATTGACCATGATCTACCCGTTCCTTTCTGATATCATTTACCCGAAGTATCTGCGATTCCGAATCCTCTTTGGCGTTCGTGACCGTAATCAGGAGCACCTGTTCCGCATGATTCGGAACCCGGGCATGTTCAGAGGGGCCGAAGCCCTCCATCCATACGATTTCCTTCCCATCGTCCAATAAAAGTACGCGGTCCCGCAGTAGCGGCTCAATCTTCGCCTCGTTGAACAACTTCTTCAACGATTTTGTGACACCGCGGCCCGCCGGGCGGAAATGATCTCCCGCCCGCCGATTTCGAAAGAACAGTGTAGTTGTAATTGTATCATAGTTGATACAATTATGAAATAACAAATTTTTAAATTTATTCTGGTTCTCTATGTCTTTCTTGTGGATTTTTCTTAAAGTCACGCAACGACCGTCCGGTAAAGGAATCGTTCCTTCTTGTGCAGGCAAAGTCCAAGGGGAAACCGGCCTCTGCGCCACAAAGAGAGTATTGCCCTGCACGACGAGTTGTATTCCACCCGGTGTGCTCAAACCGCCATGCCCTGTACGGACTACAACCGCTGCATGTTCCAAGTGCTGACTTTCCGGTTGCACACCTCCTACGCACTGAATCACATGTTCCAGAGCGCGGACAAGAACCGGCATGGGCAGTCCAGCCAAAATATCTCGCCTGTAACCGTAGTCCGTCTTCGCCCGCCGAAGAGCCTGTTCAGCCTCCTCTTGCAGATATTGCTCATCCCGTGAAATGCGCTCGACCATCCCAGCAATCCCCTGTACAAACGCAGGATTGATGGATTCAAGTACAGGCACTACATCCAAACGAATTCGATTGCGAGCGAATATCCGCTCCTCGTTCGTCTGATCGGTCACATAGGGAAGGCGGTAAAACTGGCAATAGGCTTCCACCTGTTCCCGTGTGATGCGCAAAAAGGGCCGGACGATTTTCCCCCGCACGGGGGGAATCCCACTCAAGCCACGCAGGCCTGCGCCACGGGTCAAATGCAACAACACCGTCTCCACCTGATCCGAGAGGGTGTGCGCAGTAGCGATACGGTCTGTTTCAAGGTTTGCCAGTTCCCGAAAAAAAGCATAGCGGACTTCGCGTCCGCATTCTTCCAGTCCCATTCCACGCTCCTGCGCCAAACGCTTTACATCGGCGTGTAAGACGCGCAGGGGAATTCGATTCTCCTGGCACCAGAGCCGCACCGTCTCTTCATCTCGATTGGCATCTTTCCCGCGCAAGCCGTGATTCACATGGGCAGCCAATACCGTTTGATCGGTATGATATATGAGAAAATGGGTAAGCGCCATCGAGTCGGCTCCTCCAGACAGACCAACAATCACCCTGCCCTTTTGTGGAAACATACCGAACGCAGCGATTACCCCTTTGATTTGTTCAAAAATTTGCTGCATGTCCTCATTCACGGCGCAGCACCTCCTGCGCGGTAAAGCGCATAAACTCACCCTGCCAATGCAGTGGAACCGTCTTTGTCTCGCCATGGCGGTTCTTCGCAATAATACACTCGCCGCTGTTGCGGTCCTCCGATTCGCCCGGCGCATCCGCGCCAGCATAGTAATCCTCTCGATACAGGAACAGGACAATGTCCGCATCCTGTTCAATGGAACCGGAATCGCGCAGGTCTGAAAGCATTGGACGGTGCGTTGTGCGCTGTTCGCTCGCACGGGAAAGCTGAGACAGCGTCAGCACAGGGACATTTAGCTCCTTCGCCATGATTTTCAAATTTCGCGTGATCTCCGAGATCTCCTGTACTCGATTACCATCTCCACTTCGCTTTGTGGAACCGGACATCAACTGCAAATAGTCGATCACCACAAGATCTACATCTTTCAGGCGGCGCAATTTTGCCTTCATCTCTGGAACCGTGATCCCCGAGCTGTCGTCAAAAAACATCTGCGTCTTAGAGAGAATGTCTCCGCCTTCGATCAAACGAACCCACTCCTCCTCGGTCAGCTTGCCTGTGCGCAGTTTTGTGCCGCCCACAAGCGCTTCCGTGGAGAGCAGACGCGATACCAACTGTTCCTTGGTCATTTCCAGAGAAAAGAAGGCGACACGCTTGTCCGCCTTAACCGCAGCATGGCGTGCAATATTCAGCGCAAAGCTTGTTTTACCCATACCAGGGCGAGCTGCCAACAGGATTAAGTCCGATCGGTTGAGGCCGGTGATGGTATCATCCAGCTCTTTGATTCCAGTGGGCACCCCTTTGTATTGGTCGCTGTCCGGTGAATTCAACAAATCCAAACGGTCGAGTGTCTGGATGATGATCTCGTCGATCCGTTGCAGACCCTGCATGTTTTTCCCCCGACGGATATCAAAGATCCTCTGCTCCGCAGAATCTAAAAGCGTCGTAGCATCCGCGGTGCCGTCTGCCGCCTCTTCTATGATCTCCCGCGCCGTGACAATCAGCGTGCGAATGTCATATTTATCGCGGACAATCCGAGCATATGACTCTACATTGCTGATGGATGGAACAATCTGTGCAAGTTGTAACAGGTATGTCTTTCCACTCGCCTCGTCAAATTCTCGGCTCTCCTTGAGCTTTTCCAACACTGTGACAAAGTCCACCGGTTTCCCCAAGGTAAACATGTCCAGCATCGCACCGTAAATCAGACCATTGTTGGTTTGATAAAAATAATCGGGCCGCGGTAAAATCTCCGCCACACGATCTAGACAGGAGGAATCCAACAGGATGGCGCCCAGCACGGACTGTTCCGCTTCTGGGCTAAACGGCAAATTCAAGGCGCTATAACCCGTTGAAAAACTGTCCATCCTGCAAAGACCTCCTCTTCAAACACCTTTATAATTGAGAAAAACAGCGCTTATTCCGCCTCGGAAACCACCGCATAAATCTTTGTGCTAATTCCTGTGTAAAGCTTGATGACGCACTCATATGTGCCAAAAGCTTTGATGTCTCCGTTGATTTCGATCTTTCTCTTGTCAATATCGATATGATAGACTTTCTTAATCTCTTCTGCAATTTCCTTTGCCGTCACAGAGCCAAACAGGCGTCCACCCTGGCCGCCCTTAGCATACAATTTGACGCTTTTTCCCTCCAGCTTTTCCGCCGCGGCATTGGCGTTGGCAATGTCCACTTCAATTTTGTGCGCTTTAGCAGCTTCCGCGTTTTTCAATTCATTCATGGCCTGTGCATTGGCCTCCTTGGCCAATTTGCGTGGAAACAAAAAATTGCGAGCGTAGCCATCCGACACACTGACAAGCTCGCCCTTCTTTCCCGTTCCTTTGATATCTTGAAGCAATACGACTTTCATAGTTATTTCCTCCATAGCAAAAACTTTATTCCGGCGAAAACCGGAGAAGAACCGGAATCACAGATAAGGACAGGGAACTCCTGCCTTTATCCATGATTCCGATTATACTGCCTATTTCTGACCAACTGGAAGCTGCGCCTTTTCCTTGATCGCAGCCAACAGCTTGCTCTTGGCCTGTTCAGCGGTCAAATTGGGAAGCTGGGTCGCCGCCATGGTCAAATGGCCTCCACCCCCCAAAACCTCCATCACCACCTGGACATTGATGTCCCCCAGCGAACGTGCGGAAATATTCATCACATTCCCTGTCGGGAAGATCACAAAGGATGCCTTTACCCCACGGATCGAAAGCAGTTCATCTGCCGCTTGTGAAGAAACCACTCGAATATCCGGAAATTCTTTTTCTGCACAGGCGATCGCACAATTCTGTACAATCTCCGGCTTCGGAGACAATTTTGTACTTTGCTTTGTAACTGTCAATGGAGTCGGCAAACATCCGCTTAACCTCCACCGTGTCCGCGCCACGGCGGCGCAAATAGGCGGCTGCCTCAAAGGTCCGCACACCTGTCTTGAGCACAAAACTCTTGGTGTCCAGCATGATTCCAGCCAAAAGTGCTTCCGCTTCCTGTTGCGTAAGCGTGCTGTCCCCAATATATTGGACCAACTCCGCCACCATTTCTGAAGCAGAACTCGCATAGGGCTCATGGTAAAAGACAATCGCATTGTCAATTCGCTTGACCATCAAGCGATGATGGTCAATAACAACTACACGGCTGACATGATTCAACAGTTCGCGGCTCTCCACAAAATCTGGCGAATGCGTGTCCACTACGATTAACAGCGTCCGGGAAGATAACTGTTCCATGGCGTCCATGGGCGAAAGAAATACCACGCGGTCGCCCGACTGGGCATCGATCCGCTCTACAATCTGCCCTGCAAGCGTCTGCTGACGATCTACAACAACAAATGCAGGTTTATGCAAAGCCTTGGTGATCGCGCTCCACAGGCCGACCGCCGCCCCCATCGCATCTAAATCGGAAAAACGGTGCCCCATGATGAGCACATTGTCCGCCTCTTTGATATGATCTGACAAGGTTGCGGCGATCACACGTGTACGCACCTTGTCACGTTTTTCCACGCCCTTGCTCAATCCGCCAAAGAATTCATATGTATCATTTTTTTGCTTGACTGCCACTTGGTCTCCGCCCCGCCCCAAGGCCATCTCCAAAGCTTTACGTGCCCACTGTTCCGCTTCTTGCAGGGATTCTGCACCGCGCGCTACGCCGATCGATACGGTTGCGCTGCGGCGTTCTCCCGCTTTAATCTCCCGGATCTTGTCCAAAACTTCAAAGCGCTTTTCTATCGCCTGGCGAATATGGGCTTCATCGGTCAAAATCAGGAACCGCCCACCGGAAAGCCGCCGCAAAAATCCCCCCATACTCTGTGCCCAATTGGTCAGTATCTGTTCTACCTCCGAGGCAATCCGGGCATCCTCGCTGCCACTAGAATCGCGTGCAAGCTCTTCCCGATTGTCAAAATGAGCCAACGCCACCACGGGCTGCTTTTCCACGTATTCACGATTGATTGCTTTATAGTACGTATCATCCACGAAACAGAGAATGTGTCCACTTTCCGTTTTAGAGGCAAACGCAGTAAACCGCCGTTCGCCGATGGTTACATCCGTACCTTTGGATGCTACCACCTGCTGAATTGTATGGGGATAGAGAAACTTCATCACGTTCTCTCCCCGGCAATCGCGTACCCCGCCGGCGCTTTCTAGGAAAGCCGCGTTGGCCCATACGATGTCTCCTGCTTCGCCAACAATCGCAGTAGGCATTGTAAAGCGTTCCAGGGCGTCATAGTTCTTTCCAAAGAGCGCCTTTTTGGCCGCCTTTACAGAGGTATAGACGTATCCCTGAAAGCGGATATTCACAATGGCAATCGCAACAATGGCCAAAACAGCCATCACCGCCTCCGCGATGAAAAGGAGCCGGTGGTCCATGGCCCAGCTTATCAGCGCCATAATCAGCATCGCCGCTGCCAATATAAAGCAGACCGGCGACGCCACCCAAACTTTTTTCTTCACGGTCGTTCTCCTTCAACACTCCAGTGCTGTTTGCACATTTCAGCCTCTTAGACCTCCATAATAATCGGGAGAATCATTGGGCTGCGACGGGTACGCTCATAAAGGAAGCGCGATAGTTCGTCCTTAATGCGCGTTTTGAGCGTCCCCCAATCGTGGATATGATGTTCGGAACAACTCTCAAGAGCTGCCAAGACGCGCTTCTTCGCCTCATCGATCAAGGGTTCTGCTTCACGCACATAGACGAAACCGCGCGAAACCACATCCGGTCCCGCCACAACCTGGCCATTGTCGTCGATTGTACAGACTACGACGATCAAACCGTCCTCTGCCAAATGCTTGCGGTCCCGCAAAACAATACTGCCTACATCTCCTACGCCCAAACCATCCACCAAAATGCGGCCCGCAGGAACCGAGGTAAGCTTCTTCATATAATCCTGATTTAATTCCAGAACGTCTCCGATGTCTCCAATGTAGACATGGGAGGGGTCCATCCCCATGGAAATAGCGATATCCGCATTCTTGCGCAGATGCTTTTGTTCGCCATGGAATGGAATGAAAAATTTGGGCTTAGTGATACCCTGAATGATCTTGAGCTCTTCCTGACAGGCGTGGCCGGATACATGAACCTCATACATAGACTCATAGATCACTTCACAACCGCGCTTCAGGAGTTCATCGACCACTGCCCCTACGGTCTTTTCATTGCCAGGGATGGGGCGCGCCGAAATGATGATAAAATCCTCCGGCCCTACTTCCACTTTTCGATGATCGGCAAAAGCCATGCGCGTCAAAGCGCTCATTGGTTCCCCCTGGCTGCCCGTCGTGATTAGGACAACTTTTTCACGCGGATAACGGTTGAGCAGGTCAATGTCAATCAACACACCGTCCGGTACTTGTAAATAGCCCATTTCCACCGCAATGCCCATGACGTTCAACATACTGCGGCCCGATAGCGCAACTTTTCGGCCATAACGTACAGCACAATTGATGATTTGCTGTACACGGCTGATATTGGAAGCGAACGTTGCAATGATAATACGCTTTTTTTCCGCTTTTTTGAACAAACTTTCAAAGGTATTGTCCACCATCTGCTCGGTTTTGGTATAACCGGGGCGTTCTGCATTGGTAGAGTCAGCCAGCAGGGCCAAAACGCCTTGATTACCCAATTCCGCAAAACGGCCTAAGTCGATCATTTCTCCCCAAGCCGGAGTGCAATCGATCTTAAAGTCGCCCGTATAGACGACGGTACCCGCTGGCGAATGAATGGCAAATCCCACCGAATCTGGGATGGAGTGATTCACATGGATAAACTCCACATCCAGGCACCCCAGCTTGACCGTTTGTCCCGGCTTGACGACATTCATTTTTACCTTTCCAGAGAGTCCGTGCTCTTTGAGCTTTCCATCCACCAACCCAAGGGTCAACATGGTGCCATAAATCGGCAAATTGACCCGCTTGAGCAAATACGGCAGCGCGCCGATGTGATCCTCATGCCCATGAGTAAGCACAATTCCACGAATCTTATCTGCGTTGCGTTCTACAAATGTAAAGTCTGGCAACACCAGATCTACTCCGAGCATATCGTCATCGGGGAAAGACATCCCGCAGTCGACGATCATCATGTCCCCTTCACATTCATACAGGGTGAAGTTTTTTCCGATCTCATTCAGACCGCCCAGAAAGTAAATTCGAATCGATGGTTTCTTGCCTCCGCCGTTTTGTCCGCGTTTTTTGCCTCGCGAAGGAGCAGGTTTTGTTTCTTTGTGTCCTTGCATCAGTGCCTTTTCCGAGTCTGCCTTTTTTGCCGCACGACGTACGGTACGGCGTTTCTGCGGCTCAGATTTCTCGGATAACACTTCCGCCTGCATGGGCTGTTCCGACCTTACCGGCAGCGTCACTTTCCCGTACAGGGCAGGGTGGATGCCCGGCATTGTGCCCATCGCATTTTTCTCAGACGGATTAGATGTTCCCTCATAATTCAGATTTCGTTCTGTCAAAATACAACCTCCATTGTCTTCTGGAGATGCCAAGTAAAACGCCCGCCTGCAAACGGTGCCTGACGGCGTTGGCCCTCCAATAATAAAAATTAATGATATATATTTTTAATCCGCGCTGTGTTGTCCCGCGCTGTGCCTTCCCACACGCCCCGAAACTGCGCGTATTAAAGAATATTCCAATTTATACAGCAAAGAGGCCCGTTGCCCGGCGCCTCTAAATCGCTCTGCATCATTTGTATGCCGACCGCAGGCTGGATGTCCATAATAACAGTAAGCCAAACCTGACCGGTTTTGATTGTCATTATTGTACCTTGATTCCGTATGGCTGTCAAGGTATGAACACGTTCTGAACATCCGTCGTTGTTTCTATTATTGCCCTATTACGATTTTTTTAAAACGCCACAGGGGATACAAATACAAAAATATCACGAGTAGGGAAAAATGTGTTATAATAACCTCACGCCGTAACCGGAAGCCGGTTCCGCCAAAGCTCGCCCTCTTCCGACGGCTGAGAGAACATTGAAACATCCGGCTTTGTGATTTCACAAATTTTCTAGTAGTACCTTTCCATTCTTCAAACTTGGATGTTTTAGATAACCTCGCGCCGTAACCGGAAGCTGGTTCCGCCAAAGTTCGCCCTCTTCCGACGGCTGAGAGAGCATTGAAACATCCGGCTTTGTGATTTCACAAATTTTCTATTAGTACCTTTCCATTCTTCAAACCTGGATGTTTTAGATAACCTCACGCCGTAACCGGAAGCCGGCTTCGCCAGAGCTCGCCTCCTTCCGACGGCTGAGAGTATAAAACCAACCGCATCTGCGGGGACAAAGGACGAAAAACATGAAACATGTAGAGATATTCACCGATGGCGCCTGTCAAGGCAATCCTGGTCCAGGGGGCTGGGGAGCTATTCTACGCTTTAACGGTATCGAAAAAGAAATCAGCGGTGGTGATCCCGCTACTACCAACAACCGAATGGAGCTTACTGCGGTAATTCGTGCCCTACAATGTTTGAAGGAACCTTGTTCGGTAACCCTTTGCAGCGATTCACAATATGTATGCAATGCCATAGAAAAAGGTTGGGCGAAAAAGTGGAAACAAAACGGTTGGCGAAAGGCAGATAAAAGTCCTGCACTCAACTCCGACCTTTGGGACCTTCTTCTTCAATTGCTGGATGTTCATCAAGTGGATATTGTATGGGTACGCGGGCACAACGGGCATCCTGAAAACGAACGATGCGACCGTTTGGCGGTCGCCGGAGCCGATCGTGCCAAAGCTACGGGAAAAACCATTTAATTTCACAGGCAGCCTATCCGATGAGTTCATATTCCGCTGAAAAGAATCCCTGCTATGAAGCCGGTTTCAGATAGATTGGATACGCCCTTTTCTCGATAAAATAATTGTTTATACTCCTCATATGCAAAACATGCCATTGTTTTTGTTTCCGTTTTCAAAAGACAAAGATTGATAACAAATATGTATATTCTATATATCAATAAAATGTGCAGCCGTGGAAAACTTCCGAATGGTTTCCACGGCTGCACATTTTGCCCTTTCAAAAAATCAGCCTACAGAAACTTTTTGCTAAAAGCCCTTGCAATGTAGACTGAAATGGTGTATATTCAATTCATAGTAAATTAGTAAGGATTAAAATTTCCTTCATAGGGAAAGCTTAGCATAGGGGTGTGGAAATCCCCTTTCTAAAGGAAGAAAGTAAAGGTGAAAATTATGGCACGCTTTGTTTATGCAGATAATGCTGCAACTACTCCGGTTTCTCCCACAGTATTTGAGGCAATGAAACCATTTTATACCGATTTATACGGAAATCCATCCAGCCTATACGCCATCGGGCGGGACGCAAAAAAACATCTGGAATTGGCTCGTGCAGATGTGGCAAGCTGCCTTGGGGTAGAACCTCATGAAATATTTTTTACGTCTGGCGGCAGTGAATCTGACAACTGGGCGATTAAAGGCGTTGCCCATCAACTGGCCAAAAAGGGCAAGAAACACATCATCACCTCAAAATTTGAACATCATGCTGTATTGCATACATGTGCGGCTCTGGAACAAGAGGGGTTCTCTGTCACCTACCTAGATGTTCATTCCGACGGTCTTGTCCGTCCAGAGGAACTTGAAGCGGCAATTCGGGAAGATACCGCTTTAGTCACCATTATGTATGCAAACAATGAGATTGGTACCATACAGCCGATCCCAGAGCTTGGAGCAATCTGCAAAAAACATGGTGTACTATTTCACACCGATGCGGTCCAAGCAGCCGGAAACGTACCGATTCAAATGAAGGAGCAAAACATCGACTTACTATCCCTTTCTGCGCACAAATTACATGGTCCCAAAGGCGTAGGGGTATTAGCGATTCGAAAGGGTGTCTCCCTTCCAAATCTGATCGATGGAGGCGCACAGGAACGCGGCCGCAGGGCCGGCACCGAAAATGTGGCTGGTATTGTGGGCCTTAGCGTAGCTTTAAAAGAGGCCTGTGCCACAATGGATGAGCGTACTAAACGCCTGCGTTCTATGCGGGATCGCCTGATTGACGGCGCTTTACAAATCGAACGTTCCCGTCTCAACGGTGACCGTGCGAAACGTTTGCCTGGCAATGTGAATCTGTGTTTTGAAGGAATTGAAGGGGAATCTCTTCTGCTTTTACTCGATCTGAATGGTATATGCGGTTCCTCCGGCTCTGCTTGCACCTCCGGTTCTCTGGACCCAAGCCATGTACTGCTTGCGATCGGCTTGCCACACGAAATCGCGCATGGTTCACTACGCCTCTCCTTGAGTGACCAAAACACCGAGGAGGACGTCGACTATATTCTCGAAGTCTTACCCGGCATTGTGGAGCGGCTGCGCTCTATGAGTCCCCTATGGGAGAAAATTCTTGCCGGTCAAACGTCGTATGAATGATAAAAAGAAGGAGGTTGTTCTTTATGGCATACAGTGAAAAAGTCATGGATCATTTTACAAATCCCCGCAATGTGGGAGAAATAAAAGAACCTAGTGGCGTCGGAGAGGTGGGAAATCCCCGTTGTGGCGACATTATGCGTATGTATATTAAAGTAAAAGACGATGTCATCACAGATGTGACATTTAAAACGTTCGGATGTGGCGCCGCAATTGCTACTAGTTCGATGGCGACAGAACTCATCAAAGGTAAAACCATCAATGATGCGCTCAAACTTACAAACAAGGCTGTGATGGAAGCCCTGGACGGCTTGCCGTCCGTCAAAGTTCATTGCTCTGTCCTGGCCGAGCAGGCAATCAAGGCAGCAATTGCGGACTACTACAAACGGCAAGGCATGGATCCCACTCCAATCGTAGGGAAACTCACCGAATGCGAAGAATGTGCTTGTGGTCTGCATGAGTAAATGGATACATGATTGTATGTACAATTGATATTTCTAAAACGAGCTGAAAAAATCGGGCCATCTGTTTTGATGAAAAGCAGACAGCCCGGTTTTTTATCATCTGGATTTTTCGCAGATTTATGCCCCCTGCGCCACTTCCAAACCGGAAATTCGCTGCTCAATATAGGCAGGTACCTCATCATAGGGGATGCCCAACGCCACGGACAATTCTTCGTTGAGCAATTCTTCTGCACGTTTGCGATATTGCTGATCGGTCTTTCCAGGTTTCTTTCCATTCTGAACCAACCTTTGGCTCTTTTGATAAACCGTTTTAATTAAACGAACCAAGTCTTCGCACTCATGTGTTTGCAGCGAGGTACGATAATGCTCAGCCAAGACGCGTGGGTCACGGCATTCAAAGGAATCCTCTGAAATCTGTGGAATCCGATCAATCAATTGGTCAGCCTCTTCTTTTGTCATCGCTGGACGCATGAACACATGCGTATCCACCGGAGTATAGATGGTGCTGGCACTTCGTACAGGTACTAATTTGTAATAGAGTTTCCCTTTATCAACCCCTGGCAGGCTCTCCGGCGTGCCAATCTCTTCTACACGGCAAATTCCTGTGTTCCCATAAACAATTAAATCATTTTTCTGAAACATTTTTCGCCCTCCAAACGTACATCTCACCAACGTATCTTCTGCAACGTCAACAAATGGGCGATTTTGCATCCATTCTCATCGGGATTCCAGACCTTTACAGACGTTCTGGCCTCCTTTTTCATAACATGCATTCACCATTTGCTCGAACATCGTTGTATGCAACGATCTTACCAATCCTCGGCATCGCAAGTTTGCATACTGTATCTTTATTTTAGCACATTATTGGATAAAAATGTAAGAGAAAATTGAATTGTTTAAAACCTGCGTCTTCGCGGACAGCTTCGCACCGGATATCGAAAGTGGTTTATCGCGTCAATCCATGAATACAAATTTGCTGCATACCCCACTGTTTGAAGCAAAGCCTGGGTCTGACATGCGCGGCTTTGAAGCTTTTGTATGGTCAAAATAGAGCGGCGTACGGTCTCCAATTGATAGAGCATTTGTTGGGTGTTCAAACCGGTTTCCTCCTTTCCCCCTATTTTATTCTCATAATTCCGGGCTGTGTCTCTTTACGAGATATTGCCTATGAAGTAAAATATGGTATACTTGAGACGTAGAATGGGGGGATTTGTAATGAAACGTCGACATCGTAATCGGAAAATGTGTCAGGAATTAAAGCTCATCAACCAGAATCTTAACGCAATCATTCAAAATCAGAATGAACTCTATTGCAAGTTGGATCAGCTATATGCCATTGCGAAATACTTTGGTGACTTGGAGCGTACGAATCGGGACAAGCCCTCCGGTTCCTAATCCAAAAAGGGGAAGGCCTTGCGTCTTCTACTGAGATGCAAAAGCTCTTCCCCTTTTAAGAAATTTATTCCTGAATCTGTCTGCACTCCATATAAAAGCGCTTGTCCCACGCATGCCCCATGGAGAATGTTTTCCGTGGCAAAGCGCCGTCCAGAACAACGGTTTTAAAAAGCTCGCTTTTCGGCATGGCTTCCAGTAAGAATCCAACATTTCCCGTCTGCGCGGAGAGTTCTTCCACAACTTCCGCTCCGTGAACTGTAATCGACTCTACCACCGTTCTCTTCTATATAAGCATCCAAAAACTGCTGGAGGGTACCGACCGGAAGATTGGACGACGTCTGGGAAAAATACAGCTCTGTTTTTTGTTTCCCCTTGCAAACGACCACACGCTGGCCATCCGATGCCCTGCACTGCTCCTTCAGAGAATGCAGCAGTTTTTCTTCATCTACACCAAAAACGACGCGGTGAATCGGTTCAAACTCCAAAGAATCGTCGTGCAGATTCACAACTTCAACCAGTGCGTAACGCGCCGGATGTATCCGTGCTTCCTCCGGAGAAAGGGTCTTTTTCAAATTTTCATAACAGGTCTTTGCTGTTGCCAAGGAGTGATTGCCGTCGCCTACTGCAAAAAGCAGAGGAGCTTTTCCTGTGAGTTGGTTCCGCGCATTAAATGCCTCTGGATCACCCAGCTCATCCAAAGCAGCTAATATACGCCGTGCTTCGGAATCATCGCAGAGGATTCCTTCAAGCGAGCCGCTATCCTGCATCAGGTCAAATTGATATACCGATTCCAGTTCAGCCATACGGTCCTCGACCGGCTCAATCACGGTTTTCATGGGGTCGTCAATCAGCAACATAATATGCGGGCATTCCAGTGCCGCATGCTCGCGTACTTTCACACGCGGTGGAATTCGTTCCAAAACCGTTCCCTCTGTCGCCCGAATCAGAGACTGTGATCCCTTAGTAAAGTCGTATCTTTCCAGTCTATGACGCCCATCAGACCGCGGCGTACTTTTCCGTCTCGAAGGGTCCTGCGCACATAGATAAAGTTGTCCACCGTGCGGAAGAGTCCTTCTACAAGATACCGGTCCATCGCTGCGTTCACCGCCTCAATCCGCTGCTGGACACCCGGTTCCTCCAGGTAGAGTTCCGGTACGATCATCCGCAGCGTGGAGGGAGCTTCCCCGACAATCTCTTCCACTTCCTGCCAGTAAGCAGGTTGTGATGTATATTGATCGCATGCAACAACGCTCCACTTTTTGAGGTCCACTCCATCGGGCAGAAGGACATTTGCCGGATAGAAGCCCAAACTTTTCATAGATCCATTCTCCTCATTTTGGATTTCCCGCGCAGCGGGTACTTGTTCCAGCAAGAAGGGCGCGCCCTTCTCAGGCATAACAGATTTATTGTATCGCGTTCTGTCGAAAAAGGCAAGGTTTCGTCGTAGTGCGTTCGGTGGCACATTGATTGCAAGTCACCAAAAGACGCTCTATAATAAGGATGCGAATTTTGACGAAAATAGGTGAGAAGCATGTATATTGCCGATTTACATATCCATTCCAAGTACTCCCGAGCGACCAGTCGGGAATGTATCCCCGAGTATTTGGAGCTCTGGGCCCGCCGCAAGGGAATTCATCTGGTCGGTACTGGAGATTTTACCCATCCAGCCTGGCGGGAGGAATTAAACGAAAAATTGATTCCCGCAGAGGAAGGTCTTTACACGCTGCGGGAAGATTTCCGGCTGCACGATGCCTGTACCGACGGATTGTTGCGTCCACGTTTTGTCGTAACGGGTGAAATCAGTTCCATCTACAAAAAAGGGGGTAAAGTCCGTAAGGTCCACAATGTCATCCTATTGCCTAGCCTGGAAGCAGCAGAGCTTCTTTCGCAAAAGTTGGAGGCAATTGGTAATATTCACTCGGACGGACGACCCATTTTGGGGCTGGATTGCCGCGATCTTCTTGAAATCACATTGGAAGCTTGTCCCGATGCTGTGTTCATTCCCGCACACATTTGGACGCCTCATTTTTCCCTGTTTGGCGCCTTTTCTGGATTCAACACTATTGAAGAATGCTTTGAGGACTTAACCCCTCATATTCACGCTTTGGAGACAGGCCTCTCTTCGGACCCGCCGATGAACTGGCGCTTATCCGCATTGGACGGCTATCATCTGGTCTCCAATTCGGATGCACACTCTCCTTCCAAATTGGGGCGGGAGGCCGAATCTGTTGGAGGGGCCGCTGTCCTATCCGGCCCCTTCCCATGCCCTGCAAACAGGGGAAGGGCTTGCCGGAACCATTGAATTTTTCCCAGAGGAGGGAAAGTACCATTTCGACGGCCACCGAAACTGCAATCTCTGTCTGAGTCCAGCCGAGGCCGAGCGATATGGTGGGATTTGTCCCGTCTGCGGGCGTAAGTTAACCATTGGCGTGCAACATCGTGTGGAACAGCTTGCAGATCGAGACGACGGCGCCCGCGCACCAAACGCAAACCCGTTTGAAAGTCTAGCGCCTCTGCCGGAAGTCATTGCCGGGTCGACCGGGTTGTCAGCTACCGGAAGTAAAGTAACTACACAATACGAATCCATGTTGCGACAGCTTGGGCCGGAGTTTTCTATTCTGCGCGAAATTGCTCCGGAAGATATTGAACGTATTGCCGGCCCCTGTGTTGCCGAAGGAATACGCCGGCTGCGGGCCGGAAAGGTCCAACGTTCCCCCGGATACGATGGCGCTTATGGTAGAATTCAGCTCTTGCGTCCGGACGAAATCGATGCGCTGAACGGGCAAATCTGTTTCTTTATCCGTCCTGCTTCCGAAGCCAAAAAAGCGCCGGTAAAACAGCAAGAACATTCGCCAGCGACATGTAAATCCGTTCCTGTAGAAACCGTACAGGAAAAAGTTTCCGGACCTCTCGACAGCCTCAATGAGGAACAGCTGGCCGCTGTGACCGCACCGGAACGAGCCATATCGGTTGTCGCTGGTCCTGGTACGGGCAAAACTAAGACATTGGTCTCACGAATTGCTTATCTGATCCAGGAACGCGGCGTAAAACCTGCCGAAATCACGGCTGTGACCTTTACCAACAAGGCTGCTGGGGAGATGCGCGAACGCTTGGAAAAACAGCTCGGTGGAAAACGAGCTGTCCGCGCTATGACCATCGGCACCTTTCATGCAATCAGTCTCCAACTTTTGACCGAACAGAATCCAACCATCGCTCTTCTGGATGCATATGATGCACGGGAAATCGCCGAGGAGATCATGAAAACACATGATTGCAAATTATCCCCCACTGCTTTTTTGCAGGAAGTTTCTCGCAAAAAGAATGGAATTGCAGCGGAGGACAGTACGCTTTCTTCAGAGGCGTTCGACGCTTACCAGGAATATCTGTGTACAGCGCAGGTTCTGGACTTCGACGACTTGTTGATTCAAGCTTTAGAAATGGCGGAAACAGAAGTGGACAAACATGCAAAATGGCAGAAGCGTTTCCATTATCTGCTGGTCGATGAATTCCAGGACATCAACGCGCTACAGTTTCGGCTGATTCAGGCTTGGAATCGAAATGGAAAGAATCTTTTCGTGATTGGTGATCCCGACCAATCCATTTATGGGTTCCGTGGTTCCGATGCCCACTGTTTCGAACGCTTGCGGGCTGATTTTCCCAATCTGCGTGAGGTTGTTCTCTTGAAAAACTATCGTTCTACGCCGGAAATCTTAAACTGTGCTCTTTCCGTCATTGCCGAAAATCCAGGGAAAATGCGCTGTTTAGAAGCGCAACGTCCGAAAGGGCCGCGTGTGAGTTGTGTCACCGCAGAAAGTGATTTGTCCGAGGGAATCTATATTGCTAAAGAGATCAACCGCATGGTGGGTGGAATTGACATGTTGGACAGCGATGCTGGCTTCTCCCGTTCCGAAGACGCTCCTCCGCGCAGCTTTTCCGATATTGCCGTGTTGTATCGTACTCACCGTCAGGCTGACATCATTGAAAAATGTCTACGCCGCGAAGGAATTCCCTGTATAATTTCTGGCCGCGACGACTTTTTAGCGGATGACGCTGTACGCGGTGCTGTAGGATTCTTTCACTTTTTAATGGACTCCCATAATGTTCCCGCTCTTCGCGCCTGTCTAAAGCTTGTTTGGAACTGTCCGGCAGACTTGATCGACCATCTCACACAACTTTGGACCCGTTCCCATGGGCAAGCCTCCCTTCAAGAAACATTGCAAATGGCGGCCTCTGAATATGCGGATGTTGCTGTTTTACAACCTTTCTTTTTACAAGCACAGGAGTTCTTGCCGCGTGTGGGAAAAGACAAGCCGCGGAAGATGTTGGATACATGGGCCAAACAACACGACCTCACTTCCTCCGAACCCTTCCAGCGATTCTTGAATACTGCCGTATTTCATAAGGATATGGCATCCTTCTTGCAAAACCTGCTCCTTGGCCAGGAGAGCGATTTGATGCGCAGTGCCACAGGCAAATTATATGAAGCTGGCGCGGTAACATTAATGACCTTACACGGCTCTAAGGGCCTTGAATATCCTGTAGTATTTCTAAGCGGTGTCCGCCGAGGGAAAATACCATTGGAATCCCCAAAACATCCTGTGGACTTCGAAGAAGAACGCCGGCTTTTCTATGTCGGGATGACTCGTGCGCAGGACGAATTAATTCTTCTGACTTCCAAAGAACCTTCCTGCTTTCTGGAAAGCATTCCCAAGGAACAACTCCACACTGTATCTGCTGGTGGCAGGAAACGCCCTTCTGAGGTGAAGCAACTCAGCCTATTTGATTGATCTTTCAGGAAGAAGTCTATCCCATAGCTCTGCGCGTTCAGTTTATTCCAGTCGATGTAATTGGGTTCTTATAAAATTAAACTGAGGTGATCGTCTCAATATTCGATCAATGGTATTATTTAGATAGTATAT
>NZ_JBKEIV010000040.1:0-54570 GCF_046693725.1 Anaeromassilibacillus sp. SJQ-1 | reverse complement strand
TTCATGTAGTCTACTTCGTTCAGTTACGCGCTTTGAAGCCGGATATTAACCCAACGACTTCCATACTCGTGTGAGTTTTCGCATTTATCGTGAAACGCTTTCGCGTTTTTCGTCGCTTCAGCCCGCACTGCGAATCTATGGTATTCAGCTGGCGGTCAACTTTTTCTGGTCCATCCTGTTTTTCTGCTTACAAGCCTATTGGTTTGCATTTGTGTGGCTGATTCTTCTGTGGGTGCTGATTCTCGCCATGATCGTGTCGTTTGCAAAGGTGTCCTTCCCTGCTGCAATGTTACAGAATCCCTTATCTGCTCTGGGTCACCTTCGCGGGGTATCTCAGCCTAGCGGTCGCTTTGCTCAATTGACGGCTGTTTTCCCTTTTCAAAAGGCTGCCCGCACTGGCAGGCTTTCGGAAAGGGCATTCCGCCGGCCGGCCGGATTTCATTCAACCGCCTGGCAAAGCCCGATCGGTTATTCGCAGGTATCCGCACTCGTTCCCGCCAGGAAGTCCGCCATGTGCTTTGCACAATAGGCGTGCCGGATCTCGCCGCAAAGCCTCTCCTCCAACCCGCCCTGATCGGTCAACATACTGCGTATCAATGCTGCGCGGTCCCGTCCGGAGAGCTGTTGCCAAAAAAACCGGGCAAAATCCTCCGCACGCGACCCGCTGCACGCATACGCCGTTTCCCATCTGGCCAGGCAATCCCCGCAGATCTCCTGCCCGCCCGTTTCTCGCAGGGAGTCCTCCGGCACAACGCGCCGGCATACGTCGCATCTCCCCCAGCCGATTGGCAGATAGCGCTCCGGTCCTTCGCACCGGTCGCGCTGCTGCTGGGCGGTTGCAAGCCCCCAGATCATGAATCCCTCCCGAGCAGCCAGTCCACAGATACATACAGCGCATCCGCCAGCGCCACCAGTTCAAAATCCAGAACCTGCCGCGTCTGCCGCTCCATATTGCACAGACATGTGGGATGCATCTCCACACCGCTCGCGTGGACACGCTCCAATACCTCCTGCCTGCGCATTCCCTGTGCAATCCGAGCCAGTTTGATTCGTTTTCCCGCTAGATTGTTGATCCGTTTCATCCCGAATCCCCCCCTGATCTTCCAATGTATTCGGCTGTGCATGGGCGGCGCCCTCCTGACCGGTCGAGTTTCGTTTTGCGGACAAAAGGCGCCTTTCGCACGGTCCAGTCATATTTTCTTTCTACGCATTGCTTTTGCGTAAAAGAAATCTTATTAGTACGCTACCAGTATAGTACGTTTGTTCGCAAATTGCAAGAGGAAATCGAAAATTTGTTCCTAATTTTTTGTGAAAAAAACTGGCCTGCTATATGCGGCCAGTTTCTTTCTTTTCTATTGTGGGAATGAGGCGCGGCTTCTTTGGCGATAGCCGCCCCTTTTTCTGAAGATCCGTGCAGGGCGATAGCGGGCGGATGTAGGCCGCAAGGTTGCGGCAAAAGGGGAAACGCACGGCTATTCCCCTCCTTTCAGACAGCACCTGCCCACCGGACATCGCCTGCCCCCTAACTTCCCAAAAGTCTGCTGCTGTAACGGAACGGGGACTTTCAACGGCTGTCGCTCTTGCGCGCCCCTATCCCCATCGGGTTCCAAAGCGCCAAACTCCCTATTAAAACGCCCGGCGTGTTGCCTTTTACCGCCTGCGCCCATCGGGTTCCACACACCGGAACCCAGCGCCATGGCCTTTCGCTTTACGTCTTTTCCAAAGCCTTGTCCATAGCGGCCTTGACCGTCAAAGTGCGGCGGTGACGGTTGTTTTCGGTCAATATCTCCCGAATCTGCCGGTTCGTAAAGCCGATCTCTTCCTGGAACGCCCGGGCAGAAACGCGCAGCGCCCCATGCCCCAAGATGATGAGCTGTTCCGCTGCATCGGAGGTAGCCACCCGGACGCGGTATTTCTTCGCAATCTCATAGGTAGCTTTTTCGATATAGGCGTCCGCGGTCTCGGCCTCTTTGGTATATACCACGTAGATGTTGTGGTAGCGGCTGACTTCGCCCAAACCGCCCGGAACCTTGTAGGCGTCAAATACCAATATCACCTCGCATTTGTGAAAACCCTGGTAATTGCTGAGCAAGTCCATCAGGACCTGGCGGGCTGCATCGAGGTTATCCTTTGCGAGATCCTTGAGTTCGTCCCAGGCAAAGATGATGTTGTATCCATCCACCAGCAAAAACTCCGGCCGTTCGTCCCGCGGGGGAACCGGCCAGAGCTCGGCTGCACCCGCTGCTTCGCGTTCTGAACGAGGACGGATGGACCGCGGCTTGATCGCTCCATAGGTGCGTTCAAAGATGGTTTGCAGTTCTTTGTCCTGCTCCAAACCTCCTGAATACACCACCGCCTGTGGAATATGAGCGGCAGACGCCTGCGCCTGTCCCGGCGCGTTCCAATCGAAACCCTCCAGATGCATGTGCTGGCGCACCTGGTCCCACTTCACCACAAAGCCCGCGCCATGGCTGCAAAAGACTGAATCCGCGGGGTTGTCCAGATCCTGCTCGCTGTTGTAACCAATGGCCTCTATGACCTCGTCGGGGTTGTGGCACACTTCATAGCCTTTGAGTGTGCAGAAAAGCCGCCCCTGCCCGCGGGTGTATGCGGCGACCTCCGCCGCATAGTCGCGCATATTTGCCACCGGCGCCGAGCCGGTCAACACCACGTCACTCCCCACCGTCTCCGGCGGAGAAACCGTCCCCGCCATGCGCTGTACATCCGACATCGCGCGGCCCACATAGGCAGCGGGCATTTCCAGCCGGAAATCATACCATGGTTCCAACAAAAGGCTTTTCGCACACATCAATCCCTGCCGCACCGCTCGATAGGTGGCCTGCCGGAAATCTCCGCCCTCCGTATGCTTTTCATGGGCGCGGCCAGCTATGAGCGTGATCCTCATATCCGTAATGGGGGAACCGGTCAGTACGCCCCGGTGCACCCGTTCCTCCAAATGGGTAAGAACCAGCCTCTGCCAGTTGCGGTCCAGCATGTCCTCGCTGCAATCCGTGCCGAATTGCAGGCCGCTGCCCCGCTCGCCGGGTTCCAGCAGCAGATGAACCTCTGCATAATGGCGCAGCGGCTCGAAATGGCCTACACCTTCCACCGGCGCGGCGATCGTCTCGCGGTACACAATGTTCCCGGCGCCGAAGTTTACATCCAAGCCGAAGCGTTCCCGGATGATCCTCTGCAAGACCTCCATCTGCACGGCGCCCATGAGTTGAATATGGATTTCACGCAACTGTCCATTCCAGACGATGTGCAGCTGGGGGTCCTCCTCCTCAAGCTGGCTCAATTTCTGCATAGCGGTGTGCGGGTCATATCCATAGGGCAGCAACACCTGGTAGGTCAAAACCGGCTCCAAGATGGGCGAATCCGAGGAAAACTCTGTGCCCAGGCCTTCTCCGGGATAGGTCCGGCCGAGCCCCGTCACTGCACAGACCGTCCCTGCGGGGACCTCATCCACCGCCTGGAATTTCGCGCCGGAATAGATGCGAATTTGATTGACCTTTTCCTCCCAGATCTTTTCCTCCGGCAAACTCGCCCGGCGGTTGCTCAGAAGCGCCCGCACTTTTAGGCTTCCACCGGTCACCTTTAAATACGTCAGGCGGTTGCCCTGCGGGTCCCAGGCAACCTTATAAACCTTCGCGCCAAACGCCTCTGGATACGCGGGGCAGCGCGCATACCGCGCCAAGCCCTGCAAAAAGGCGTCTATGCCGTCCAGTTTGAGCGCCGAACCGAAAAAGCACGGAAACAGCCTGCGCCGCGCGATCAACCCGGCAATCTCCTTGTCTGCAATTCGCCCATTTTCCAGATATTGATTGAGCGCGTCCTCATCGCACATGGCAACGCTCTCCCAAAAGCCCTCCCCGTATCCCCCGCTGAAGTCCACACAGCTGCTGTCCAGGCGCTCCTGCAACTCGGTCAACAGTGCGCTGCGGTCCGCCCCATCGAGGTCCATTTTGTTGACAAATAGGAACGTTGGAATCCGATACCGCTTGAGCAGATGCCAGAGCGTCAGGGTGTGCCCCTGCACGCCGTCGGTCCCACTGACGACCAGGATTGCATAGTCCAGCACCTGCAATGTCCGTTCCATCTCGCTGGAAAAGTCCACGTGCCCGGGTGTGTCAAGCAGTGTAATCTCCCAATCCTCCAACGGCAGGATTGCCTGCTTGGAAAAAATGGTAATTCCACGCTCCCGTTCCAGGGTATCCGTGTCCAAAAAGGCGTCCTGATGGTCTACCCGCCCGAGCTTTTTCAAACATCCGCAGCGATAGAGCATCCCTTCCGAGAGGGTAGTTTTTCCTGCGTCCACATGTGCCAGAATCCCAACGGCCAATTTTTTCATGAATCGATTCTCCAATATGATTTGATCTTGCTGGCTATGCACAGGCGATGCCCTGCCGTATGCGCATAGCCGGGAAATTTCCGCGCGACCGCTATGGTGGGGAACACCCGCCAAGCTCCATCTTACAGAGTTGCCATTTAAGGATGCAAACTTCTTGAACCGTCCAAAAAGCACTCCGCCTCTGCCACAAAAATCGGAACCGAAGGCGTTCTGTCCTCCTTCAAACGTGGAACCGCGCGGCTTTGCAGAGCATGTTGCCGCGCCCCATCCATTCTACCGCCGGGAATGGCAGACCTTTGCCGTCCCGCTTTCATTTCCAATATAAAATGATTATAACACATTTCGTCTCCGGAGAAAATGCAGCAGAGCGCTGAAGAAGAAAAATTGCTAATGGCGTTCTCCCGCGCCCGGGAAGACGCCGTCACCCCTCTGGCTCAGCCGGATGCATAAGAAGGCCCCATAAAAGCCCCTTACCGGCAAGCGTTTCCAAACGCCTGGAACTGGATTCCCTTGCATCACTTACTCCACAGCCCGTAAGCGGGCAATCGCCGTTCAAGCGTCAACCCTCTATCATGGAAAGATGGTTGTGGGCAACTCGCTTCATTCGATGCTGGGAGCGGAAGCTTTTTTGCGGGATACCTCCACCGGCAGAACGGGTTCTCCTAACCAAAAACGCCATACAGAAGGCAGCCTTTCTGCGGCCTTCCGTATGGCGTCTCTTTGGGGATACCACCCGTTGAAGATCGGTTGTGATGGGAGGGGTTCGACATGCTTCACGCGGAATGGCTCCTTAAAATGTCGAATCACGGGAAACCCTTTCCTCAGCAACGGATGTTCTTCACACAGCCTTTAAAAGCCGTGCGCCTTTAAGAATTCCTGAGCTACTTCCCGTTCGGTTCTTTGCAGCTCGTCAATCTGATAATTCATCTCCTGCATGGCCTCTTCTGTTGAGCAGGGGGCCGAGTTCGTCAAACACCGCCTTGAGTTCCGGATACATCTCATAAACCTCCTCCCGAATCACCGGCACCGGATAATACGGCGGGAAGAAGTCCTGATCGTCCTCCAAAACCGTCAGGTCGAACTTCCGGAGCAGGCCGTATCTGGAAAAGGCGTCGATCACGTCGCTCTCCCCGCTCATAATCGCCGTATAGCGCGGGGAGCCATCGATTCCGATCTCCTCTGCAAATTGGAGCCCATATGCTTTTTTCAAACCTGGAAGCCCATCCTCGCGGTTCATGAACTCCAAAGTCGGGGAGATGCGCGCCTGACCGTTGATCTTGGTCAGGTCGCTGATGGTCTGAAGCTGGTGCGCCTGCGCATAGGCGGGCAACACGGCAAGGGTGTAGGTATTATTGAACGCCATCTGGTCCAACACGACCAACTGGTATTGGTCCTGGAATTCCTTCCGGACGGTTTCAAACACCGTCTCCACATCTGAAACCGGCGGATGCCCCAGTGTCTCTGTATAGGCGGTCCCGGTGTACTCGATATAGGCATCTACTTCTCCGCTCTTCATAGCATTGAACAAAACCTGGGTTCCGCCGAGGTTGGATTTTCTCTGGACGGTGAGATCGGTTTTGGCTTCGATAGCCTGGGAGGCAAGTTCGCAAAGCAAGCGTTGTTCGGTGTAGTTTTTCCCTCCCACAACAATGGTGTCCCCGGTGGGCGTTCCCACCATGCTGCGGATACCGGAAAATGCGAGCAGGCCGGCCAACAGGACCCCACAGGCTGCCAGGAGAATCTTTTGATGGGTGCGGCGCTTTTTGCTGTCCGCATTGCGCTGGCTGACCGGGGTGACAAATTTCTCCACTTGACCGAGTAGAAAATCCACCAGCAGCGCCAGCAGGCAGGCCGGGATGGCTCCAGCAAGGATTTGGGCATTGTTGACCGTGCTGATGCCGGAGAACACCAGGTAGCCCAGGCCGCCGCCACCGATAAAGGCCGCCATCGTCATTAAGCCGACCGCAGTCACCGCAGAGATGCGGATGCCGGCCATCATCACCGGAAGCGCCAGCGGAATCTGTACTTTAAAGAGGATTTCCGGCTTTGTCAGCCCGATTCCCTTCGCCGACTCCATCAATTCGGGGGAAATCCCCTGAATGCCGGTGAATGTATTCTTCACGATCGGCAGCAGGGAATATAGCACCACCACAATGACGGACGGCAGAAACGCCGATCCCAAGAAACGGGATGGCAAAACCGAGCAGCGCCATACTGGGCACCGCCTGAATCACGCTTGCAATGCCCAACACCAGCTTGTTCAACCCCTTCGTATAGCTGATGAGCAGGCCGAGCGGAACCCCGATCACAATCGCCAGCCCAACGGCCAGGCAGGTCAACTGGATGTGGTCCAGCAGCAGGGAAAGAATCTGTTCCCGGTTCTGGACGATGTACGTGAAAAAATCAGTCATATGTGCAAAGCCCCCTCTCCATCCGTATCCAGGAATTGCGTGCTCATGGTGGAGACCAGGCTGCTTTTGGTAATCAAGCCCTCCAATTTTCCATCCGCATCGACGACCGGCATATTGGAGGTCGTCGCGTTTTGCAAGGCCTTTAGGACGCTGATGATGTCGGAATCCGGGCTGGTGGAAAGCAGCGGCGGATGCATAATGTCTTTGACATAGCCGTAGTTGTTTTCCCTCTGGCGGACGTCCTTGGACTGTACCACGCCGAGCAATGTGCGGTTGCGGTCGACCACCATGAGGCTGTCCACCTTATTGGAACGCATCTTTTCCACAGCGCGCACCAACGGGAGGTTTGGCGGGCAACTGACCGGTTCGGTAATCATAATATCCCGCACCTTGATAAAATTGGGCGATTCCCAGATGCGGTGTTTTCCGACAAAGTTGCTCACGTAGTCGTTGCACGGATGTTTTAAGATCTCCTCTGGAAGGCCGTACTGTAAGATCTCCCCCTGGTACATCATGCAGATCTTGTCCGCAATTTTGATGGCCTCCCCCATATCGTGCGTGACAAAGACGATGGTCTTTTTAAAATCCTCTTGGAGGGTGACAAGCTCATCCTGAAGCTGGGACCGCGTCAAGGGGTCTAACGCACTGAACGGCTCGTCCATGAGAATGATCTCCGGGTCTGTTGCAAATGCACGCGCCACGCCGATGCGCTGTTTCTGCCCGCCGGATAGTTCCGTGGGGTAACAATCCAGATACGCCGGGTCCATATTGACCATTTTCATCAGTTCCAAGGTACGCGCAGCAATCTGTGCGCCGTCGCGTTTTTCCAAACGTTCAATCAGCTCGATATTTTGGCGGATGGTCATGTGAGGAAACAAGCCGGTGGACTGGATGACATACCCCATGCTCCGCCGGAGGCGAATCACGTTTTCCTCCATAATATCCCGCCCATTGATGAGAATCCTCCCCGTGGTGGGTTCCAAAAGCCGGTTAATCATCTTGAGCGTTGTGGTCTTCCCGCAACCGCTCTCCCCGATCAAAGTGACCAGCTCTCCGGATTCGATGGTAAAATTCAGCTCTTTTAAAATGGGGCGGTTCTCAAACGATTTTGTGACATGTTCAAATTGAATCATAAAGTACCTCCTTTGGATGGGCTATCCATGATTCTATAGGACATATACACAAAGAATTGTATCACACGCTCCATGAAAAACGTGTTAGAATTCCCCGGCTTTTATTAAGACGCTATAAAGATGAGGGCCCGACAGGGCCTGCATCACAGGAATGGGAACCGTACTCTGCATTTTTTGGGGCCATTCTCAGCAAAAAGAGGATGTCCCAAAACTACGAATTTTTCGATTCATAGGAATGGGGCGTCCCCTTTGTGTTTGGAAAAATATCTGCGTTTCGAAAAAACGAGGGTATTCCTTCCGTCATTTTATGACTTTTGGGACACCCTCCTTCCCCAGTTGTGGGAATGGACCGGAACTTTCAACCGTCTGTCTCCCCAAAACCGGCCCCTGCCGGCTACCGGCTGAAACCGTCACTGTCCAGCTGCCGTTTCCGCAGTGTGATCCGGAACAGCAAGCGCGCGAATCTTTTGTACGGCCTTGACATGGCGGTTGATCCAATTGACGCATTTGCCAACAGCGACAGCGGAGACGACGGTGCCAACCCCCACGCCGTTCAATTTGTGAAAGAAGGCCAACGACAATAAGGCGGCAATGGCAATCAAAGCGACGTCGAAATAGACCTTGACCGTGCCAAACGTTCGCCGTGTTTTCTTCGAAAGAGCGCGGACAACCCCCTCCCCCGGCACGACCAGGACGTCCGGCGCCACCTCGATGCAGATTCCGAACGCAAGAATCAGGCAACCGATTCCCAAGCTGAGCAGCCGGAGCCAGAGGGCCTGCGGTTGAAAAAAGGACAGCGCCCCCATGCTCAGATCGATCAGACCGCTGAACAGCAGGTTGACCAGAACCTGGAGGAACTGTACCGGGTGGAAATCCCGTTTGAGCAGCAGCAATTGGAGCAAAATAAAGAGCAGGTTGAACAAAAAGGTACACATCCCAAAGCTGACGCCCGGAAATTGCAGGCTGAGTACATAGGGCACGCTGGAAATCTGCGAAGTGCCCAGTGCACTTTTGGTTATAAACGCAATCCCAAAAGAATTGACGGCGACCCCCAGGACAAAATACAGATAACGCAGTGCCAAGCGTTTCATCGGGTCCCCTCCTCTAAATTGGAAAGAATCGTCCGCAGGGTTTGCAGGAACGTTTCCTGCCTGTCGCGAGAAATCCCCCGAAAAGCCGCTTCATCGGTTTGCGCACAGATCTCTTTAACCTTCACCGCCAACGCCTGCCCTTCCTCCGTCAGATGGATGTGGGAGGCGCGCTTATCCAGGGGATGCTCCTTTTATAGAGCAAATTCTGCCGCTCCATGCGAACGAGCAGATTTGCAATCGTGGATTTATCGATCACACATCCCTCGCCGATCTCTTTCGCAATCGCGCCATCGTGTTCCAGCAGGTATTCCAAAATCTTTGGCTGACCTGGATACAGCCCCAACGCCAATACCTTTTGGGAGATGGCCTTATTGCTGTAGTGAAACCCGCACAGGAGCAAAAAATGCAACTCTGCTTCCAGCATATTATGGTTCCTCTCCTGTACATTTTCCTATACTGTGTTTCATTCTCTTTCATTAGTTTTAATTCAAACGATATAACAGTATAAATACATTCAACGGATTTTGCAATACTCCCTGCAAATTTTCTCGAAAATGGACAAACCGAGCTGTTGAGACAACCCAACAACCCGGTTTTCTACTTTAAGGAAGCTTGTCATATTCCTCCGGGGCGAGAAATTCCAACCATTCATTGGATGCCCCTTCCGCCGGAACCTCCACCGCCAAGTGTTGAAACCAGCTGTCCCTGGCCGCTCCGTGCCAGTGCTTAACCTCTGGCGGGATGTTCACAACGTCGCCGGGGTGCAGTTCCTGCGCGGGCTTTCCCTCTTCCTGATACCACCCCCTGCCACCGGTCACCAGCAAAATCTGCCCGCCCTTGTGGTGAATGTGGTATGCATTGATGGTCCCCGGTGCAAAGGTTACATTCCCAATGGATACCCCCTGTGTGGTCAATCGATTCAGATAACACTCACCGGTAAAGTACGGCGCAAACGCCCGGTTCTCCTCGCCAATGGGAAATACGGCGCCTCCGCCCAACTCCTGTTTCATCCGTCCTTCTTGCATCGACCCATTCTCCCTTTCGTGGATTTCTTTGGCGAATGTATGCATTCGCTTTCTTTAATAAATAGCATACTCCTTGGAGTAAACTCTAAGTCAAGCCCCTCTTTGCAAATTTTATGCAGACACAAAGAATCTTCCCTCCTGGGAATGTCCAGATGCAGTTTCGCGGCGAATTAGAAGGACAAACCGTTCCATCTTCATAACCCCTGCCCATATCCCATAGGTTCCGGCCAGAATGGACAAAACGCCCTGTCTCCGGCCAAATAACCGGGTGCAGGACGTTTGGGTTGATTCGGGAACCCTCCGCAGAACCGGTAGAGGGACCCGGTAAAAAGTTTTCGCTTCCAGCATTGCGCGAAGCGAACGGTTCACAACAATCCTTCAATGATAGAAGGCCGCCATTAGAATGGCGGCTGCCCGTTTACGGGCTGTGGGGCAAGTGATGCAAGCGGAATAAAATCCCGTAGATCGGGAGACGCTTGCCAACAATCGGTCCTTATAGGGCTCCTTACATCTCCGGCTTGGCCGGTGGGATGGCCCAATAATAAGGGATTCGTACCGTTCGCCTGGATGCCCTTTTTCTAAAAATCCGGTTCGCTGTTCGGAACGTTCCCCTTTGAAAAAGCTGTCTCATATGCCCGCCAAATGGACAGTTGGACGAGTCAAATCGCGCTTACTTCAGCCGGGCGCCATCTTTAAACGCATTGCCTACCTTTTCTCCCAGTTTGAGATATGCATAGTTGACCGGGTCAAATGAAATCGGGCACAGCTTGGACGGATCGATCTTTCCCTCGTCGTTGAGTATGGATTCCTCCGCGCACACATTGACGATCTCTCCGATCAACAGCTCGGATTCCTCATCGAAGCGCACCAGCTTACACTCCAAAGCCATCGGCAGCTCATCAATCAGGGGCGCATCCACGAATTCGCTCTTGGTTGTGTGAAGCCCTGCCCGGGCGAGCTTGTCCGGCACATTGTTGCCCGAAACGATTCCAACATAGTCCGCTTCCACAACGTGTGCGGCGTCGGCCATGCTGACGGTAAACGCCTTGCGGGCAAGGATATTTTTTACCGTCTTGTGGGTAGCGCTCAGATAGAGCGCAATCTGCTTGGTGTCGGCGATGCCTCCCCAGGCGGCGTTCATCGCGTCGGGGGTGCCGTCCTCCCCATATGTGGCGATGATGAGAACGGGTTGCGGGTACAGAAACGGCTTTGCGCCAAAATTCTTTCTCATGGAAAACCTCCTGTTATCAAATACATTTCCTATAGTATACAATTTGTCCGCAAAAAAATCGAGGGGATTCTGGTATTTCTTTCTCCACCGGGCGAAAACTTGCCGGTACCGCGGTCCAGCCGTTTCATCTAACGCCCCAGGGGCCTGCAACAAGAGAGTCCTTCAAAAGCGCCCTTTTGTCCTCCCTTGCGTGTGTCCCGAATTCCTCTATTTCTTCCATGAAGACGGTCAAAAAATGGAGGACATCCGTATAAATAGAACATTTACCCGTAAAATATCCAAAGAAAAAGGAACCCATTTCCAATAAAATTGCAACCAGTAAAAGAGCCATATTAACGGCTTGCACAAGGGAATAGAATCATATGGAAAAAAGGCACTTGAAATAAAGTGCTTTTTTCTATGGTGAAACAGCATCGTGTTCCATTTCGGCATGATTCCCCAAAACGTATGAGCGTATGATTTGTCAAGGGGTCGTTGCGGAAACAATGCTTTCGTACCCTTTCCAAAGCATAGGTGGATCAGTAGCTTTTCAAAAAACAGAAAAGAAATGACGGTATTGAACGATCATGATATAATGTGCATAAAGATAAATAGGGGTTTACGGAGGGAGAAAACGATGCTTGATAAAATACCCAATGCAGAGGAAATGACTGCTTTGGTCGGGCAACCATTATATGATGCATGGAATAAGTTGTGCGCTTTCATTGATGAAAAATATGAGATGGAATGCCTGTGGAATAAGGGCGGTAAAGCATGGACCTATGAGTATAAATACCGTCGAGGTGGTAAAACACTTTGTGCATTATATGCCAGAAAAAATTGTGTGGGTTTTATGATGATCTTGGGAAAAGATGAGAGGGCAAAGTTTGAAGCCGAACGAAATCATTATTCTAAACAAGTCCAAAAAATCTACGATGCAGCGAACACTTACCATGATGGTAAATGGGTAATGTTTGAACCGATCGACCCAGCAATGTTTCCGGATTTTATGAAATTATTAAGCATTAAAAGAAAGCCCAACAGAAAGGCATGACTTTCTGTTGGAATGAGAAGGTAAAACCCAAGTTTATAAAACTTGATAATTTAAATTTGGTGGGATAACGACAATGAAATTAAAGAACATTTTGATTGTTGTAAAAGATATTGAAGCATCCAAACAATTTTATCACGACTTGTTTGGTCTTAATCTGGTACTTGATAATGATGGCAACATGGTTTTGACAGAAGGTCTTGTACTCCAGGATGAAAAGATATGGAAAAAGTTTCTGGGAAAAGATGTTATTCCAAAAAGCAATTCATGTGAGCTGTATTTTGAAGAACAGGATATAGACGCATTTATTGAAAGGTTGGAAAAAATGTATCCCTCAATTCAATACGTCAATCGGCTTATGACACATAGCTGGGGACAAAAGGTAACCCGTTTTTACGATTTAGACGGCAATCTGATTGAAGTGGGAACACCTATGTAATGCGACCATTCCCCGTTTGTGTGGCGAATGATCCATAAGAACTTGTTCATTTCCACTGACAAATACGATGTAAGGTAAAACAATACCAGCAGCAAGCTTCATTTCGCTAGAAAGAAGGGCGATCCGCTTACAGCGGTAGCCCTTCTTTTGCCGTGCGCTTGCCTACAACCTTATTGGAAGGTTCCCCGCTCCTTCTGACTAATGAAGCGCTTCCTTTCTCCCAAAAGCGTGGAGAGGAAGATATTCCTCCTGCAAAAGGCTCCGAATCTTCGGAAGGTCCGGCACCAACACATACATTCCTCGAATCATGGCGCTGTAGTATGTCTGGTCGGCGGGAATGCGGTACGAGGAGAGTTCCATGGAGCGGAATACGGGGAACATCTGAAACAGCAGGGAAAAAATCTGCGCATCCGTCAAATCTGTGGTGAGGGATGGTAAAATCGCATTGGCGAGGTCCTTCATCTCTGAAAGGCTCAAATGTTTAATCTTTCGAAAGGCCGCTTCCAGGATGTTTCTCTGCCGTTCCGTCCGTTGAAAATCGCTGTCAATCTTCCGAATTCTGGCATATTCCAGCGCCATTTTCCCATCCAGATGATTCATCCCCGCAAAGGTTCCTCTGCCCAAATGTTCCGCCTCAGCAGCAGTCAGAACAATATCCACGCCGCCCAGCACGTCGATCACCTTTTCGAAGCGCTCAAAATCCACCTCGATGTTGCCGTCGATCGTAATGCCAAAATTTTCATAGATGGTGTCATCCAGGAGGGGAAAGCCCCCAAAGGCGTAAGCCGCGTTGAGGCGGTTGTCCGAATATCCACCGGGGATTCGGACATAGAGATCCCGCATGAAGGAAATCAGAGAAACCTGTTTTGTGTCCGGATTGATGCTGCACAGGATCATGGTGTCGGAGCGTTGGCGCCCCTCCCCCTCCCGGCGGTCCTGCCCCACCAACATCAGGTTGACCAGCGCATCGTCCTCAATCTGCTCAATCTCCTCCCATTCGACGGCCTCGGGGTCCAAAACAATCTGCGAGCTGGCTTCCGGCGCAGTGGGCGGGTCCACCTCGAAGTCCTCATCCTTCGGGGCAACCGTAGACAGGGTGGATTCGTCCACCCGGTTGATTTTATTCAGGTAATGCTTGGCAATCAGTCCTCCCGAACCGACCAGAAGAAGCAGTACCAAGAGAATGCTGCCGGCAATCCACATGGTTTTCTTTGGGAGCTTCAATATTCCCACACCCTTTCCTTTTCTCGGCCCCTGCCACGGGCCTTTTTAACACCAATCAAACGGGATGGGGCCTTCCATAGGACCCCTTTGTCCTGTAAGATTCGCAGGGGATTTCGTTCCAGTAGGAGCGGCGTACAGCCCTCGCCATCCTTCCAGTCCAACGTCCGGCGCAGTTCCATCAGGTCCGGGGTACGGTAGAGGGACCCATGCGCATCCAAGGCGATGACAGCGGCCAGACGATGCCGTAAAATGGCATCCGCTGTCTGCTGGATGTGCTTTCCAAACCGTCCCAAAATGCTGCCCTTGTTGATTTGGATAACAATGCCCATCCGATACCAGTCGTATATACAGGAACGATCCTGCATCACGCAATGGTAACGCTCTGGATGCGCTAGGATGGGCTTATACCCGGCGTTCAATAGGCGGTCCATCTGCCGTTAGATTTCCATTGCATCCACCTCAAAGGCAAACTCCACCAACGGGTATCGAGTGTGATTGAGACAGATCAATTGCCCGGAATTCAATCGTTCCAGTACATCGTCTGTCGCAAAAATCTCCATCCCCTCGACCACGCGAAGCGGGATGTCCTGTTCCTCCAAAAGTTCCCGCAGGTGTTGAATCCTGCGCTGGTAACGTGCATCCCAGATGGTTTCAAAGAAGCCGGGCATATCTGTGCGGTGTCGCTGCAATGGCAAAAGTGCCGCTGTGCACCGCCATACTTGCCATCCGAAGGGCTTCGCTCCATATCTGTGCGCCGTCGTCCAGCCCCGGCAGAAGATGTATGTGTAAATCGGTCATATCCTATTTCTCCAGGCGCCCGGCGCCCTTTTGTTCTCAGGTCTCATGGTCTTTCCCTGCGGGCGCTTTTCTTCGCCGTAGACCTTATAATGGCCATACGTTCTATATTTCCCATATCTACCATATTTTCCGTAGCTATAAGGAGAAAATACGCCGGAAACACCATTGAATACATATCCAATGATTGGAAGGTCCCCTGCCTCCAATTCAGCGACAGCCTCTAAAATTTGTCCCTGGCTGGCGTGGTCCTGTTTGACGACAAACAATACCCCATCCGCATATTCCTCCATCAAGAACACATCTTCGAAGGCGCCGCAGGGCGGTACATCTATTACGATGTAATCCACCTGGAACTCAAGCTGGGCCAGCATCGCCGGCATCTTTTGGCTCAGAACCTTGGCAGGATTTTTAACCGCTTGATTCCCTCCCAAAAAGAATACATGCGTCTGTTGGTCAAAACAGAGCAGATCATCAATCGCACATGTTCCCTGTAGGGCGCCGTCCAAACCATGCTGTGTGCGGAGCTGTTTCATGTAAGTGCGTAAGTCCTGCTTCCGGAGGCCGGCGTCGATCAAAAGGACCTTTTTCCCATAACGCGCCAGTTCCGCCGCCAGGTTCAGGGTCACAACGGATTTTCCTTCGCCCGGCACAGCGCTTGTCACCAAAAGCGTCTTACTGTCCAAATCCTCCAGCGCTTTTGTGACGCGCAGTTGCAACGTCTCCATATTCTCTGAAAACCACGGGCTGACGCTTCGATTCCAGATCGGGGAAGGGGCCGTATGTTCTTTCCGAACCTTCTGCACGACCACCGGTAGCTCGGCCAGGCAGGGAAGGTTCATCATTCGTTGCAGTTCCCCGGCCTTATGAACGGCATGCCCACCAAAAGGGAAGAGATCAACAGCGGCCGTTTGTTTCTCTTCTCTTTCAACACTTCGCGTAGGGAATGGGTTTTTCGCTCATAGGGGATGCTCCCCAAGATAGTTCCATCCAGTTGTTTTTTGGCCAGCTCTCGCTTTTTCACCGTGAACCGCAGGTAGGAGGTCAACACGATCAAAGCAGCTACCACTCCTGCCGCTGCCAGTGCCCCCATCCGGCGTAGTTTGGACATCTGCAGCGGATTGGGCGGATTATAAGGAATGGTTGGGCTTTTCAGCGTATCCAGCAGCGCATTGGAAAACAGGTAGTCCGATACGCGGTTGTACTTGTCCAGAGCCGATTGAGCCATTTGGTAAGCGTGGCGCGGGGAATCCGAAGTCACGGTCAAAAGCATCAGGTTCGTCTCTGAAACCAGTTCGATCGAAATGATCCCTTCGACCGATGCGACTCCCATATCCTCCGCGATGAGCTTTCGCAGTGCGTCGCTCTGAAAAACCTCACCAAACACCGCCGCCATCTCCTTCGCGGTATTCAGCGAGGTGTAAGAGCCCCCATTATCTCACACCCCTATACAAAATAGATTGACATTATTATACTTGCATATAAAGTCGTTGTAATAGACGAGAAAAGTAATCTTTACCAATCTCTTCCTTTTAATGAATACTATATATAACACAAAATAAAAGTGATAAACCAGTAAATAGAATTCATTTCATCGCTTATAGATCTGTGAAATTCGCCTCCTGAATGAAGTGGCTATTTCCGACTTTTCCAATCCTTGCAACTTCTCTCTATTTTTCAAGTAAACAGAATATCTCTTATCTTCTAAAAGAAAAATCTCTCTACTATGAATTTCATAGTAGAGAGATTTTTTAAAAAGGAAATGGTCATTCATGCTATATCCAAAAACTGTCCCTAAAAAAGCTCCTGAACAAAAACATTGCTCTCACATTTCATGAAAAAGCGGTTTCATATACACCATAGAGAAAGACCCAAAAAGGCCGATCTTTCTTGTAAGGGTTCTCATGTGCTTGTTGTGCAAGACAACGCAAACCATGCGTATCATAAAACCGATAATTGCAGCCAGTATCCGTATAGAGAAAAAAAGAGCGACTGTTGAAATACGCCCGAGCACGTTCAAATAGAGCCGAACCAATTCCTCTTCCTTGCCATTTGGGCGCGACTGCAAACAGCGTAATCTCCCCGTCAAATGTATAGCCACTTTTCTCTAAAAGTGCTGTGCACAGGCCGTCGTACTCTTCCATCCGACGCCGCATGGAAAGGATCTCCATACCTTGTTGCTCTTCTTCCGAGGCCATATTCGGAAGCAAAAGGTATGGACTTGTTGTCTCTCTATATGCGAGAAATCCAGCTACTTCTCCATCCCATACGGCCACTTGCGCCCCTGTGGAATGGCCCAACGTCTTCCAAAGATATTCCCGAGACATGAACCGTCCCGCCTTCTTCCCACCACACAGAGCATCCATATTCCACACACGCTCGACGATCTGCGCCATTGTGTCCAGATCACTGTCCTGCATTGCACGAAACTGCAACATCGTATTCCTCCTGATGCGAATTCTTCCAGCCCTTACAGATAGCAGTTGAAAGTTGTTATCCCTTTTGTTTTTCCTCATGAATGCGCCGAAGCTGCTGCTCCTTGGTCATCAGCCCCTGCTCATAACGCTCAATTTTCATATTCAACCGATCTAAAGACCTCTGCATGTCTGCCATACGGACAAGCAATTGCTCCCTCTGTTCTATCAACAGCGCTTTGCGTGCATCAAGGGTATCGTCCCCTTGTTGGAACAAATCTACATATTCTATGAGTGCTTCAATCTGGACCCCGGCTGCACGCATACATTTCATGAGTTCAATCCAGCCACAGGATTCCTCGTCATAATCTCGGAGGCCCCCCTTTGTGCGGGGGACGGGCGGAATCAATCCAATCCGTTCATAATAGCGTAAGGTATCGGCAGATATATCGAACTTTTTGCTCACTTCCGCGATGGTCATAACCATTTCCTTTCCATCAAATCATTTCCAAGCAATCTGAATGTTCTCAGGTTTCGATGTGCAGCGGTTTTTGCCAAACCGGCAGGAGGCCTGTTCCATCAACAACCCAACACAGTCAACCTGAGACCATTCAAAGAAACATAACGACTCCACAGCGAGTTTTCCGTGGTTGTACACTTCTAAATTGAGTGTAGCCCACAGCCACTTTTCGTTTTCAAGTAGATTTTGAGAACGACTCCTCTGACGGCAAAGAGGCGTCTTTTTTAAAGTCCTTCTCCTCGACCTTATCCGCTGCCTCATAAATACACCGTATCGCGTTGAGGCTACGCGGATAACCAATATATGGTAAGCACTGGGAAACTACTTTGATTAAAAACCTCTTATCGTTTCCTATACGCAGATTGGCAACCGCATGGCTGACCAGTTGGGATTCACAGCCTCCCTGTGCAAGCAGGAAACAGAAGGTAATCATTTCACGTTGTTTATAATCCAATCCTTTACGGGTGTAGTAATCTCCAAAACAATTCTCCGCAAGCCAACGGTTGATATGACGGCTCTCCTCCGGACCACGATTTTGGAAACCACGCATATCCTCACCAAAAATATCTACCTGCGCTTGATTTCCCGCCTCCAAACGAGTTTGCCACGTGGTGGTGGACAAATTCTCTAGAGGAAGCGGCGTATCGTCAACAATTAAGCGTTCATTTACAACACATAAGAATGGATAAACACGGCCCATCCCAAGATACGCCACCGCCTGATAGACGATCTCCTTTATTTCCACCGGCGTGACACCAAACTTTCGTGCTACAGGCAGGTAATCGCGGAAGGCATCCAAGCTTTGACTCCCCAGCAACGTAGCCAAAATGGCCATAAGCCGGCTGTGGGCATCTAAATCGCTCTGATAAAGTACCTCATGAAAGGCAAAGTGGCAAAACCGTTCAAAGAATTCTGGGTCGGTTTTTTGTAAACTGGCAAACGGTTCAGCAAATATCCTCTCTTGATCCTGTTTCAAATCCACTGGATGTGCCATTGTGGGCATCTCCCTTCATTTGTCTATATCGGTCATAGAGAGCCTTTCCAACAGAAAACTCTCTTCCCTGCTAAAACTTTATCACTTGGAGTGCACTCCATGTCAAGATAAAATTTATATCCATTGGATCTGAAAAAACCTTGACCGAAAAGCCGCTCTTGAGCGGATTTTTGGAATCCCCGCAAGCCCCCTTCAATCGCTATTCAATGTTTAAACCAATGGCCCAAAGAATCCATCTATATGTACCATATATTGAGTATATCGTATTACAACATCCACTTATATACTATATAATAAATAAAGTATAATATAGATTCTATTTAGAAATTAAAATATTCTTCTTAAAAAAGGAGGAATATTTATGTCGTTTAGAACACACTTTGGGCATGACATCTATCACATTCGCATGGACAAGCTAAAATGGACACAACAACAGATTGCCGATGCTGTATTCATATCTCTCCGTGAATATCAGAAGATCGAAAAAGGAGAGATTTCACCTGGCTCTGAAATCTTTCTTCGTCTGGTCTTTTTCTTGAACGTAAATATCGAGAATTACCGGCAGGACCTATTCAATTGGTCTCCTCTGTAATAAATCCATAGAATGAGCCTCGCATCATACTCCCACACAGTTTCAGGGCTTAAAAACGCTCTTCATACCGTGCGCACGCGGAAATCCCCACAAAAGCGGCCTCCCGACCGTCAGAGACTCGCCAGAAAAAATTTCCCATCATCGGTGTACTTCTGGTCCTCAGCGGCAAGAAAACGGGAACCCAAGCACAATACTTTAGCCAATGATATCTTCTAACGTTTTTGAAAAAGACCCTCTTTTTACCATATGACTTTGTGAAACAAACTATCATATGGTTCGCTTTTTGCCCAGGCATTGTCCTAAAAATGCTGTTGTTGCTGGAAAAGTTGGACATTTGGGGTAGCGGAAAAACAGGACTGTGACTGTGTAACAAGGAGCAGCGGGCATCGAGTCGGTTGTATCAGCAAGCAGGATGGCTACGCGGATATCCGCCCCCATCCACTCACCCGTTGGCGGGAAAAGGATTCCGAAGTTTTGAATACATTCCTGAAAAACAACAGGGCATCGGGCAATCCTCCAGGCCGATTGATCCGGTATTTGTCGCATGCTGGCCATTGCGGTGGGGCCAACTTATCTATTCCCCATTTATAAGTTCGTTAGCTTACAGTACACTCAAATAAAAACATCTCGCATTCGTCGTTGATAGCTTGTTCTTTTTTGAAAGAGGAATATGTTCGAATAGCCGTAAACCCGATTTCAGTTAAAAGTTGTTCCATCTCTCCGAATTTGTAAAGATGTGTTTGAAAATCCATCAACTCGCTTTTTAATAATCTCGCGCCATCGTATAATTCATAAATACCCGGAGAAAATTGCGTCTGACTTGATTCATCATAATAATTTTTGCTTCTTAATGTCAAATCAAGCCCTTCTTTTGTTTTTACTGCAATAGAAAGCTTGTAGTCGCTATCATCAGGACATCTGTTGGCCACAGTATCAACTGCAAAAACCAATTTGCCTTTCTGGGCTAACATTCCTTTTAACTTCTTCAAAATTTTTTTGCACAAGTGAATATCCGTAAATAACGAAACTGAGCCAGACGATATAAAAATATAATCAAACGGCTCGTCGGGTGAATACTCTAAAATATCCGCCTGAACTACATTTGCATTAGGCGCTTTTTGCTTTAATTTGTCCAACATTTCACCGGACAAATCTACCCCGCTAATATCAAATCCCTGCTTCATAAATGGAACAAGAAAACGTCCGCTACCGCAAAGAGCCTCTAAAATCTTCTGCTCTTTTTTCGCATAGGAAACGTAAAAATCCAATTCCTCTTTTGGTGCTTGTCTATGTAAAATTTCGTACATTTCGGTACATAAGCTGCCATAATAATTTTGCTTTCGCTCTTTCATCGTACTACCTCGAATATGAAATATTAACGTCCTGAATGGACAGAGCTAGAAAACCTTAACTTGTGGGTCATTCATTCTAGCCATCGATGGGCTCGGCTAACCCTGCTGTTTAATGGACCATAAATGGACCATATAGGTTGATCTTATATATCCATTTCCACAAAATGTACAGCAGATGTGTCCCAATATTTTTTGTAAACCCGTTCTAGATTTCCATCAAGATTTAGCTGATACATTCTGAATGTGACTAGTAGATCCTTTGGTTGCCATTGTTCCTCATATGAATATTGATATTTCATTCCTACATTTCTCATCACGCCGCCACTCCGGGGGTTGTTTCTGTCATGGGTAGCTGTGATATAAGGAAGTCCGTCTTTTTGTACCCGCTCTATAACGGCTTTTCCGGCTTCTGTAACGATGCCTTGATGCCAAAATTCCTTCCGCAGTCCATAGCCGAAATCATGGTGTTCTTCCATATCCACTTTTATGTAACCAATCGGATCATTATCTGTTTTTAGACAGATCGCATACGCATATGCCTGTGGCTTGGCATATTTCACAGCATACTGTTCCTTAAAGAACGGATACGCTTCTTCAATGCTATTTAATGGAAACCAGGGCAAAAACCTATTCACTTCTTTATCGCTATAAATCTTAAACAGGGCTTCCATATCATTTTCTGTAAATTTTCTTAATATCAGCCGTTCCGTTTCGAGTGTAGGTGTATTCATATCCTTCCCTCCATAATTAACGCTTCTATCATATTCTTCAAATATGTATCGGGCGTTATCAGATGTTCTTTTATTTGTGTCCTAGTAAGTAATCAGGGTTTTCCATAACGCCCATCCCCTTGCCCGGTCAATTGTTTTTCTATCCAGCCTCTTTAAAAAATCATTACGACTGCTATGATCGAAAAAGATCCATGCCATCGCATAGTCACAGGCAGGATCGTCGATTCCCGTCATTCCAAAGTCAATGACGCCGCAAAGATGGCCGTCCTTTACCAGAAGGTTCCCCGGCGCAATATCTCCATGAAGCTCGGGTGGTATTTGTTTTCCTCCATATCTCACGTGAAGCTGCAATAGTCATTTAAGTCCTGTCCTTGTATAAGCGCTATCTCGCCTACATGAACCTCTATATTGCCGATCGCTTTTCAGAGTTCTCATACGCTATCCACCCGAAACGCGAGCGAAAGCAAAAGAAAAATCCGAACCTGAAACGCAATATATGTCCAGGTTCAGCCAGTGTGACTGTAACAAAATAGATATCCAGTAAAAAATCGATTATACCGAAAAAAGCCGTATTTTGATTTCTCAAAATACGGCTTTTAACTTGGCGGAGAAGGAGGGATTTGAACCCTCATACTAGCCGATAAAGACCGCATTTACGTTAGCTTATTTATTTTTGTGTTGCATTTCGTGTTGCATACTGTGTAATAATTGCCAATGACAAATTCCTACTATTATAGTATGCTTTTTGTATCATTTATAGTAAGGAGGAATCCGTGTGTGGATTTTACTCACCGGCCCCAGTGATGAGCAAAACCCATATGCAAACAAAGTCAGGGACGCTTATCATAAATATATGGGCCTCGCTACCCTGGCGGCAAACAGGATATTACATAATTTAGAGGATGCCAGGGATGCAGCAATGCAAGCATTTGTCCGTGTCTTAGAGCATCCCGAAAAAGTGTTTGATGGTCGATCTGACGAGTATATTAAAAATTACATAGTGATTATTGCACGTAATACCGCTCTTAATATGGCAAAGCATAACCATGTTATCCCTGTTGCGCCTCTAGGAGAGGATACTAAAGTTGATAGCTCATCACCCGACGCAAAACTTGAGGCTAAAGCATTAGCACGCAACATAATCGCAAGCCTCTCTGAGACAGAGAGACGAATATTATCCTTAGAGATTATTTACGGCGAATCAGTGCAGGAAATAGCTGATGACTTGCAAAAGACCCCTTGGGCAGTACGCAAACAAAGGAGTCGTGCAATTAAACGTATAAAAGACTACTGCTATCACCAAAATATAAATCCTCTTGAGTATATATAGATAAAGGAGGGTTTACATTGCAAAAAATATCTAATAGGAATATTATACGTTTTCTTAAAAAACATCAAGACATTATTATACAGGTCGAATTAGCCAATTTACCTAAAGAAGAGGATTTATCACGTATATACATTCCAGCCGACTTTGACCAGCGCATGGAAGAGCTTATTGTCAAATATACTCAACCGCAAAAGCTGTCTCATCACACAGGCCGCCGGATAGCTGTAGCGCTATTGGCTGCTCTTATCGCTGCTACGGTTACAGTTATGTCGGTAAGTGCGGCGCGTGAATGGTTCTTTAAGGTTATTTCGCAGATGTTCCCAACGCATACGGAACTCCAATATGGACCAACTGAAGAATCGCAAGAGGATGAACCTTTTGTAGCATATGCACCAAGCTATATACCGGAAGGCTATGAATTAAAAGACGGACCGCGTGTGAGGGAACAGGCGCGCTTAGTGCAAATTGGATACAAAGGCTCTGGCAGCAGAACGATCCGATACACGCAATCTTTTAACGGGGGATCGAGCATCGATACAGAGGGTTCTCATACAGAAACGGTCGAACTGAATGGCCGTGATGCTCTGTATATTCAGAAAGAAGATACAAAAATGCTATACGGACAAATTGACAACGCTATGTTTTGGTTATATGTCCGCGACCCCGACTTGGCAAAAGACGATGTACTGAAAATCGCAGATAGTATCGTTCCCCTGGAGGAACAAAATTAACTATCTTTTGACATTTTTAACATTTTTCACAATATGAACAATTTTCCGTAGAATGATCGTACATGTTCGAATATTCTTCTTTTAAAGGAGGAATATTTATGTCATTTAAAATGCACTTTGGACATGACATCTATCATCTTCGTACGGACAAGCTCAAACTAACACAACAACAGGTTGCAGATGCCACATTCATCTCTCTACGAGAATATCAAAAGATCGAGAAGGGAGAAATCGCACCCGGCTCTGAAATTTTTCTGCGTCTTGTCTTTTTCTTGAATGTAAATATTGAGAATTACCGACAGGACGTACTTAATCGTCCCCCTTTATAACAAAAGCCCGTAGAACCTCTGTAGTTAGGGGTCCTACGGGCTTTATTGGTTCCAACATTTACCGCTTGCATTTGACCGAACAGACATTCTATAATAAAAATACAAACAATCGTTCGGAGGCGGTTCATTTGGAGCGTGTGATCTTACATTGTGATATGAACAACTTCTATGCAAGCGTGGAATGCCTCTATAACCCTAAATTGCGTGGGAAACCGGTCGCGGTAGCTGGAGATGTTGAGCAGCGACATGGGATTGTACTCGCTAAAAATTACGAAGCTAAACGCTATGGCGTGTCCACGGGGCAACCGCTTTGGAAAGCAAAGCAGCTTTGTCCGGAGATTGTATTCGTCCCTCCCCACTTTGACCGCTATCTTCATTTTTCTGCGCTTGCCAGGGAAATCTATGAGGAATACACTTGCCAGGTGGAAAGCTTTGGTCTGGACGAATGTTGGCTTGATGTTACAGGCAGTCAAAAACTTTTTGGCTCCGGCCAAGCGATTGCGGACGAACTTCGGCGGCGTATCCAATATGAACTGGGAATTACGGCTTCCGTGGGGGTCTCATTTAACAAAGTTTTTGCAAAGCTCGGCAGCGATTTGAAAAAGCCCGATGCAACAACTGTCATTACACGGGAAAACTATCGCGATGTCGTTTGGCCGCTGCCCGTGTCCGACCTGCTATATGTAGGCCCCGCAACTACACAAAAATTACATCGCTATGCCATTCACACCATTGGTGATTTGGCAAATTCTCACACAGATTTTTTAAATGGATTATTGGGAAAAATCGGCCTCATGCTTTTGGGGTTTGCAAACAGTTGGGACCATTCTCCGGTCACTGACGCAGGGGTTTATCCAGCGGTTAAATCCATAGGAAATTGCACAACGGCGCCAAAAGATCTGGTCACGGAGGATGCTATAAAAATCACCCTGTTCCTCCTTTGTGAAAGTGTGGCAGAGCGACTTCGGGAACAAAATTTTCAATGTAATACCGTACAGATTTCCATTCGTTACGCAGACCTATGGTCTTGTGAACGTCAAAAAAAGTTGGATTTTCCCGTTTATAATTCAGAAAGTATCTATCAGGCAGCCTATACGCTTTATCAAAGGCATCACCTGCCGGATAAAGCCATACGTAGCCTGGGAGTGCGCGCCTGCAATCTTTCGTTGGCAGAGCACATCCAGATTTCTTTTTTGCCCGAAATAGCCCGTGCGCAGAAGCAGGAAAACCTGGAACATGCCATCGATGATATTCGGCGACGATTTGGACATTTTAGTATTCAAAGAGGCTTGGCTTTGACGGACCGGGAACTGTCTGCGCTCGAATCCAAAGGCGGAGCATATCATCCATCCGATTGGGTTCTTACACCGTGGATAGAGGGATATACGATGGAAACACGAAAGATATATGTGGAAGTGGATGCGCATTTTGATGTTAATGGAGCAGCTTTTCCCTACTGCAATCACATGGGAAGACGGAAGACAATTCGCAATTGACCGTGTTTTAGATGCGAGACGGGCTGCAAGCTTAAAAGCAGGCGGCATTGGCGTGCGGTATCGGGTGCGTATTCTCGGTAAGGAGCGATATTTGTGGTATGAGGGGCCCGGTTGGTTTGTAGAGGCTCCCGCCTCATGTTAGGAGGATTACTATGTGCGGACGATATACGTTGTTTACGGACGAGGAATACCAGGACATTCGGAAAATCATCGATGAAATAGAGCGCAAGCATGGAAGCGGCTGTGTCAAAGTAGGAGAAATCTTTCCCACCAATTCCGCTCCTATCCTGCTGGATACCGGCGCGGGCGTGACGCCCGATGTGGCCAAATGGGGGTTTCCCTCCTTCCGTGGCAAGGGCTCAACAATCATCAACGCGCGGTCGGAAACTGCCGCGGAAAAACGTTTCTTCCGCGAAAGCTTGATGATACGACGTTGTGTTGTACCAAGCACCGGTTTCTATGAGTGGGATTCACAAAAGCAAAAGCACCGATTCCAACTCCCCGGTTCCGGCTCTCTATACATGGCGGGACTTTATAACGACTATCAAGATGGCCGCCGTTACGTCATCATGACCACCGCAGCCAACAAATCCATTATTAACGTCCACGATCGGATGCCCGTAATTGTACCAAGCGATAAAATATACGACTGGATTACAAATACGGATGTGGCCTTCGGAATAATGAGAGGAGCCCAACCAATACTACAAATAATGTAAAAAGGTGCAGCTATCCGAATTGGATAGCTGCACCTTTTCATTTTCCGATTCCATGCTTCACCCGATCATGCTCTTCCGCGCGCTTTGCGTCGTTGAAACGGTCAGTTGTCCCCACCAAATAACCGGTGATCCGGCGGATACGTTCAAAGGGTACGCCCTGGCCTATAATTTTGGATTTATCTGCTTTTGGTGTCAGTATCTGTGCCTCCTGTCCGGTGACGATGTTGTAGGCAGCGCGGTACACGTCCAGTTGTTCTATGGCTTCTTCATAGGTGTCGGGGAGAGGTGATTCCGGCTCTACAGGGGTGTCTACTTCTTTCCAATTCATTTCATTGTCATTTAGAGACAACCAAATTTCTGTACCTACCGTTTCACCACTTTGGAGCACTTTCCCTTTATCTGCATATAGGACAGTAACCCCGTACCTGATTTCTTTTTTCATAGCGTAAGTGTCCATCCTTTCCTTGTAGCAATAGCCTTATCTTCATCTGTAAGGTCGGGTACGCCTGGGTTCCCGGTAAGGGTAAGTTTAGCTGTCACATTATTTACAATTGGGAGAGAGTCAAATAAATCCAAAATCGCATTGCGTGACAATACTAAGCTTCCAAGATTAATTGTGGTCGTTCTTGTTATAGAGCCTTCATTTGCAAACGTTAATTTTGACAGCGAGTCACAATTGCTGAATGGTGTAGAAATACTTTTCGCTGAACTAATATTCAGACGCAAAATTTGAGATACCGAATGGCAATAATAAAAAATTTTTCCCATAGTTATAACTTTGCTAGTATCCATATACGGGACATATTCTAATGATCGGCAATTAGAAAGCATATTGTCCATGCTAACTACCTTGCTTGTGTCCATTTCGGGAATTCTTTTGATCGAGTAACAGGCGCTAAACATACTAGCCATACTAGTTACTTGGCTGGTATTTAAACGTGGTATTGCTATTAGAGTATAACAACTGCTAAACATATTAGCCATACTAGTTACTTGGCTGGTATCCAACTTAGTGATCGCGATTAAATCATAGCACGAACTAAACATATTACTCATGTCTATTATAGAAGATTTAGAAAGAGAAAAATATTTCGTACGCTTATTTGCCATTTTAACGCTGGTCGCTTCCGGTAAATTTCCGGAAAAATCTAAGACTGGATATTCTTTGTATCTAGAGTTGGATTTCAGGCTGTGGGTTGCAAAAGATAAATTGGTTATATTGTTTCCCGAAATTTTTATCAACACTTGCTTAAATCCATCCTTAGTTAGATTTTCACACGCATTCCAGTCAAATTCAGTTTCAAACGCCACGTCAGAGACTAATGAAATTGGCTCTGTATCGCCTAGCTGAATCGTTGCGCTACCGCTAAATACCACTTGCACCGCAAAAAGCGCCTGATCCGTAGGAGGGACCAAATAAAGCATATAGGCTTCTCCGGCATCTGGCTCTGCGGCATTGGAAGCCAGTCGCCAGGCCGAGTGGCTTTATATACACTCATAGGATCAGTAAGATCACAGTTTCCGCCACTTTCTTCCATCGTTCCCGTCACAAGCCCGTCTTTGGTAATCGCCTTTTTCCCCTCCGCAATATCACTAGCGGTTGCATCCGCCTGTGCCTGCGCGGTTTGCCAACCCTCTATGGCAGCATCCACTTCTGCACCCGTGTGCGTCAGTAGATATGTCCCTGTGCTCTCTTGTCCGCCGGGACCAGCCGCCCGTGTTATATTGTTTTCCAAGATAATAAACCTCCTATCGCTCGATCGATCTCCCCGCCAGGTATCTGGGATTGTATAGTCTCGTTTGTCCGCTGTGTGGAGTTCTAAGCAGGCTTTATCACAAAGAGCCGCCCCGGAAGACTCTTGCAATACTCCGTATTCCTCTAGCCCGATTGCGATTAAATATCCCTGCCCGGTTGATACAGGATTTGGGGTGATCTGCGCAGACGTAATCTTAACGGACATCCAGTATCACCCTTACCTTCCGTGTCTCTGGCGGTATCTCATAGGTGATTTCTAAGGTATACATGCCGGTTTGCTGTGGCTCTACTAAAACGCTTATACGCCCTTTCTCTACCTCACAGGTCCCTTCCTGTTCAGGCTTTCCCTTCAAATTCTTTGTAAGCGTCCATTCTGCGTGCGGGATAACCACGGGTCCAGGCTGTCCGCTTCGGACTTCCAAGTCCACATACTTGTCCTCCCCCAATATCCAGTTGCGTTTATACACTGGTAGCACAACAACACCCCTTTTTGATCGTGACTAGATACCTTTCATCCATTAGTTCTGCCTGCACCCGTTCTGACAATAAAATTACCCTATAGGGGTCTTCTTCCAGACAGACGCACACTAAGCGGCTGTTCTGCATATACAGGACGCCGGACCAATAGGTTTGTTCCGCCGCGGCGTTTTCTGCCCAAAACTCACACGCGTATTGCCCGTCGGTCAGGTCGGCGGGAACCGACGCTTGCCAGTCCCCGCCCTCCACTTGCCTCAAGATCAGGTTGTATTGGTCGGCGTGTCCCCACACCTTTACTGCACTACTCATACAACCGTTACGCTGATTGTATACGTTGCACCTGCATCCACTGGATTCGGTGCAATTTCTACTTTGGTAATCTTCGGCGCGGTTGTGTTGAGTGTAACCGTCCGTGTAATCGCAGTTGTTTTTCCTGCACGATCGGTTGCCGTTACAACAATGGTATTCTCTCCCTCTTGTAGGGTAACTGCCTTGCTCCAAGCGCCGGAACTCTCAACCGTAACCGCTCCTTGGTCAACTTGATTGAGGTTAATCGTAATGGTTACCGGCCCGCTGGTTACGTCGCTGGTCGTACCGGATACGGTAAGGTCCGTCTTGTTGGTAACGAAATTATCCTGCGGGCTGGTTACATCCAAAGTTGGCGGCGTGGTGTCAACCGTGATACTGCGAGTAACCGTATCCGCTGCATTGCCGTCGTTATCCGACACATTGACTGTGATGGTATGCGCGCCATCTCCCAGGGCTTTCTGTGGCGTGTATGTTATATCGTAGCCGTTTTCCGCCTCTTGTACAGACATCCCCGGCGAAGTGTTCCCCACGGTTGCCCCACTGTCGATTTTTAGCGACAACGATGTAATGTCGATTCCGCTGTCATCGTCGCGGATCTGCGCTTTGATTACCGGTGTATTATTGGTGATTAACGCATCTGCCCCCGGGGCAGTAATTGTAATTGTGGGCTTGTTATGTTCCTTTACAACCAGCCGCAATGCTTCGCCAATTTCCCCTTCGGTCGATGCACTTGCCTCCCCGATATTTCCTGCGTCGTCCGTCGCTTTCACCGTCACATCGTAATAGTGGCCGTCCTCATTATATGACGATTTATCTGGTGCAACCAGCGAAGCGGTCCATTTCCTGGAATCCCCATCATATGTAAGGCTATGCTCCTGCCCGCCGATCATTACTTTTACTGTTTGGACAGCCATGCTTTAGCCACCTTTCTTTGTCCGTACGATCGCCTGATACGCGCCGTTGCTTGCCAGGCTGACCAAGGCCGCATTCAGCGGCACCAGCGCCCAGACCGTCCAGGGCTGTATCCAGCCGCCCGTGGCTGCCGTTGTGATTACCAGCAGCACCACAGCGATGATGTAAGACAGCCACTGCGTCGGTAGCTTAGCCGTCACACTCTTCAGCATTTGGGTAAGCAGGCCCGTACAGGCTGCTACACCCGCGAAGGTCGCCAGAATTTCCCAACTCAGAAAGCTATTGAAATCCATATGTAATCCTCCTTTAAAGTATCTGGGCCAAAATTGCCGTTACGATTCCTGTTGCTGCCGCGCCGATCGCCGCCGCAGCCAGCTTGTCCCACCAGGTTCCGGGGCGAGCGGTCAATTTTGATACGCTTTGCTTGATCTCCCGGATGTCCGCCTGTACGCCGGTGATTTCCTGCCTGGTTGCAGCCATCGCCGCGGCGAGGTCGTGGATGTCCTTGACTTCATCTTCTAGGCGGTCCAAGCGGTGATGCGCCGATTTTGCACTGTCCAATGCCTGGACTGCGATGGTGTTGTCTTGATCCATTGTGGTATCGCCCCCTTATACAACCTGCGCAACAAACTGCTTAACCGGCTGCCCACCTGGTACTGTGGTGTAGATACCTGTCATATCTCCGGGTTTTCCAATCGGCACAATCGCTGCCAGCTTGTCCTCACCGCGATTGATTGGCACTATGGTCACTACGTCGCCTGTGCCCGCTGTCACAATGAGCTGGTTTGCATTCGTACCACTGAACTTCGCCGTGTAGTACCCTCCACGTTTGATTTTTACCGTTCCGCTGGTATCACTTGTAATAGCCACGTTTTGTAATCCCTCCAAAATTTTATTGTACGGAAAATCCTTGCCCGGGCAATTGGGTTTAGTCACCGGATTGATTTCACAGTGTCCTATAATATATTCTCGCGACACGGGAATGGTGACGCCGTAGAGGCGACGGACCTCGGCAATGATGTAGCGGTGCAGTTCAATGCTCGCTACAAGCTGTTCCGCAGTGAGTTCTCCGCCGCTCACGCAGACGTGTTCAATGCTGATGGTGTAATAATTGGCGTTAGTACAGCGGTTTCGGACAGCTGCCAATGCCGATCGGCCATAATAGCGGCTGTCCGACGGCGTTGTGCTGGTCCCATTGGCCCAGGCGGCGCGGTCAAGCGCCACCAGCTGATACACGGTGCCGTCCTTGTCCACAACAAAGTGGGCCGAAGCCTCTCTTGCAGGATTACAAAGCGTAGCAAGTGCGCCTGATGCTGTACTCCCTGCGGTAATGTGGTTGACGATCATGTCCGGTTTCCAGCCGTTGCGGCTTCCGTAATTCGGGCTAGGATGTTGTTTGATGTTCGTTTTGCATTCCCCTTTCTGATATACAGGCTTTTACATTCCCAATTTTGCTTTTAAAGCCAAAATTACGATTCCTTTTGTTCTGTCCATTGCGTAGGCGGTTCCCAAACATTGGCGTCTACGTTGCTAATCCAGTGTTTCCCGTTGTGGCTAACCTTTGCACCCTTTGGATATGCGTCTGTACTTCCGGTTGGTTGTCTCCATTCCGGCCACTCAATTGCCGGATCATCAATCCTAACCCACAAAGACGGTGCTACATCTGGTTTCCAACTTCCTTGCGACGTGTGTTCCGTCAAACAGCGATATAGCTGCCCCTCATACTGGACGCGATCTCCGACAGAATATGTATGACTGTTACTGTCCCAAAGAGGGAACATCCATGCACGGTCATATGCCTGCTCATCGGATAAGGCCGACGCCGCTTCTTCGATCTGCGCCCGCTTGGCTTTTGCTTCGGCAATCAGTTTATTTCTGTCAAATTCAGCCATTGTATGTACCTCCCATCAAAATAGATATTGCCTCCTGTTGTGCTGTTACTTGCTCCTGTAATTCCGCACTAGCTTCATTTGTCTTTTGTGCAACTATAATTGTAATTTTCCCCGCCTCGTACACACTCCGAATAAGTTTGGTAAATCCTTCATACTTTTCTTTTTCAATTGTTATGGATTTCGACTTGTCAGGGTCTAAAAATATATTTCTCAATTCTTGATCTTGGTGTGTCCCTGCATCAGTACATAGTTCAAGGGTAAGACATCTTTCTCCATCAATATAGATAGCATTCTGCTCTGCACTTATCAAAGAGATTTCTGTTCCATCTGCCATGATTGCTGTCAAATGATCGCCTCCAAACTTTTTTGCCGGCGCTATTGGAAAAACTATATTATATGGAAATCCAGGCTGCAAAGAAATATCACGTAAGTCTTGCTTGTACTTCGTCCATATAGCTTGTTCGGCCTCTTCCATTTTTGTCCACTGTTCAACATTACAAAACGTCTTATCACATTCATCTAGTAGTCTATCTCTGTATTCGTACATCTTTTTGGCAGTCGTAAAGAAACCGTCTCGATAATACCAATAGCCAGATATTACGCTATTGGGTACATCTTTAACCTCCTGTGTGTGATAAAACAAAACTGGGTAACACATATCCGAATCGCATGCATATATGGTGTCAGAGTCGTCCTCCTGGCACGCAACAATAACCCCATTAGATTGTCTTTTTGTAGGGATTATATGATCGGACATATCTACAATTAAGTCCTGTTGGTCTAACAAAAGAAACATCGTTACCTCCTATATGCAAAAGCCAAAACATATACCTTTTGAGACAGACAGATCAATCGATGTCGTATAATTTCCACCAGTACTAATATACATCCATCGGTTTGTATATGATGTGTTAGGAGTTCTAAGCCAATAATCTTCGACGGATCCATCCCCATTTGATAGGCGTTTAATTCGGCTGGTCGCATTTGTAAAAATTGGATAAGGATACCCTTCTTCCGACGATGATAGATATGCTGATTCAACACCGGACATTGGCCATAGTTTATCTGTTGTAGTTATAGTAGCGATGATCCCCCCTGGTTCATATGTCTTTTTTATTACGGGCTTTATTACAGATTTAAGGTCTTCGGGAAGTTGTGCAAATATAGCCTCTAATTTTGTCCTCATTATGCAATCAGACCAATTTTCACCTTGTTCGGCTATTCTTGACGTATCTTGCATAAGATTTTTTAATCCAAAGGTGATAGGAGCTTTTCCCCTCCATCGAGGTCATCGTGAGCAAAATCCCAAATTTGCGCAGTAAGCGTCTCCCCTGTGCTTAATGTAATATCCTTAGTATCACCAACCTGCCAATAACCAGATGCGATCCCCGCACTAGCTGCTTGGGCGATCTAGTTCCAACTATTGTCCTCCAAATCCGGATATATAGACCTAATAGCAATTGTCTGCATCCCGTAGTATGGTCCAGTTGTTATATCCCGATATGTATCTCCACAGGTAATACGATATGTCGTATCAGCGGAGCTAAGTCCAATGACTTTTTTTAGCGTTCCCGGAACTGTGCCCGTATACACAGTATCGTCACCTTGGGCAACTATAAATTCCTCACCAGAAAATTCTTGATCGAAGGAAATTGTGACCAAATGGAGTGCCAATGTGCGATTATACAGGGCACTAAACATTAGATCAGGAGTAGCATTTGTGCCAAGATCAAGTAATGAGGCTGTATCGTCCTGTAGCAGTGTCGCCTTATTGAGTGGAGTACCGTCCTCTATTGGATCGTCTGCGCGACTCATATCAAATACATTGGTCTGTCCACTAACGGGTGTAAGCTCCACTCTCCCTGGATATGTTGGTATCCTATCTTTGATAAGTCATACCTCCCCTAAATATAAATCTCCACTATAAAACCAAGCTTGTTCCATCTTTGTTATAATCTCATAGAGGTCGAATAAGATTTTCTCTATGTCATTAGCTTGTTGACACGTTAAATTATCCATGCTAGAGGGTGGTTCAGGTGTAGTTTCATACACGGATATTGCTTTTCTCATGGCAGAGATGTTTTTTAAATATTTATCCATCTGGCTTTTTAATGGAATATCTTCTCTTTGCCAAGTAGTGCTAACGGTAACTATATCATCAGGGTTAAATGCTTGGCTTGCTGTAAATTTACCCATACCTGAATTACGAAAAAAGTTATTCGTAATTTCGTCATATAAGCAAGCTTCTCCATTCATATCGTAAACCGGTATGAAGTCGCGCAACAATATCTCACCATTATATATTTTCATTGAGAAAATTTTAAGATTTGCTAATTCTGTGGCTTCACCATATGTGTTTTCACCAAATATATACATTTGATACTTGCCTGTAAAATCCCCATCAGAATTTGTTACTGTAGCTGAATCCAGTTTACAAACATTTCTATTTTTATCTACAATGTGTCTTTCTGTCGGTTGGATTGAATTATCAAATAATTCGTTTGCATCGTTATAGTCTGACCTAAATAGTCCATCTGCTGTAAGATGAAAGCAAAATCTTCCTTCATATGTTGGAGTCTTTCCTCTCCCACCGAATACGCTTTGGAATGCACTTAATGTTTGGGTAACCTGGAAATCACATATAACTCTTGTATTACTTGTAGGATTAATTCCCGTATCGATATATTGTAATCCAGTAGACTGTATATATTCCAATTTCTGATATTTTTTAGACGTCCTATGAGGAATAAAAATTGGAGAATAGTCTACCTTGTATCCATATCCCTGCAACAAATTTGCTATGTAATCGGTTGCTTCACAAACTCGATTAAGATCGGATATGTTATAGTGCCCTTTGGAAGTAAGTGCCTCCACATCTTGGAGAGCTCTATCGAATATTAATGTGTCAATAATACTTATACAACAGCCCTCCCTTCATACATGCCACGGAATGCGCCATTATATGTATATTCTACTTGTGTTACAAACACCGTGCTTTCTGCAAATTTGTTTTCCACTGTGATCTTGTCCATTGCATCTAATCTTGGGTCTGCTCTCCATTCTCCAGAAAAGATGCGCCTATTACTTAAGATTTCTGATGTCCATATGGCTACTTCTTCTCCCCTATCTTTTGAGATTAAGGGGTTTTTCACGTTCTGTGTTTCCCCAACGTTACCTACAGAAAGAACAAACTCTCCATCATTTACATTAACTGACTTTAATTGTTTTGTAAGCTCAATTTCGGAATTTGCAAAGCTATTATCTCTATCAATTCTATAATCTGTAAGGTCTTTGTTTAATGGATTAATATGAATAATCCCTTCCCGATCTTGATAAAAAACACAGCAGGAAGCATTTGCTATCAATTGCAAAACTTCTGCAATTGTATTCTCCGTTAAGTCAATCCCTTCCGGTGCTTCTAAATCGTTAAGAAGGTCAGACAATTCCCATTGATTTGACCCATCACTTTTCTTTGGAAGATTCGCCTGTTGCAATGCGGATTTTGCTATTTCCATAAATGTTCCTGTTGAAGGGCCAGAATAAAGGTCGCTCATATATTCCAATGCGTCTCTTGCGGTAAAGGTCGCAGTTATTCCATTTTGTGGCGTGTCCCATTCGCTGATAAAAAATGTCCCCGCCTTTATCCATTCCACATTTATCCCCATTAGGTATCCATATTTTACAGTGACCGTCTGGCGCTCCATTAAATATTTCTCCGTCCCTTGCGGATTATCAGGATTATATTCCCCGTTGATATTGAGTAACTGGAAAATGATTTCTGATTTCGGTAGATTGGCGCTTAATAAATCAACGAACATGCCATGCTGATATGCCATTAAATCTGTGTTTTGGTAGGATTTAAGTATCCCGATCACCATACGGCTAATTCTTGCTCTACGATATGGCTTACACCACTTGAGAACTTGAATTGTAATTTTGTTGTAATTTTGTATATCAAGAGATACTACTGATAATATATCCTGGTTATTTTGTACTGTCTCTTGTGCAACAACAGATGCCCCATTATATGCGGTTATTTTAAACGATTCTGCATATTCGTTGTAGGTTTCAGACCATGTAATAGTAATCCCTGGGATTAAAGAACTGTATACTTTAGAAAACTGTAATGTAATGGTTGGATAAGTTTCATATTCCCTGTCTGCCCCGGATAATTCGTAACCAATATACCCATTATTCCCCCAAGGCGGATCATCCGGTAAAATTTGGTATGTACCATCTAAAACCCATATATCGTCTTCCAATGTCGCATACCTTCCCGGAATCACTTCTGTCCCATCTGCTATCTTTGGAGTGTTAGAATAATTTTCATGACCGTTATCGGTCGCTGCGGCGTCCAATTGAGCGTCCGGGTCTCCTACATTGAGCGTCACTTCTATGAAGCTTGGTTCTGTTATGATCCTTTTCTTTTGAATATCCTTCCACGCCTGGGATACTTTTTGCATTTTAAGCCTCCACCAGAGATAATGATGCGCCTGTGTATCCTCTTATACTTCCATCTTTGTTTCGCAAAAACACACTGGCCTGCCGATCAGAAACATACATTTGCCGCGTTTCCCAATCATTTGTATCTTGACAAAAAAATGTAACTGAATTTATGTATGCTCCTCCTCGTTTAGAACTAAACTTTGAAAGTAGAGTCGCCCATTCTTGAGCGGATATGAATTTCCATGTCATATCTACTTTTGCTACATCTTCCCTAATAACAGCTCCAGTGAATACAGCCTTTGTGTTCCTGCCACCATCAACAACAGTAGCCGTTGTGCCGTTGTAGGTTGAGGGCTCAGGGACATCATAGTCTCCGATGCTCACCATTGCCCTCATCCTACAACACCTCCACTCATTATCACTGCTCCACGCTCACGGCCTGCTTTTTCAGACGATTTCAAAATTTGTTTTCCGTCCAAATATACATTTCCGCTCGATTTCTCTAGTAAAGCTGCCAAAAGTTCATTTTGTCGGCGTAACAATGCATTTTGCTCTTCATTTGCTTCTAGCGATGCCCGATAGATACCTTCTTCAATCTGTTGATTATTTGCAACCGCAGTTCTTCGACCAATTTGTCCAACAAACTCAGGGCCTCGTTCCCTAGCTATAAACATTTGGCCTTGGTTGACAATTCCACCAGAAGCAAGCAAAGGAATTGTTGGGATTTTAAGCAGTTGAATGGACCCTGCTGGAATAATCTCCCGGCCTGCGATCTCAAATGCGTCCCACGATATTTTCATTTTTTCGTTTATCCATTGAATAAATGAGTTAAACTGCGTAATCCCAGCATTTACAATGTTTTTAAATATCTGCGCGAAATCTTCCCTCCATCCATCCATGCCGTTGTAAAGACCTTGCATGTTATCTTCGCCAATGGTAGTAAATTTTTTAGATGGGGAATGAGTGTCAAATTCTTCTATCGCATAGTCTGTGACTTTGCCGAACAGTCCTTTCCAATCATAATTTGCTGTATCTGTAATCGTGTTAAATGTACCGCCATATAGACCCGCGCCAAGGCTTTGACCGAGGCTATAGAAATTGTTTCTTAATGTAGGAGTGATTTTTTCAGTTTCCCCAGTAATAGTATTTTTAACTTCATTGACTGTTCCAGTTGATGCCTCTCTTACAACACTTACACTACTCAACAGACCAGCAGCAACATCTTTATTAATGCTTTCTCCCGCCCCTTCTGATGTTTTAAGGAGTTCTGTAAAGCTTGGATCAGTAGACAGCATTTGACCTATTAAGTAGTTCTGAGCTTCTAAGGAGCCAGTTATTGCTTCAAGCTTGTATATGCTAGTTAGCCCTTGATTCACATATTCAGGTACGGCTTGACCTGCTTGGAACGCCTCATTTTGCAATTTTTTTAGCTGTTCCTTTGTCGGTTTAAGTTCTTCGAGTAGTGATTCCAAGTTTTGTCTTGCTTCGGCTGATATGTCAACATTTTCAAATCCAATCCGGTATGCTTCCTGTACTCCTAGCATCAATTCCTCGATAGGGGTACTGTATAACTCTTCTGGGTTTTTTACTCCATCAATAAATCCCCCTTCAAACGCATCACGAACAGATGTGCTGAATGCTGGTTCAGCAGACTTTAGTTCCTCCGAAAACGCATCTGTTATCGTCTGAATGCCAAACTCGAAGGTTGCACTATTGAGTGTAATGGATTTGTTCTGGAATGCCTCATCCGCAGCTTTTACAGCAGAATCATATATCTCCTGTGCCGCTTCTTTGCTCATTCCATCTAAAATATTTTGGTCGTACTCCATTTTGGCAACCTTAATTGCCTCAAGCCGGACTCCTTCCAAATTCTTCATCTGGTCTTCAATGGTTTCTTGGGCTTTATCCATCACACCTTGAAAACTTTCTACAGTAAGGTCGGTCCCTTTCGCATCTAATCTCAATCCTTCTAGCTCAGCTTCAAATTCCACATTGGAAATATAATCTAATATCTCTTGAATATCTTTTTGCAATTTTACTGCTTCTTCCAGCTTATTAGGAATCCATTTTCCATCATTAAAGCCACTGGCAACTATCTCTTTTAATTCTTTTCCTTTTTCCGTTAATTCTTCTGATAGTTCACCGTAATAATCTGTTGCAAATCCAGATAATCTATCTCCATTTTCTGTACCTCCCAAAACAATGTCTACAGACATTGCGGCTACAATTTGCTGCTGTTGTATATATTCTTGGGCATTCAATAAAAAAGAATCTACTGCCTCTTGGTAGGAAGCTTGCTCTATCTCCAGACCAATTGAAGCTCTTAAATTTTGTTTATTCAGCTCTGCAATAGACTTTTCAACTTGTCCTTTAAGCGAAGAAAGAGCTTCTTGCTCATCTACGTATACACTAAGCTTTATTGCTAGTTCACTTGTTGTAAGCGCCTGAGCCCATTCACTTATCTGATCGTCGCTCAGAACAATTTCTCCAAATCGGCTTTTTAAGTCATCTTCTACAGACTGGTGCCAGCTTCCGAGCGCAAAACTCGCTATGTTTACAATAATTGCTGCGCTAATTCCGATCGTCCATCCTAGGGGCCCTGTCCCGAACACAAGCAATGAACCTGCAATTCCAAGAGCAGAACCTAATATTGTCTTGATAATATTCTCAGTGGAATAATCCCCTCTTCCGAGGCCATATGAACCTATTGCCGACAAAGTAAATCCTGTTACCATAAGAGTTACCCCTGCGGCTAGCTTAAGATTTTGAATTCCTTTTAATGTATTTTTTAGATTACCAACAGTATTCATAAGGTTGTTTGTGATTTTCCACGCAAGCAGTCCAGCGCCAATCGCCACTACTACATCTAGGACTTCTTCCATTTGCTTTTTGATGTCATTAGTTTGTTCTCTAAAGTTTTTAAGAAAATCATATTCTGGTAAGTCTAGCGCTAAATCTCCCCCAAAACCAGTGCCACTATTTCCAGAGTCCTGATATGGAGATATAATATTGAGCTCGTCAATACCAAGCACTGCGTCCCGTAATTTCTTTGCTGCTGACGTCGTTCCATTCAATGCATCTTCTGCGTCCTCTGCTCCGGAAGCAACCCCTCCTAATCCGGAATAATCAATCTCTGGAAGTTCAAATCCTGCGAGAACGGCTAATCGCTGTATTGCCTCTGTTAAAATCTCGACAAATGCTTGTACATATGGGATAATCTTTTGTAAAAAAGGAATTAACAGATTCCCAAAAGCTCTAGACAATTGAGTGATCTGCTGGTTTAAAATACGCATTGCATTGGCTGGAGTTTGCACAGTTCGGGTCATATCTCCCATCACATTCCCGCTTTGTTCCATAATCGCAACATAGCGAAGCTGGGACTTTTGCGCCTGATTCATGCTGTTTACGCTTTGGTTAATACCGTGCGCATATGCCACTTCTTGCAGGGTAGCTACGTCAATTGCATATCCAAGCCTGCGCAGTGGCTCAATTTCGCCTGCAATACCAGATTGCAACTTCTGCATAGCATCTTCAATCGAAATATTATAGAAGGAGGAAATATCATACCCCAACTGCGTTAGATTCTTTGACATAAGATTGGCTTTTTCTTCTATTACACCGAAGCCACCGGTAATCTGCTTAAATACCCCCTGATTCCTGATCCACTCGGATGGGTCAATTCCGACAGCTTCTTTAACTGTCTCGGCATATTCCAGTGCACTATCAGCTGCATCACTCATTGCTACAGTAAATAGATTTAAGTTTTCAACATACGCCGTGCTGGAATTCACCCATTTGCTCATAATCGTAGCAGCTCGCTTTAAAGCGTAGTAATAGACTCCTATTTTCGCGTAAAGTCCAAAAGAATTGGCTGTGCGTCGATTCGAGTTAAATAAGCGGTCATTTTCAGCGATTAATCGCTGTATTCGAATTGGAAAAGCCGAAAACCCAGCAGATATTCGAGCCATCTCTGTTGACAATGGCCGAATGGCAGCGGCTACACGCTGCATTTGGGTAGCAAACGTATTTAAATCAGCTTTTTGCAATTTCTTAGTAATTTCCGGGAGCTTTTTTAAAGCATTGATCGTTGAGTTTAGTCCAGAAGCCTTTTGTATTTCAGATAAGCTATTAAATCCTATTACTAAATTTTGAATTTTTTTATTAGATATATTTGATAAATTGAGGTCCTTTATTTTCCTTAACGCATTAATGGCTGATAATAAACCCGATGGGCGTTGTATGCTTTGCAATTCCCTCAAAGCATTTACCAGATTTGCTATTTTTTTACTAGCGCTTGTTGCTCCATTAGTAGCAGTTGTAAGCGCCTGTAACTGTTTTGCTACAGTATTTAATCCAGCGCCTCCTTTAGTCACCGCTTTGAGATTTGTCAATGCTTTTGTTAATGCATTAATTTTGTTTGCTGCGTCATTAGATGTTGTCTCAATTTGTATTTGTAGAGTGTCAATATTAATAGCCAAACTGCCACCACCTTTAACGTTAGGCACTTGGCACTGTGACACTTGGCACTAAAATATAAAATTTCCGCTACTTCAACTTCATAGAGGTAGCGGAAATTTCGAATTAATTTTAAGAAATAAATTACCCTCCGCCTATTTCTAAGCGGAGGGTTTCACGCTAAATGGAATCACTTATAAATGTTAACACCCTATTATCCGGTTTAATTCTATTTCCCCATAGACATACTCCATTCTCATCTACAACAGAAGGAGGCAGACTTATAGCTTGAGTTCTGCAACGTAATGGGGATCGCTTACACGTACTCTTCAATTGCTTTTTATTCTCTTCTTATGTTTTTTATTCCTACGGTATGGCAATTTGTATTAAATCATCAGACAAAATTGGGTAGATGCCTATACCCCTCATCCCTTCCATTCCAAGGGAATCGGAAGTTTTTGCTTTATGAACATCTTTCTATACTGATAGAAACTTTGCTCGGTTCTTCGTATATATTTTCCCAAAAGTTTATCTCAGCAACCTTGCAACCAGATTTATCAAGATGCTCAGGCCATGTATTTCTTACCGCGAAAATTCGGTCTTTACTGTCATATAGAGAAATTACAATTCTTCGATTTGTTACGCCTTTTACTGATGAGTCATAGTGGACTTCACAGCGAACGTCTACTTCATAACGCCCACCATCATATTCTGTTTGCTTATAGATACAAGACTGATGCCTCACTTCAACAGAAAACTCATTGGGCAAAACCTCAAAGGTATCTCCAATAACTTAGGAGGATTAAGTTTCAGCCTCTTTGCAGGAACTAATTCCTCCGTTAATTTTTGTTGGTTTTCTTCTACTGACTTGGGGATAGATTGTGCTCCAGCTTCTATTCTCGCCCCAATATCTTCTGTATTTTGTTGATTTATGTATGACATTAACTTGAAATACTGTTCTGTTCCTTCCATTGTAGATACCAGTTGTGGGTCTTTGTCTGAATATGTTACATAAAATGTTACTTCTATGCCTTGTAGCCGCTTTCTCTTACCAAAATAAAGTCTCCCACGGCCACTCGTCCCTATCGAAAAGCCAGTTTGTTCAAATCCTTCTTTATAAATCTTTGCCCTTCCAATAAACTTTACATGGGCAATATTTTCCAACTGTTTTGCTTGTCTCTTTGCCATCGTAACAGAATATATGATAGCCAAAAGTATAACTACACACAATAGGAGTATCCCGATTGGCGTAAATATAAATGCTATGCACAAAATAATAATACCCACTATGACTGCACTCATACCCGTCCCCCTCTCCTCAAAATCTTAACACAATATAGGGGAGGAGGCAATCAAAATCTCCGCTATCTCAATATAAAGTTTTCAAGGTGCAGATGGCCCTGGGCTACTTAAACTTCTTTTGTGCCGATCTGGCCCAATTCCTAAAGAAAAGCTGCGCTTTTAAACGCTCGTTTTCGGCAATTTGTTCTTCTTCCCATTTCGGTTTCTCTTCCTGTCTCATGGAGTACGGCTCTGTTCGATACGGAATCGGCTTTGTGCCTTTCTTGGCAAAAGCATGGAGGACTGGTGATACATCGCACACCGCCTCATAAACGTACATGCCCATCAAGTGGGCCTCTGCGTTTATTCTCCTCTGCTTGAGTTTGTCCGCTTCGCGGAATGCCTCTACCATCCATACATTACCATACCAATACTGTTCCCAGGTCATGCCGATGGACAGATAGTAGGGGCACTCCGCTTCAAATAGTTCTGTGAAGGACTGCGGGCCTTTTACAGTTCCACAGTCACCTCCGCGTTTTTTATCTTTTCCTCTGGGTCCACGATCAGATGAGTAAGCGCTGCCTGATTATAAAGTTGCATTAGCCGTTCCAGTAGATTGGTGGTCAGGCCGCCCATTCGCTCCAAAAGATCATTAGTCTGGGTACGGGTCATGTTTTTGTAATTCTTACGAAATGCATAGAAAAACAGTTCCGGGATTCTGGTCACAGGAAATTCCGTCAGTTCATCAGGCTTAAAGCCTCTGGTTTCTGCGAATTTGACGCTCTCTCTACTAAAGTCCAGCTCATACGTCGTTCCTGTTTTATTGTCAATAATATAGGCAGGTTTTACTCTATCCTGAAGGTTAGTGATGTTATCACTCATATTAATGTCCTCCTCAAACTTCGATGTCAGTTGGCTTTGTCGCCCATGCAGGCGCACCGGTCGGCGTAATGTACAGAGAAGTTTCTAGTACAGCAGAGACCTCCATAGAGGGCATCCCCATCGGGGAGGGTTGGCCTGTGAAATACAGCGCCTTGGTCAATCCAGGAATCACAATGCAGAACCAAGTAGCTTTATTGTCGGCAGCCGCCGTTTCATAAGCGTCAACAACACCTTCCCACTCCTCCATAGACTTTTCGGTCAAATTGGCCGTAAAGGAAAGTGCGCCGCCAATGTCCTTCAAACCGGGGATGTAGGTCTTCCATTCGGTTTCCGCCAGCGTGGTTGTCTCCAGGTTATCAGGCTCCGGGTTCAGTTCCGGGATGCTCTTGATTTCGGTAATCTCTTCATAACCCGTAGTAGGACGGGTGCCAGCTGTGGCTTCAGCTGCATAAAAAAGCTTTACACCAGCGGTTGATAACTGAATACCAGACATAAGATAGTACCTCCTAATTTCTTAAGGAAGGCACTTGGCACACGGCACTTGGCACTGTCAGCCCTTTTAATTTGTGTAGATTCTAAAATTTCTGTCCGCTATGCCCTCATACCGGGCTACAATGCGGTAAATGGTGGCATCTTGTAAATTGGACACCGGATTGCACATAGTCCGGGTAAAGCCCATATTAGAAAATTCATTGTCGATGGTTTCCAAAATTTTTTTTGCCTCAGATTTTTTATAGCCAATACTGTTAGTATAGACGTTTACTTCATACGTCAGCGAGACGGCGTTTTCCAGATTTGGCGCGGCTGTTCTCATCTTTTGAAACACACCGTTATTGATCTCAACAATAGTAACGGCAGGGAACTTCGCGGGGCTATCTACATATTCGCCGGAAACATACACATTGTATTGAAAACGGAGTATTCCCGCTATCTGGTTGAAAAGGAATGATTCAACATCTATCAACGCATAACCCCCTTCGCGAGTGGTACTACCATATTTCGCAACATTTTAGCAGTATCGTACATAAATGGACGGCTTGGCATCCCTTTTGTCCAGTGTGCCTTCCCATCTCTTCCGATGTACCACCACCCAAGTTCCCCGTGGTCGTTTACATCGTATTTCCATCCAGCAATTGCCACCTCTGGGTGTGAATTCTGAGCGCCAATAATTCCAGTGCCGAACTCACAGAAAATGGAGTGTGTTGCAGTAGACACTACAAACCCCATTTTCCCCTTGTACTGGCTTTCAATACCACGCATCAGCTCGCCGGTATCGTAGATATTCATATACGAAGCGTTTAACTGGGCCAGGGATACGCCTTGCTCTGTGAGCCTTTTCGTCAGTTCGTCAGCAGCTTCTTGAACCTTCTTCCGGTATGCCTTGACTTCCTTCAGCGCCTGGCTGATTGAGTCCGTGCTCAGCTTTAGTTTGATTTTGGGCACTTAGCATCACCGCCTCAATCTCTGCTTTTCGAGCAAACAGTTTTTGTTCCGCTTCGTACTCAGATACAGTTACCTTTTTGATAGCGTACTGAATACTGTTCTTCCATAGGGCTTTCCGCTTGACAATGTAGTTATACGGGCCGTCAATATCCGCCCCATCTACCCACAAAACGGAATCCTCGTCAATTTGACAGGTCGTGTCTGCGGTGGTCGCTGTCCGGTCGTAGTCTTCCAAAGAGCCAAACTGTTCCACCTCGGAATTGCCCTTGTTGGGAGAGACACAAAGCATAGCGGATTTTAACTCACTATAAATGGGGATATATGAGCCGGTCGGATTTCTCCACTCATCTAAAATTTCCTCTTGGCCTTTGTAGAGCTTGTAGAACACGGGCTGCTGATTGTGGAGGAGGCTCCTCACAGGGCATCCACCTCCCGAAAGGCAGCCAGCAACTTCGGAAACTGCTTGGCAAACCAGTCCACCATTTCTTCTTCCTGCGCCCATGTGGAGTTTTCTGCAAGACCGCTTTCGTAGAGAAACGCATGAATAATTTCATGCCGAAAGTTCTTTTTCTCTTGCAGGTCAAGGGCTTTTTTACTCCCCGGTTCACCACACTTGTACTGCTTGACCACCAGTGTTTTGATGGTTTCGTCACAGTAGCCGTCGCAGTCTTTGAGACCTTCGTCCTCTTCCTCCGGGATAAACTTCAGAGTGTAACTTGCTCCAAGTACATTGACCGTCATCACGTCACCCTTCCTGCCAACGGTGTCACTTCCTGCAAGAGCGATTCAGAAATCCAAGAAGATTCCCAGGTCCGGCTAATAGAGTTTTCTCCATGACTAAGTTGGCCCTCTGCTCCGATTCTGTTATAGAGGTCAAGCGCACATCTAAACTGCAAATCCAGATAACGGTCCTCCAGCTCCTCCGGCCATTCCTGGAACGGATACCGCCTCGCCATAATCGCCGCCTTTGCGCTCTCCAGGCAGTCCTCCAGAATGGCCTCGTCCGGCTCATTCGTGCGGAGCTTCAGCCTCGCCAGATTGTCCATTGTCCGCCCTCCTAGGTCTGCCCGGCTCTTTAGGTGCGGCGGGAGGCGGCGTCGGCTCATCCAACACCGTCCCGTGCCGCTTCATCATATCCGCGTCGTCGGCCTTGATAGAAACCTGTGCACCAGCCTCATAAAACCGGCCACCATAACATACGCGGTAATTTGGAATAAACTTCATGCTGCCTCCCTCTTTTCTTAACTCTCGAATGTAGCTCCAGAGAAATTGAACTTAACAACACTCTGGTTGTCTACCAGCACTTCAAATGTGTCACTCTTTGTTACTCGGAAAACAATGTCCGGATCAAATGCAATGTTCTGTTTGGTCGGAGAGTCGTTTTTCTTGAAAGTCATTTTGGTTCCGGTCTTGGTCAAGTGGAAGGGAAAGTAATAACCTTCCTGCTCGTCCGGCTCGGAACTGAACTCGGTGTATCCTGTCACATGATGGAATGTACCGACCACGGAGCCCTCAGCCTTGACCATCAGGTCATCGCCTACCAATTCAGACACCTGTTTCCCCAATAGGGTCTGACTTCCGGGGAAAAGGGTTAGAGTGTCAGACCCAATCATTCCCCCAGGACATTGAGCACCGCCACCTCGTCCATACGCTCAAAAGAAGGAAGGACGATCTCGGAAGCAAGAGTATTGATGTTTACAGGATGTTCCTGAATAATCCGGGTAATCGCAACTCCAGTGTTCACAATGGACACTTCGGCACTGGACGAGCCTCGCAGGTCTGCCTCTTCGGGTGTAGTGCCATACCAAGTACCTCCAAGATTCCCATCAGGAATCAGGCAAACATAGCCGTTTGGCACAAACGCATGGGCCACCTTGCTCTCATCACGGTACTGCTTGTCATAAATTGCAATGCGCAGACCGGAAGTAGACTCCACAATCGCCTTTACCTCAGTATCGGTCAGATAGCCAAGAGACAGGCCGTTGGTGGTCAGGTAACGGTTCTTTACGGCGTCCGTCTTGGCAAGCAGATTGAACGTGTAGGAGTTCATAATAGCGACTGTCAGCTCAGTACCAGTCTTGGAGCGGATAGCGTCCTTGACCGTCTTGAACGCCGCAAAGGGATCAGCCGTGGAAGGTTTGTCCCAAGTGGCAGTATCAGTCAGTGCGGTGTAGTTAGAGGTCTTCCAAGAACCGTCCGTATCATAATTGTAGGTGTAGTTCATCCCGTTTGCTTTGATCGCAATACCCACATTACCGCCCTCCGGGAACAACAGCTGCATAATCATCCGCTCAGGAACAACATTTGCACCGTCAATCAGGTCTCGAGTATCGTCAAACACACGGGCGATCACCTCAGCGGCATAGGGGTCGGAAGAATCCTGCACACGCAGCATCTCCTGGCGGTCCTTCTCCTTGATTTATAGCCCTCACGGAAGAAGGGCATCTCAGTCTCCAGCTTCTCAAAGCCGATACGGTCACGGAATGTTGCCTTGGCGTCAAAAGCGGAGGGCATCAGGGAGACGGGCAGCCCACGGGAACCTTTCAGCCAGGACAGATCAAGGCCAGCCTTCTTGCGGGCGGGGAACAGGGTAGCACCCAGGTAGGGAATCTGATTGGAGGCAACCTCAGTCCAGTTGGCCGCAATCGCAGCAGGGGTAAAAACTTCTCTCAAATCCATTATGTACGCCTCCTTACTCGTTCACACCAATGTTGTCCCGCAGGATAATACCGGGCACAGCAAAAGTATCGTCCAGCGTAATGCTTGCGTGAGACTCAACTTTCTTCTTGTCGACAACACCCTGCACTAGAAGCGCACCGTTTGGGTTCTCGGTAGGGTCTACATCATACAGCAGCATACCCACAGCGGTAGCATAAGAGGTGGTCGCCACCTTCTTGCCCGCAGCGGTCATAGGCATACCGGCAGGAACAGCGGCGGCTTCTGTGACGCAAATAGGAATCGCCACAAAATCGTCAGCGGCCAGAAACTCAACGGTGCCGCCAACAGAAGTCTTAGTAAACTTCATCTGTTTCTCTCCTTTTCAATCAAAAGTAGTGTTTCAAACCTTCGTTTGCGTTTTTAAGGGCGTCGGCCCGCTGTTTGCCCAGCCTCTTGGCAAACTCAACAGCCTCGTCCTTCTCATCTGTTCCACCGCCAGCACCGTCAGGTTTTGGGTCCTGCTTCACCAGATCAGCCCGCAGCTTCTTCTCATATGCGGCGTTGGCCTTCTGCTGGTTGGCAAAGACCCGCTCCATATCGCCGTCAAACAACGCCTCTGCTGTCTCACGGGCCAGCTTCTCGTCATAGCCCGGCATGGCGATATAGCGGGCGGCGTGCTCGGCAATGGTGGACTTCCGAAGCAGTTCAGTGTACTTGTCCTCCAGCGCCTTGCGGTCAGCGTCAGCCTGCGCTTTTGCCGCTTCATCATCGGTCATCTTAGACTTGAGCTGTTTGGACAGGTTGGCCGCCTCGGTAGCCTTGGCGTCAAAAACTTCTTTCTTCACATAGCCGCTCAGGTCAACCGGGTCAGGTACATCAAGCCCCAACAGGGCGGTAACCTTGTCGGCGTCGCTCATTTCCGCGAAGCCCTGGATGCTGTCAGTGGAAATCTTCATGTAAATTCTCCTTTTGGGTTTTGTAAGTGTTCTCTCACTATGTTTTTGGGTTATTAAGCGTTCTCTCGCTGTTGGGAGATTTATACCGCCCCTTCTCTGGGGCCATATTCAAACGGAGTTTATTCCTTCACGATTTCAAAATCAGATGGAAGAACACCGCGAATTTCAATAATTTCTCCTGCACAAATTTTAGGTCATAGGAAGAAACTACCGTCCGCGGTTCTTGACAAAGGTAGTATTCTTCTGTGTTCGCCGCCAACAAAAGGATTTCCCCTTCAAAGTTTCTGCACTTAATTTTCACGGCTTCCTCCTATTTCTCTGTGGACATATTCAAACGGCTGGGCCGCTTAAATTACTTTGTTACATTGTGTTGCCACTCAAGTTCTTGCTCATCGCAAATACTTGTGCCGCACCATATATCTCTCAATTTCATTTTCCGGATAATTCGCAATAGCGTTGTAACTTCTCACATAGACATCGTGCGATTCTGGCAAGTCCTGTAATGACCTTTCCCAAGATTTCACAATCACGCCACTCTGATTGCCATCTACTACGACAATGTCTCCAAAACAAAATTTCATTTCACAGCCTCCATCCAGCACCTACATTTTCTATGTGGTTTTGGCGGAATAGAATTTATTGGGTATATCTTTCCGTCCCGTTCCTTGCAGGTTTCGCATTCTTTCCCATCCAGTACAGTGTGCCACTTGACTCTTTTCACACCAGCGTCACGGTATGCTTTCAGGGTGGATTCATCGGTCACGATGTCCCCATAGGTTGCTGTCAGGTCAGCCCAATAATGCAACCCCCGCCGGAACTCTGTCACCTTGGCCGTGCTGGAATTGATGCCCTCAGCGGTGTACTGCCTCTTGCGGTCAACGTCGTTATCATAAATGACCTTCGTTACAGCGTTGTACGCCGCCAGCAGAGCCAGCAGCCACGCTAAATCAGGCGGTTCCTCTCCATGCGGTTTGGCCTCCTGATACCGCTCCTGCGCCAGTTCAAGAAAGATTTCTTTATTATCACGGGTGAGGTCTTGATATAGGGCACGGGTGACTTCCAGCACATTGAGTTCATCAAACCCGTTCTGCGCCGCTTCGTCTTTGGCATCCTCAAACCGCTTGACCGCCCTCCTGTTCAAAAGGTCAATGGCTTTGTCGGTGAGATCATAAAACCCACTCATTCAGCATCACCGCCGCCGTCCTGCGGATTGGCCGGATCGTTCCCGCTGGCTCGTTCCGCCGCCAGTTCATCCCGCAGGCTCCGCTCCATCTTTTTCTGCTGTTCCTCGTACCAATCCATACTCACACGGTACGCAGACTCGGGGTCGCTGAATAGCCCGCTGTACTGGAACGCCAACTTCGGATGAATCTTGCTGTTGTTCAGCATCTCCGCTAGCACTTGCGCCTTGGACTGGATATTGGACAGGTTCTTGCGGGTGAACTCCGGCTTGATGTCGGCCAACTGCAAACCCAAATCGCCAGTCTCCCGGCAGATATACAGCACCAGCCGCAGGAACTCCCGCTCCGACCGTTCCCATGTCTTTTCTGTATCTTTGGCCCGGCTCTCAGCTGCGGACCAGCCATCCCGGTAAATGACCGCCTGTCCGGTGTCGCTGGTAGAGGAACCTCCGTTCCGGTTCGGCATCCCGCAGATAGTCAGGTATGCGTCCTCCAGATCGTCTACAATGGTCTGCGTGTTGGTTTGGTTCAGCTCAGAGGCAATGCGGTATACCTTGGCCTCCATGCCGGGCTGAACACTCTTGATAGCAATCGCCATCCCGCCCTTTGCCAATTCCTTGTACTGTCCGTTCTCTAACTCACAGTTTTGGAACACGTCAAAAGCGTTGACGAAATCCTGAATACTATCCAATCTATTGGACTCAATCATATTGATCGCGTTCAGAATGGGGATGACCGGCTCAAACGCACCCATTCGAGCATCGTTGTTCACATACTCTACAATGGGGATGTATGGGATAGTACGGGCCTCTTGCTTTGTAATCTGCCCGTTCTGTACCTCGAAATACCATTCAGGGGTGTACACGCAGAAGTAGGGTTGTTCCTCCTCGTCTACCTGTTCCAGCACACCAGCGACCTTTTTCTGCCCAACGCCGCTATGGTAGATGCAGAACGCCGCCCTCGGGTCAAGGGTGTAGATAGAGGCTGGAGAACCCTCTTCCTCCCCAGCCTCGTCCGGGAGGACCATTCGCACTGCCACACCGCAAATGTGCATCCAGTCTGCCAGCTCTTTGTCGTGAGTGTCCTTGCTCTCAGAGCGCATATACTCGTTGAGCGTGTTTACACTGGCCGACACATCATCTTCTCCGCCGTTAGACACATAGCGGATAGGGCCGTCCAGAAGATAGGCCGTCTTGAAGGTCACGATCTCATTCGCCCGGTTAATCATCACCTTGTTGTTGATCTCCGGGCGGACGATTTTATCTTTCAGGCGGATGTCCTGCTTGCCCCTGTAATAGTCATACAAATAAGCAGTTTCCGCTCTGTTGATCCTGTGAACCGCCAATGCTTTTCCCAGCACCTCCACCACGTTTTCCGCGGTGACCTTCTTTTTGCTGGTGTAAATCTTACGTCGACCCGTCAAACCATCGACCGGCCACTCTGATATAGCCCGAATAGTATCGTTTTCAGTCACCTTGCCACCTCCAGACAAACAAAAAAGTGCCAAGAACAGACCTCGTCTAAGGTCTACTCTCGGCACTCGGCACACTTCGTCCAGGCGTTGCCCGGAGGCACTTGGCACTAAACTTTATTATTATCAGGTGCTCTTGTTTCCTTTCAATTCGATCCTGATGTTCTTCTTGCAAGCCTTACAGTAAGGATAGACCACACCTACCGTTTTGCTATCTACCTTCATCAAAAGCCGCCCTTTGCCATGATTAATGCCAGCAGCGGCACAGACAGGGCAGTAAATATCAATCTTCATTCAATAGGTGGCTCCTTTCTAATTCTTGGAATCATTTCAATCCACACCCTCCGCATGGAGGGTGACTTTCCCTTCGGGTTAATAGCTCAGGTATATGCGGAGAAAGAGGAATCGTATAATGCATGTCATTGACCCGTCGAAACTACTGCTCGACACCGACATACCATCCGTCAAGGATAGCTATTGGAACTCTATGTTACTATTTATAGTATACCACTATATATAGATTTGTAAAGAGGTTGAATTTCAACATATTGTGTTTTTAAAACAATCGCTTGAATACTTCAACTTTGTTCCCTTCAAGAGATTGAACAAATTCTGCCAACATTGCCATACCATCAGGTACATCGTCATGTTTATTATCCCCTGCCATCGTATAACCGCATAGAAAGTTTAACGCCTTTCTATATTCTTTGTCATGCTTGATAATAGAATTATCCTTAAACAGGCAGTGTTCCTTCACCCACGGGCTATTTACAATAATTTTTGTTTCCTTGTTTGCCGTAGTGTATTTTGTAGTAATGTGCGTAATTCCCCCGCGCTCCTTAACTTCTTTTTGAACTTTTTCAGCAACCTTACCACCAGCACTGTTGCTTTCAAAGCGACTCATTTTAACTTTGTATCGAATAAGTTCTGTTACTAATCTCGCTTCTACAATCTCGGGAGAAGAATTATCACAAAGCATAAACTCAATATAAAAATCCTGCCCATATTGGAAAGCCACAGGCATAAAAGCATAGTCTTTTCCTTTATCTTTGGTGTCGCAAATAGATAGAATTGTGTCCGGCTGCCCAACAGGCAAATCGAAATATCGCCTCAATTCATCCTCATTATACAGTTGCCCTTCGCGCTCGATGGGCTGATTCATGAAGAGGGCCCGCCAGCTGGCATCGTCCATTATCTCTCGTTGTTCATGGTAAAACGCTGTAGTAAATCCAACATGGTTCCCGTAGTCAAAATTGCTTTCGTCATTCTCGTTTAGCGCGGGCATGACGATAAACTCCGCCCGGTCACTTTCCCCGTAGGACTGTTCCAATCGGCCTATAACATCGTGGATTGACCATCGAGTCGCAATATGGAGCTCCTTGCAGTCTCCAATTTTCCGTTGCCGCAAATCCGTTGCGTACAGATTCCAGAGCTTGTCCATGCGCTCCTTTGAGAGAGCGCTTTCCAGGCCATCCACTAAGTCATCACAATAAAGCAGATTTTCCGCCCGAACCTTACCAGCGTTTCCAGAACCAATGGAGGAAATTCCAGCGTTGCAAAGCGTTTTCCTCTCTTCGGGTCTGTTCCAAGGTCAATCATCATATCCTGGGCGTTGGTCTTGACCACTTGAACCATTGGGAATACATCATGCCAAAGGTAATCCCCATGCGGGTCCATAATGCGGAGGCATTCATCATACACACCGCGCAGAAAGGCATTTGAGTGAGAGCCGCCGAGGCTAGGTTTCTCGGGGTTTCTCCTCCAAGCCAAGTGAGGAAGAAGAGCGCAAGCGTTGTCTTTCCGACACCTGGAGGCAAGGAAATTGCAAGCAAGTCTAATTTATCATCAGCCAGATTTTGAAGCGCCGACGCCACTTTGTAGAGCTGCTTCCTGCGCGGTAGATAAAACCGCTTTGACGGATCACGGTTCCACTCAATATACCGGCAGTGCGCATCAAAGTCATACGGCGCATCAAACAGCAGACTCCGCTTGTTCAGCTCGAACATACGGAGACTTTTTTGTTCTGCGGCAAATTTTCCAGACAGCCGCCGCACTTCCTTGTTCCGCTCATGCGCCAGCGAAAAATCTTCCGGTTCTAACAGCCTGATCGTATCAAACGCATCAGATAGCGCGGATGGGTCAGACAGGTCCCGTTGAAATGCTCTCTTTACCAACTCCCGAACTTCCATTAAAAAAGTGCCTCCTATCCCGTAAGATAAAAGGCACTTGGCACTGTTCGCTCCACAAGGGAGAGGCACTTGGCACTATGTTTGCCGTACTCAATGGCAGGCATATATTAATTAAAACAAATCGCTATGCGATCCCGTCCGGGTAAGATATAAAATCAGCTCGTCCCCGTCCACTTCGTAGATCAGCAACCAATCCGGCGTAATGTGGCACTCACGACACCCCGCATAGTCCCCGGAAAGCTGGTGATCCCTGTTCTTCTCCGGCAACGGCTCCCCGCAGCCAGCTTTTTAATAATATCCGTCAGCAAAGAAATATCAAAGCCGCGCTTTTTCACGCGCTTCAAATCCTTCTGAAACTTTGTGGTTGGTCTTATGTTATACATCGGCAAGTAGCTCCTCCATCATCTGATCGACATTGGAATAGGTCTTGCCGAGGCTGGATCGGCTTTCATTCTCTTTACTTCCTTGATTGCTTCGACGGTTTCATCGTTCGGAAGAGGACTCCCAACTCTAAACGGTATCGCCTGCTCTCTAACCGCTTGCCGAAGGAACATATTCACGGCAGCAGATAGCGTCAAGCCTAAACTCTCAAACAATTCTTGTGACTGTTCTTTCAATTTCGGATCAATCTTGATGTTAGTACTCACTGGCGTCATAATATGCACCTCCTTTCATTTTTATTATACGCCTGTTGTATTTACAATGTCAACATATTTTTGTTTTTCGGCGATTTTTAGGACGCTCTTCTCGCTAACACGTACCACTGGCTCTTGCTTATCCCCATTTGCTTACAGGCGGCTTCTACTGTGATGGAGCCGTCTTTTTGCATTTTTAAGAATTTGGGAAGCACCAATAGATTTGCGCAAACTGTTCTGGTATAATTACACTATTCGTCTTGGGGGTGTTTCAAGTGAACTTTTCCGAAAGTTATAAGCAAAACGAAGAACTGTCTGTTTGCGTAAATGCTATCTATGAATTATTCGTGGCTGCTTCTGAAAATCGTGTGCTTCCCTTGACTAGAACAGCTGTATGTAGAAATAGCGACTATTTGTATATAGAAATACCACAGACATATGATAAAAAATACTTCACCGCAGAAGAATATGCACGTTCAATAGGAAAGCATAACTTCTCCTCAAACATTCACGTTGTCCGATTTCAACTTCATGAATTAAACAAGATCTCTATTCTACTGCACTGTCTCGGAGATAAAATAGGATACGGCATCTCTCTTGAGAACATGAAATACCCCGAAATAGTGGACTTTCTGAATCATAATCATTCGGCATATGTTTTAGCAAGCGAACTAACAACGTGCCTCCATAAGTTCGGAAGCGCACCATCCGTCTATTATGCTCACCCAATTGTAGTGGCGCGGTCTTTTATCAACCAGCGCCGGCGCGAATTAAACAAGTATGTAGACGCTATATATGCCTCCATACTTCAAGATGGGAAAGTTCCAATAAAATGGAAGTCAGAGTATCAACTATACAGCATTGTAAAACTAATCTGTCCGGACGCAATATTTCAATATCACCCAGAATGGTTGAACAAACAAAGTCTTGACATTTACATTCCATCCAAAAATATTGCTATCGAATATCAAGGGCAACAACACTACGAGCCGATTGGTTTTTTCGGAGGGGAAAATTCATTCTCGCAAGTTCAAATAAGAGACAAAAGAAAAGCAGACTTGTGCAGGCAGTTTGGAGTTTGTCTTTTATATTGGAAATATGACAACCCAATTTCCATCGACAACCTTAAAGACCTTCTTCTTCTTGCGGCATATAACAATATTTACAGACGTCAGCCATGAATGGTTGGCGTCTGTATTCATTTTTTGGAAATTCATATCAGTAAGCATATCAATCGAGTTTTTTTTGAAGGACAAATTCTTTATTTTGTACTCAATTTTCGTCCTCCTTATAGTACCTGTCCAGTTTCGGGTCATACTGCCCGTGGCTTTCCTCCCACCTTGCAACCCTTCTATAAAATGTGTTCGGCTTTAGCCTAAGATTGCTCATTGCCTTTTTTGCGGTAATGATTTTTGCCCGCCACGCCTTGTACTGTTCCTCAAAATCGGCATCCTCAATTTTGATGGGAACACGACCCTTATACTCTCCACGGGCCTTCTTCAATTCGATTCCCTCTTGTTGCCGCTCTCGGATGCACTCTCTTTCAAACTGGCTAATCGACGCAAGAATGGTCAAGAGCATCCTTCCGGCAGGGGTCTTTGTATCGATCGTTTCCTTCTGGCTGATAAACTCAACGCCCTTCTCAGTCATGGTGTCCGTTATCTCCAGCAGGTCTTTCGTACTTCTCGC
>NZ_JBKEIV010000039.1:0-51655 GCF_046693725.1 Anaeromassilibacillus sp. SJQ-1 | reverse complement strand
CTGTACATCTGCTTCGTTGGGTATTGTGTATAGCCGCCGATTAACGAAACAACTGCGGTTTACCTCGTGTGAGTTTTCGCATTTATCGTGAAACGCTTTTGCGCGTTTTTCGTTGCGCCGCTTCATGTATGACTGTCCCGCCAAGGGGGACTGTTCCTTCTATGTAAGCGACCGGGTAGACGATTTCTCCCGCATTGCGGGCATCTTTCTTGGCAGGGACATCGGCCAGGAGGTCCACCAAATCGACATCAACCGCTATTGACCCAAGGTAGGGGGAATGTAAAAATGCAGGAAAATTATTTAATTTCCATTTTGGGACGCCAGCAGGTGGACGGTGAAACCGGCGAGGTTCAGGTCACCACGCTCGGTTCCTATGTAAAAAAAGGAAAAAATCGTTATATTACCTATAAAGAATATGACAGCGAAGAGAACGGAAAGCCGGTGACCTCTGTGCTGAAGGTCGAAGGAAATGACAAAGTGACCCTGATGCGCGGTGCGGGAAGTACCCGTTTGGTTTTGGAGAATGGCAAACGTCACCTCTGTCAGTACGACACCGGCTACGGCAACATGATGATCGGGATCTTCACCAGCCAGTTACACTCCAGTTTGACCGACGAAGGTGGCAAGCTGGAGGTTCGCTATACGCTGGACATCAATTCCAACCTGTCCAGTTCGAATGAAATTTTGATTACCATCAAGGAGGCAGAAAACAAAGATGTCAAAACTCGTGCAGCAGGCGACCACTGAACTGAGGAATATTATCCGTACCGCCATGGAAAAAGCCTGTGCCAACGGCGAACTGCCGCAGGCGGACATTCCTGAATTTTCCATCGAGGTACCCGCAGACCGGGCACACGGCGATTGGGCCACCAACGCTGCAATGGTAAGCGCGCGCGCCTTCCACGCAGCCCCCCGCAAAATCGCGGAGGCGATCACAAACAATCTGGCCTTGGACGGCACCTATTTTGACCGTTTTGAAATCGCCGGCCCTGGCTTTATCAATTTCTTTCTGAGCAAACAGTTCTATGTGGATGTGCTGAAAGACATTGAAGCGCTGGGAGACGCGTATGGCCGCAGTGAATACGGCCAAGGGAAAAAGATCATGGTGGAGTTTGTTTCCGCCAATCCAACGGGTCCTATGCACATGGGAAATGCACGCGGCGGCGCCCTGGGCGATTGTTTGGCAGCGGTATTGGACGCGGCGGGATATTCCGTGTGGCGCGAATTTTACGTCAACGACGCGGGCAACCAGATTGAAAAGTTTGGCAATTCTTTGGAAGCGCGTTATTTGCAGATTTATAAGGGCGAGGATGCGGTGGAATTTCCAGAGGACGGCTACCATGGCGACGACATTAAAGAGCGCGCCGCACAGTTCTCGAAGGAATTCGGCGACCGCTATGTAAATGTGGAATCTTCTGTGCGTCAAAAGGCCTTGGTGGACTTTGCGCTGCCGCGCAACATTGCCAAAATGCAGGCAGACCTCGCCAAATATGGCATTCAATACGATGAATGGTTCTTGGAAAGTAAATTGCACAACGATGGCGAGTTGAACGAGACCATCCAGATTCTAAAGGACAAGGGCCTGACCTATGACAAGGAAGGCGCCCTCTGGTATCGCGCTACCACCTTCGGCGCGGAAAAGGATGAAGTTCTGGTCCGCCAGAATGGCAACCCCACTTATTTTGCGGCGGACATCGCCTATCATCGCAACAAATTTGCTAAGCGCGGTTTTGACCGCTGTATCGACGTTTGGGGGGCCGATCATCACGGCCATGTAGCCCGTATGAAGGCCGCTATGGATGCAGTCGGACTCGACGGCAGCAAACTGGACATCGTTTTGATTCAGCTGGTCCGCCTGGTCCGCAATGGCGAAGTGGTCCGTATGAGCAAGCGTACCGGCAAGGCGATCCAGCTGGCCGACCTTCTAGATGAGGTTCCCGTAGACGCTGCACGTTTCTTGTTCAACATGCGTGAAACCACCTCTCAGATGGACTTTGACCTTGACCTTGCAGTTCAGCAGGACGCTCAGAACCCGGTCTATTACGTACAGTACGCACATGCGCGCATTTGCAGTATCCTGAAGGCTCTTAAAGCGGAAGGAATTGAACCGAGAGCCTGTTCCGACGAAGAACTTTCTCTCTTAAATACACAGGAGGAGATCGACCTCATCCGTCACCTTTCTGCCTACACGGACGAAATCGTCGCAGCGGCAAAGGATTACGATCCCGCCCGTATCACGCGCTATGTGATCACACTGGCCAACCTGTTCCATAAATTTTACAATACTTGCCGTGTGAAGGATGAAGAGGACCGTCTGCGCGCCGCACGCATCTGTTTGTGCAAAGCAACAGCAACCGTTATCCGCAATGTGTTGTCCCTGCTAAAAATTTCAGCGCCCGAATCCATGTGATTCCGCCTTGAAACGAAACCTTACAGGAGAACAAAATCATGGAAGATTTCCCATATCCGTTACCCATGTTATTGGACGGAGCCACCGGTACAGCGCTTCTGTCTGCTGGTATGCCGGCAGATGTCTGCCGGCCTGGTGGGCTCGGTATGGAGCAGTGGGTTTTGCAGCACCCACAAATGCTGCAAACTTTATTGAATGCATACATCGATGCAGGTTCCCAGGCAGTGTTTGCTCCAACCTTTGGGGCGAATGCGGCTCTGCTCTCCGCCTATGGTCTGGAAGGGCGTGTAGTGGAATTGAACACCGAGCTGGTGCGCCTGGCACAGAGCATTGCAAAACCACGCGGGGTACTGGTGGGCGGTAATGTCAGTCCCAGCGGCCTGTTCGTCCCCCCTTTTGGTGAGGCCGACTTTGACGACATATACGACTTGTACCGCCAGCAGATCCGAGCACTCGATCAAGCAGGCGTCGATTTTCTTGCAATTGAATCGCAGACCTCTTTGGCCGATATGCGCGCAGCGGTTCTTGCCGCGCGTACAACCGATCTGCCTGTATTCGTCACCATCGCAGTGGACGAAAGTGGTCATACGGTTACCGGCAGTTCTTTGCTTCCGGTGGTCATCACGCTACAGGCCATGGGAGTGGATGCCATCGGCCTGAACTGCTTGCTCGACCCTATGCTTTCTTTGATCGAGGAAGTTCGCCTCCACACAGCGGTTCCCATCATCGCAAAGCCAAATGCCCGAAACTCCGATGGTACGCTCCTCTCCCCCGCGGCCTTTGCCGAGAAAATGCGCCTGCTGATGCAGGCGGGCGCCCGCATCGTAGGCGGATACGACGATTCTACTCCTGCGCATATTTCTGCGCTGAAAAAGGTGGCGCAGGAATTCGGCCCTCCCGAAATTGCAAAAGAGCCTGACAATTATGCGGCCACGATCGAAACGGAGGCCTTTTTCTTAGGGGACGACCTTGTATTCAGCGAACCCTTGGCCTGCACCGGGCATCTGGACGACGACCTAATCGACTTGGACGACGACCGTTGCAATACAGCCCTGGTGGAAATTGAAAGCATCGATGACGCCTATGTACTCGCAGAAAACAGCAGCATGACCCGTCTTCCGATTGCCGTACATTGCGACAGTGCACCGATTTTGGAAGCGGCTCTACGGTACTTCCAAGGGCGTTTGATCGTTGACAGTGAATGCCAGATTGAGGACGAGATATTGGAACCTCTCTCATCCAAATATGGTGCGATTCTTTACTGAGCGTCTTTTAGAGGACACGATTGAGATTCAGGCACTCTAAAAATGAACTCACTATTTTTGTATGATACGCATAGGAACCAGTAAGAGGATGCCCCAAACTACGAATTGTTCGATTCATAGGAGGGGCATCCTCTTTTCTTTTTGGTAAAATATTTGAGTTTTTAAAAAACAAGGGTATCCTTCCGTCCTTTCAGGACTTTTGGGATACCCCTTTGTTGGCATCGATACAAACAAAGATTCGTTTAATAGCGATAGGGATGCCCTGCTTTTTGCGGAGGCTGTCCCTATTAAAAATATTCATTCTTTGATTTTTCTTTCGATCATTTCCCGTCCACAGAGGGACTCCTTTGTCTGTGTGGGCAAATCCTACGACTCTTTCTCCTGACCCTCTACACCAGAAGGCCTAAATGAGAAGGTCTCCCCCGGCACAAGATTCGATTTTTCTTCAGAAAATTCCTCTTCCGGTATCCCAGATTCCTCCATAGCAGCGACGGATTTTGCTTCTGTTCCATCATCTCCCCGTAGGATTCTTTTCTGCTGCTCAGGCGCCGAATCCCAACTGCAAAAAGCAAGATAAATACCAGCACACGCCAAAAAGATGGCAACCGCTGAACAGGCTACAGACCAGACTTCTATCCCAATGGGACCTAAAATCATGGCTACCACACATAAGATCATCCCAATTTCAAAAAAGATAAAGGCAAGCTTATGGTCGGACATCTGGAGACCCCCTCTCATTTCAAATCTAAGGCACTGCACAAAGCAGCCATCTGTTCCATGGTGAGCTGTTCCGCGCGGGCAGTTTGTAAGATTCCTGCCTGAACGCAGGCTTGTGCTACCCGCTCTTTGGGAAGCGAAAGGCCCGCAGAAACTGCATTCAGAATGGTCTTACGCCGCTGTCCAAACGCCGCCTTCACCAGTGCAAAAAAGTGCGTTTCATTTGACACCGTAACCGGTGGATGCTCGACGCACGTCCATCCGAATCACGGTGGAATCCACGTTGGGCGGCGGTAAAAAGCTCCCACGGGATACTTGGAAAAGAACACGCGGCACCGCATAATACTGTACCGCTATGCTCACCGCGCCACATGCCCGTGTCCCTGGTAAAGCGCATAGGCGCTGTGCTGCTTCCTTCTGTACCATCACGGTCAAGGCCCGGATCGGCAAGCGCTCCTCTAGCAGCCGCATAATCACCGGCGATGTGATATAATATGGCAGATTGGCGCATACAACCACCTCCATGCCGGCGAATTCCCTCTGCAAAAGCGGCTGCAGGTCAACCTTCAGAATGTCGTCATTTACTACTTTGGTGTTTGGATACCCTTCGAGCGTCTCCCCCAAAACGGGCAAGAGACGTTTATCCAGTTCTATGGAAACTACCTTCTCCGCACGTTTCGCCAGTTCCACTGTCAGCACGCCGATCCCAGGGCCAACTTCCAATACTCCGATGCCCGGACCCACGCCGCATTCTTCTGCCATCCGAGGGCATACGGAAGGATTGACGAGAAAGTTCTGTCCTAAAGATTTGGAAAATGTAAATCCGTGCCTTGCTAACAGTGCTTTTACTGCCGATGGGTCGGACAGCCGTTGGATTTCCTGCAAAATGATTCCCTCCGAACGCCCCAAAAGGGCAAATTTCTTCATAGTTTCCCACAATAAAAACGGGCTGCAACAGGAAAACCGCACACCGGCGGCATTCCGCAGCCAGAGTTCTTCTGAAATACAAGTCAAAATTCTATTCTATAGCAAACCGAACACATCCGGCATGATCCTCTTGCTCGATTGTGGTTTTTGCCTATTATATCACAGAAATTCTTGGAATGCCATTGATTCTCGCGCGAAAATCCCCTATCATAGAGATGGATAAAAACGCACAAGGAAAGAGGGAAAGTATGATCCGGACTGACAAAGAAAATTACTATCTGGATATTGCGGAGACCGTCGCAGAGCGCGGAACTTGTCTGCGCCGCAATTTTGGCGCAATTATTGTACATAACGACGAGATCGTCTCCACCGGCTACAACGGCGCACCGCGTGGGCGCAAGAACTGTATCGACATGGGCGTTTGTATTCGGGAGAAGCTGGGCATTCCCCGTGGAGAGCGCTATGAGATCTGCCGTTCTGTTCATGCAGAGGCAAACGCAATCATCAGCGCTGCCCGCCGGGATATGATTGGTTCCACTCTATATCTCGTGGGAAAGGACGCCAAAACCGGGGAATATGTAGAAAATGCCTCCAGTTGCTCCATGTGCAAGCGGCAGATCATCAACGCTGGTATTGCCCGCGTAGTGATCCGTTTAAATAAAAATGCGTTCATCTCGGTTGCTGTATCCGATTGGATCGAACAGGACGAGTCACTCAGCGGAACCTTTGGCTACTAAAATATTTATAAGAATAAGAAAAGTGGACGAGCCGCGCGCATCGTCCACTTTTCCTTTTATACCAAAAAAATCCTTGTAATCTGATCCACCAAGAACGCTGCCGCCGTCGCCCCCACCGCTACCGTAAGCAGCCCCTTGTCTTTGTAAGCCAGCACCAGGGCAACTCCCAACCCCGCGGCTGCGCTCAAAATGCTTTGTATGGTCACTGTTTCCGCAGTGGAAAACAGAATTGCTGGAAAAGTCATGGCTGCCAGCACCGCATAGGGTACGTAAGCCAAAAAGGATCGGATAAACCGGTTTTGAATCTTTTTTTAAAGATTGCCAATGGCAATACGCGAATGACATATGTCACACCGGCCATAATCGCCACGGAGATCAATATTCGTTGCAAATCCAATGTCATCCTACGCCACCCGCTTTCTCCGGCGGTTCCTCTTCATCCATCGGGTAGCGCACTGCCGCATAAGCGGACACAACCACTGCGCAGATGATGATAACCCAGCCCGTCGAAATCTGGTTGAGGAAGGGGAGCCATTGGAAACAACAGCTTAAAGCCGTCGAAAGAAGCACCACCATTGCGATGGGCTTTGCCTTACAAGCAGGCGGTATGATAATCGCAATAAACATGCCGTAGATGGCAATACCGAGGGCATTGCGCAGAGAATCCGGCAAAAGTCCTGTCGCGGTAGCGCCAAGCAGAGTCCCTAAGGCCCATCCCACATAGGGCGTAGCAATCAACCCGGACAGGTATTTTGCGTTGATCTCCTCCCTCTGTTGCATAGCAACCGCAAAAATTTCATCCGTAATACCAAAAGCCAACACCCAACGCTCCAGATTGGTCATCTTGGACTCCACCTTCTGCGAAAGAGACAGCGACATCAGCATATACCGGATATTGATAATAAACGTCGTAACCGCGATTTCAACGTACATTCCACCCGCCAAAATCAGCTGCGTCCCTGCGACCTGTCCCGCAGAGGTCAAGTTCGTCATGGAGATCAGAAGCGCCACCCACGCCGGCAGTCCCCCTTGCGTCGCCATGATTCCAAAGGCAAAGGATACGCTGAGGTAACCCAAACAGATCGGCATGCCGTCCTTGAGACCTTTCCGAAAGGTCAAAGCTTTCTGTTCCACTCTCTCAATCGCCCCAACTCTTTAACGTACCCTCTCACAGAAGGCTGCAAACCAGATCGCCCATTTCTTCACAGGTAACCGTACGAAGCCCCTCTGTCGCAATATCCGGCGTACGTGCCTGTTTTAAGGCGGCAGAAACGGCATCCTCAATGGCCTGAGCTGCCTGCGGCTGCTCCAAAGAATACTTGAGCATCATTCCCGCGGACAAAATAGTTGCCAGAGGATTGGCTTTTCCCGTCCCTGCAATGTCCGGCGCCGATCCATGGATCGGTTCATACAATCCGGCCTTTCCGGAACCCAGGCTTGCAGAAGCCAGCATGCCAATGCTGCCGCTAATCATGGACGCCTCATCGGAGAGAATGTCGCCGAAAATATTCGATGTGACAATCACATCGAATTGCTGCGGATTGCGCACCAACTGCATCGCACAATTGTCTACATACATATTGCTGAGTTCTACATCTGGAAATTCTTCCGCACCGATGCGCGCAACGGTTGCACGCCACAGACGGGAGGACTCCAATACATTGGCCTTGTCTACGCTGCACAGCTTCTTATTGCGCTTGCGGGCCATTTCGAAGGCGACACGTGCAATCCGCTCAATCTCAGGCGCCGTATACATCTCGGTATCGTATGCAGCAGGAACCCCGTTGACCTCTTTGCGGCCGCGCTCTCCAAAATAGATGCCGCCGGTCAGTTCACGGACCACCATCACGTCGAGCTTTCCCCCGATGATTTCCGTCTTGAGCGGTGAAGCGTCGCGCAACTCATCAAAAATGACGGCTGGACGCAGATTTGCAAATAATTCAAGGGCGCCGCGAATTCCCAGCAAGCCCTTTTCCGGCCGCTGGTCGCCCGGCAACGTATCCCATTTGGGACCGCCTACTGCACCGAGTAACGTTGAATCCGCCGCCTTGCACTTGTCGATTGTTTCCTGTGGAAGCGGAGTGCCTGTGGCATCAATAGCACTTCCGCCCAGCAAGGCCTCTTCGTAATCGATACCAAAGCCGAATTTCTCCCGGCTTTGGTGAGAACTTTGACTGCCTGGTCCACAATTTCAGGGCCAATGCCGTCACCCTTTAACAATACAATTTTGTATGTATTCATTGGATGTACCTCCTCATTATATAGCATAGAAATGTCGTATAAATTCCATACGGGATGCACAAAATCTTTTTCTCTGTTCTCTGCCAAATTCTAGACACCGCAATCTATTGCTGAAAAAACAAGGATGCTCACTATTAAGACGATCTTTTCCAAGAATGAAAGCGTACCCTTATTTCTATAAGAGATGTGTCAAAAGCCCCCTGCATTCTTTAAGAACGGGCCAATTGGGGGTGAAAACAGAGATCTTTTCACAGAAGGCTGCAAACACCCCGCCCTCCATCTTGCCACAAAAGTAGTTCAAACCATGATGGTTCAATCCGCCTTGGAAGCGGTCTCTTCTTCACTACATGCGCGGTTAATGGCGCAGATAATGCCTTTGATGGAAGCCAAGCTGATGTTTCCGTCCATGCCAACGCCAAACACTGTCTTTCCATTCGGCGCCGTCAGTTGGATATACGAAATGGCCTTAGAGTCCGCACCTTCTGAGACTGCATGCTCGCGGTAGGTGACGAATTTGTAGTCGTGAATTCCCACTGTACGCAACGCCTTAAAGAAGGCATCGATCGGGCCGTTGCCAGCTGCGCTGATTTGATGGTCCTCATGGCGGAAACGCAGATTGCCTTCAAAATGCACAACGGTTTCACCGTCCACATCGTTTTCCTCATAGAGCTTATATTTTTTGAGGTTGTATGGATATTTGACATCGAGATAATGTGCACGGAAAATATCGAAAATCTCGTTTGGCAATAACTCTCGCCCTGCCTCGTCGCAAGCCGCCTTGACCATAGCCCCGAACTCCGGATGCATTGCCTTTGGAAGCTCATAGCCAAAGCTCTGCTGCATGATAAAGGCCGCTCCACCCTTGCCAGACTGGCTGTTGATGCGGATGATCGGCTCATATTTACGCCCGACATCCGCTGGGTCAATCGGAAGATACGGGACTTCCCAGTACTGGGTGTCGTGTTCACGCATATAATCGACACCCTTTTTGATGGCATCTTGGTGCGAACCGGAGAACGCGGTAAACACCAAATTGCCCGCATAAGGATGGCGGTCATGTACCTTCATGCGAGTACATTTTTCATAAATTTCGCGAATTTCGCGGATATTGGAGAAATCCAGTTCTGGGTCCACCCCCTGGGAGTACAGGTTCATTGCAACATTCATGATGTCTGCATTCCCGGTGCGCTCTCCATTTCCAAACAGGGTGCCTTCCACACGTTCCGCCCCTGCCAACAGCCCCAACTCTGTAGCAGCCGTTGCGGTGCCGCGGTCATTGTGCGGATGTAGACTGATGATAACGCTGTCGCGGTTTTTGATATGACGGCAAAAATATTCGATCTGGTCTGCGTGGTGGTTCGGGGTGCTCATCTCCACCGTATTCGGCAGGTTTAGAATCAGTTTATTGTCCGGTGTAGGTTTTAAAACATCCATCACCGCCTCACAGATCGCAACGGCATTGTCCATCTCTGTTCCCGAGAAACTCTCCGGCGAATACTCATAGCGGATGTTCATCCCTGTCCTGGCGACCTCTTCATCGGTGAGTTCTTTGATAAGCTTTGCGCCGTTGACCGCAATGTCGATGACGCCCTGCATATCGGTCTTAAATACCACTTTTCTCTGCAAGGTCGAAGTCGAATTATAGAAATGTACGATCACATTTTTAGCGCCCTGAATCGCCTCAAAGGTCTTTTTAATCAAATGAGGGCGCGCTTGTACCAACACTTGGATGGTCACGTCGTCCGGAATCAAGTTTCGGTCGATGAGGGTCCGGCAGATCTCATATTCCGTCTCCGAAGAGGACGGGAATCCGATCTCAATCTCTTTAAAACCGATGTCCACAAGCGTCTGGAAAAAACGCAATTTTTCTTCGAGATTCATGGGGTCAATCAGCGCCTGGTTTCCGTCGCGCAGGTCAACGCTGCACCAGACAGGCGCTTTTGTAATCACTTTTTCCGGCCAAGTGCGGTCCGGCAGTGGGACTGGCTGGAAAGGAATATACTTGTGAAAACTTTCGTACATAGCAAGATCCTCCTATAGAAATAAAAAATCCCCGAACCTTCCTCAGAAAGTTCGGGGCGAACTTATAAATCCGCGGTACCACCCAAATTCAGCGCTTACGCGCCCTTCAGCCTCCAACAAGGCCTTTGCTTATAACGCAGCCATACGTCCGGTTCTACGCAAACCAATCAAACCGGCAGCTCAGGGATGAGCTATACACCAACGCCTTCCCACCAACTCACACCAACCGCTGGCTCTCTGAAGAAAAAACGCAAGTCTTATTCCCGTCATCGCCTTTTCTTTATGATATTTATATTAACGGTTCTTTGCAAAAATGTCAACCCTCCGCCGGGGCATTTTTTCCGTCCAATTCTGGGGTATTCTTTCGAAATGCACGATTTGCAGCTTCTCGCGCAAGATCGACGATGAATTTTTCGTCGCCACCCTCTGCGTTGCGTCCTGCTGGAATGGTGTCGTACACCTCGGCCACCATGGAACGCATCCACAATCCCGGCGTGATCCGCATGGAGTAACCACAGCCATTTTCAGTCATCCAGTCGTAAAAGCTGGCGCGCGGCAAACCATACGCCGAAAGAATCGACATCAGCGTGCCGCCGTGCGCCACCACCACTGCTGACGTTGTACCGGAACGCATCAGTTCCTCTACCAACTTTTCAAAGGCAGCACAGGTACGTTGGACCAACACGCCGGTGCTCTCCCCATGGGGCGGCGCTACGGAGCGGCTGCTTTCCATCCATTGCAAGAAACGCGGGTCCTCTTCTGCCAGCTGCTTGGCAGTCTTTCCCTCCCAGTCGCCAAAATCACATTCACGGAACCCATCGATCAAGACAGGTTCTGCCTCCGGGTAAAGAATCCGCAAAGTCTCCACACACCGGCTCATAGGGCTACAATAAAAAACCTGTGCGGAAGGATATGCATATGTTTCCTTGAGCGCTTGCAGGGCTTTACGGCCTTCGTCGGCAAGAGGGGAATCGGTCCTCCCGATGTACTGCCCCAGTAAATTCCCCTCGGCAATCCCGTGCCGGATCAGATGTATGGTATAGGATTTCATAAGATAACGGTGAAACAGATATTTCACCAGCCACCACCTTTCGTAAATATCCTTCACTGAGCACTTGTTCTTGTGGCAAAGCCTGAAAAAAGTACTGTATCTAGTGGTTTACAAAATGTTGTATTTAGTATATACTTTACTATACGTTATTCTGCAAAATATACGCTTTTTCGACGTATCCCGTCCATTTCTTCCTGTGCCATTTGGTCGAAATGTGTGAAATGGATGCGGTCCAGCGCGTTGGAGCAAGGCGACTTGGAGCTTTGCTTTCTGCGCGGCCTTCTGAAACGATCTTGACGGTGCGTTCGCTTTGGAACGCATTCCGAAATACTATCCAGCATAGGGGTGGAGGACAGCAACATGAACAGTCATTTTCCAAGGATTATCACGCTGCTGCGCAAGGAGCGCGGTTTAAGCCAAAAAAGCGCCGCAGAACAATTGGGTGTCTCTCAGGCACTGCTATCCCACTATGAAAAAGGCATTCGGGAATGCGGCCTTGAATTTGTTGTAAAGGTTGCAGATTTTTATAATGTCTCCACCGATTATCTTCTTGGCCGTTCTCCACACCGCAGTGGTGCGATGATCACCGTAGAAGATCTTCCGGAGCCGGATGCCGCCGGCAAGGAAAACGTGTTTAAAGGCAGCCTGCTCCCCACATTGAATAAAAAGCTGATTGCCAATTCCTTAAATGTGATCTACGGCATTCTCCAAAAATGTAATAACAAGCATCTGACGACGGAAATTTCGTCTTTTCTAAGTGTTGCGGTCTACAAAGCCTTCCGTCTGTTGTATTCGGCAAATGGCAAAAACCCGCAGGGTTTGTTTTCGGTTCCGCAGCGGTTGAGCAACGGTCGCTCTAATGCGGCACAGGAGGTTGCCATTTCCAATGCCGAGGCGCTTGCCTGTGGTGAAGATATAGAAGACATGGAAGGACTCAAAAAGGATCAGGCCCCGCCCTCTCTCCGGAACAACTTTCAGAGGAATATCCTCTTTTCGCGTCCTCCCTGTTCAACCTGATTCAAAATGCGGAGGGACGCATGGGCGGTGGAAAGAAGCCCATGGAAAAGCCCCATCCTACCGCCCGAAAATAATCGCTGAAAACAGTTCCATTATAACAGGAACCTTATAAAAATGCAAACAATCGTTTGATTGCCGTTCCACAAAGAGTGGAACGGCTTTTTTATGTATTTTACCTCTCCCCTTTTCTGTCACGCAGATACATGCAAAGCACCTCTGCCACTTTGCCGCCCATCCAAAAAGTCATTCCACCAGCGCCCTTCTACAAAACGGTTGAAACGCTTACTAGAATGCATTGATCCACATGGTTGCCAAAGCAGCCTGCATGAGAGAATAATGGGCCTGACGTCCACCTCTTTGGACTTTCTCTTTTTGTTTAGCGAGCGTGATTCATCCGGCGGCAAGCCAACAGACGGCGCGACTCCTTCCGGCCCCTCGGAGTAAGCTCTGCATAGCCCTTTCGCAACACTGGCAAATTGAATAGACATCCCTCTATTGCGCGCGATGCCTCCAGCGCCGTGTGGCAAAGCAGTTCATAGATTTTACTTTTGTAGTAGATTTGATGATCCCCGGCTACCCAGACAGGTGAATCAAAATCAATCGAAATGAGCCCTTGTTCCTCCAAATTGCGAAGGACATCTCCGCGTGCTTTCACAAGGTCCATTTCATCCTCTGGAGCAATCATATATATATTGTCCAACGCCGTCATCACCAACTCTTTTTCCGCATCGTTATGTAGCTCAAAACGCGCCACAGGGAAACGCCCTTCCCGCATTGTCAGGAGAATTTTTTGTACATTCCATTCGGATTCATTTATCCTACCACCCTTTCCCATTGATATTGTGTACAATATTTCATCGCTAAAATCCGAAGCACTGCCTCATTCAGACGTTCCTCGGTGACAGTCCCATTTTGGACCGCTTCCAGCAGGGCATTATAGTCTTCCTGTACGTTGGAGGAAAGCAGCAGATCGTTACCCGCATTGAGCGCCGCTGCGCAGGGGTTTTCTCCACCTGTGTAGTCAGGAATCGCCTCCATTGCCAGGTCGTCGGTCAATATCAGCCCCGTAAATCCAAGATCCTCCCGAAGAATTCGATGCACTTCCGGTGAGAGGGAAGCCGGCCGGTCCGGTCCATACAGGTCACAATATTATGCGATACCAAGATCATGGGCACGCCCTCCGCAATTCCTGCCTCAAACGGTAAAAAATCGGAATCTGTAAACGTCTCAAGGGGACGATGATCCTGCGCCATGCCGGTGTGGGTATCCACATTATTCCCATAGCCGGGAAAGTGCTTTAACGCACAGGCCATTCGCTGCTGGTTGTAAGTTTTCACAGAGGTCTTTACATATTCCGCTGTGCCCGGCGCATCCTGTCCAAAGGTCCTCGCATACATGAAATCCCCCGGATTGATGGAGACGTCTGCTACAGGTGCCAAATTCACATTCACCCCTAAGGACTGAAGCAGTTGGGTCTTTTGAACCGTATCCTCTACAATCGCCTGCATTCCCCCTTGTTCAAATACCTGTTGCGGCGATTCAAACCTATTTGGTGCTAGGTTGGGATTCCGGCTGACTCGTACAACGGTGCCCCCTTCCTCATCCACCGCCAAAAACAGGGGAATTTTGCTGGCGTTCTGATACGACTCCAGCTCCATACGAACCTGATCCGCCGTCTTTCCGTCGAAATCCTTTGCGAAGAGCATAAATCCGCCTGGCTGATATGTCTGTACTGTGGAAAGCGCCCCCTCCGAAGGACAGCGGAACAGGAATACCTGCGCCACTTTCTCCTCAAGGGTCATTTTCTCCAATTCTACCTGTGCCTGCGGATACCCCTGCGAAAAAAGTCCCTGGGCCATTTCCGGAGCGCTGGGAAGCATTGCTTGTCCCGAAGAAGAATCTGAAAACGCCTCAAAAGGTGTCTCTGAAGAGGGATTTCCTTCTGGACGGCTTTCCACGACTGCACTTTCCTCACTCGATACATCCGTCTCCGATTTTGCCGGGGCGGTGGAGGCCGAAGACGGTCCGGTTTCCCCCGCTGGAACAGCTGTGCACGCAACCCCTAACAGCAACAAAACCGTCGCCAGAAAAACTGCAATATTTTTTATCCTCATCCTTCGTTCCCCTCAAGCTTCCAAAAACAGAACAACCTGCCAAATCCTGGCAGGTTGTTCCTTATGCCAGAGTGCATTTTCAAACACACTCTATCACAAATCCTATTCTTTGACAAGTTCACGATACAAACGAATGTATTCATTCGCCGACTTGCCCCAACTATTGTCACAACGCATGGCGCGTTCAACCAAGATCTTCCAGCCATCACGGTTGTAATAACCGTCGATCGAACGATGCAGCGCATGCAGCATATCGCCGCTGTTATATGTACGGAACGTAAAGCCATTTCCATAGCCGTCGCCGCTATCCTGGATGGAATCCTTCAGACCGCCGGTCTCACGCACCACCGGGATTGTGCCATAGCGCAGAGAAATCATCTGTGCCAAGCCACAGGGTTCGCTCTTACTGGGCATCAGGAAAATATCTGCGCCCGCATAGATCTTGCGGGACAGCTCCGGGACAAAACCGAAGCACGCACATAGGCGGCCCGGATACTTATTTTGCATATCACGGAAGAAATTCTCATATTCAAAATCACCAGAGCCAAGAATCACAAACTGTGCGTTTGTCTCCCACATCAACTGGTCCAGCGCTTCCTTGACAAGATCAAGGCCCTTATGGGCCACCATGCGGGTAACCATGCCAATCAGCGGAACATCCGGGTCCTGTGACAAGCACAGGCGCTCCTGCAACGCGCGTTTATTCTCCGCTTTGTTGGCAAAATCGTCCGCTGTATAATTGGCATAGATGTCCTTATCCGTCGCCGGATCATAACTGACTGTATCAATCCCGTTCAGGATACCACTGAGCTTCCAAGAACGTTCCCGCAAGATACCGTCCAACTCATGGGAATACCACGGATCGAGAATCTCCTGGGCATAGGTCGGGCTGACCGTCGTTACGCGGTGGGCCGTTTCAATTGCCCCCTTCATCAGATTGACGCAATCGTCATACTCCAACAGATGGTTTTCTGACTTCGGAATGCCCAGTACATCTTCTACCAGCTCCTTGCCATACTTCCCCTGATACTGGATATTATGGATCGTGATAATGGTCTTGATTCCACGGTACCACTCGTTGTTGGCATAGAAGATGCTATAATAGATCGGCACTAGAGCGGTTTGCCAATCGTTGCAGTGAATGATATCCGGTTTAAAATCGATGTAAGGCAGCATTTCCAATGCGGCACGGGACAGGAACGCAAAACGTTCTGCGTCGTCATAATGGCCATACAATCCCTTGCGCTTGAAATAATACTGGTTGTCAATTAAGTAATAGATCACACCGCCGGAACGCGCTTCGAATACGCCACAGTACTGACGGCGCCAAGCAACCGGCACCGACAAACTGGTGACAAAACGCATACCATCCCGTAACTCCTGCGGAACCTCTTCGTAGAGCGGCATCACTACCCGGCACCCGATCAGCCGTTCGCGGAGCGCTTGTGGCAGAGAACCCGCCACATCCGCTAGGCCGCCTGTCGCGGCAAACGGCCGCGCCTCGCTGGTACAATATAATACTTTCATGGTTTTCGATCTCCTCCTTCGCTTTTCATGTTGCATCTAAGCAGTCCTATCAAACCACGCTACCCTTGCTGATAAAGACCGGATAAGACTGGAACCCCATGAGGGAACGATCATTTTTAATTACAACATCTTTATCGATCACGACATAGTTGAGCTTGCAATTCGGCCCAATCTCACTGTCCTGCATAATAACGCAGTTTTCCAGCTTGCTGCCCTTGTCGACTTTCACGCCGCGGAACAGCACGCAATTCTCGACCGATCCTTCGATGACGCACCCATCCGCCACAAGGGAATTGCTGACATTCGCCCCTAAGCCGTAGCGTGCAGGCATGTTGTCGCGCACCTTGGTGAAAATCGGACGATTTGAATCAAATAGCTGGCTGCGTACCTTTGGCAGCATCAGGGCCATATTGGCCTCGAAGTAGGAGTTCATTGAGCAAATATTTTGCGCGAATCCCGTAAACTCATAGGTATAAATGCGATATTTCTCAATATTTCTTTGCAGGAAATCTCTCTTAAAATTATAGAGATTGCGGCTCACACACTCGGTGACCATCTGGATCAGCAGATCACGGCGCATCAAGAGCATACTCATGCCGAAGTTGCACTCACCACTCTGCCGTGGATTGATTACCATGTCCCGCACACGGCCATCTGGGTCAATGGTATAAACCGATGGATTGCTGATCATCTTTGGCAACTTTCCATAGCGGTAAACCACGGTGATGTCCGCTTGATTTTTCATATGAGTAACCATCACGTCGCGATAGTCAATGTTACAGATCACATCGCAATCGCTCAGAACTACATATTCTTCCTGGGAATTCGTGAGGAACCGCATGATGGATTCCAGCGATTCAATCCGACTGTTGTTGACCAGGGATTCGTGGCCAAACGGCGGAAGCATAAACAGGCCGGAGCTCTCTGCGAGACAGGTCCCACGCTTTCCCTGAGCCGAGATGATCCATCAATGATTGGTAGTTGCCCTTTGTAACCACACCGACCTTATTGATTCCGGAATTCACCAAATTGGATAGCGGGAAATCGATCAGACGATAACGGCCGCCAAAGGGCACCGAACCCATGGTGCGTTTTTCCGTCAATTCCCGAATTTTTTCTTCGTGGACATTTGCAAACAAAATTCCCAGTATGTTATTTCCGCGCATCATTTTGACCCCTCCTCTGCAAGTGTTTCCGCATCAATCATCGCCTTGGGGGGTACGGTTGTGCCCGGAGCAAGGACGCAGCCGCTTCCAACGACCGCAACACCCCATTCGTCCTTATTCTCAATGTCCTCCGGCCGTGCGCCTACAACGCTGCCTTTGCCAATCACCGCATTTTCCGCAACAATCGCATATTGGACAATGGCGTTTTCCTCAATACGCGCACCTGGCATAATGATTGAATCCTTTACCTGTGCGCCTGGCGCAATGTAAACGCCTGCAAACAAAACTGCAAAGTCGATCTCACCATACACATTACATCCCTCTGCTACCAAGGAATTTTGTACCTTGGCGTCCTTTGCTACGTAATGCGGCGGCATGACTGGGTTGCGTGAATAGATCTTCCAACTTTCTTCGCTCAAGTCCAAATCCACATTCGGATTGAGCAGGTCCATATTGGATTCCCACAAACTCTCGATGGTTCCGACATCCTTCCAATATCCCTGGAACGGATAGGCAAACATGCGCTCCCCAGCGTTCAACATGGCCGGAAGAACATCTTTTCCAAAGTCATTTGAAGACTTTGGATTGGCCTCATCCTCCTCTAGGTACTTGCGCAATTTACTCCACGTAAATACATAGATTCCCATCGAGGCCTTATTGCTCTTTGGTACCTTTGGCTTCTCATCAAATTGATAGATCAATCCATCTTCATTGGTATTCAAGATACCAAAACGAGATGCCTCCTCCATTGGGACTTCAATCACTGCAATGGTACATGCAGCGTCATTTTCTTTGTGAAACGCCACCATTTTGGAATAGTCCATCTTATAGATATGATCTCCGGACAAAACGACCACATAATCGGGATTATACCGTTCGATAAAATTGATATTCTGATAGATTGCGTTTGCCGTGCCTTTATACCAATCGGACTTGCGGCTGCGCTGATACGGGGGCAGGACACGTACGCCAGCATTCATACTGTCCAGGTCCCAAGGCTGACCGCTGCCAATGTACTCATTCAGCAGAAGAGGCTGATACTGTGTAAGTACACCTACACTTTCAATACCGGAATTGACACAGTTTGAAAGTGGAAAATCGATGATTCGGTATTTACCGCCGTATGGCACCGCCGGTTTTGCCAGGTTCTTTGTGAGCACGCCCAACCGGCTGCCCTGGCCGCCTGCAAGGAGCATAGCGACTACTTCTTGTTTTGGCATCATAATGATTCCTCCTTGGCTTCATATTTCAGTGTAAAGGGATTTCGGTTTATGAACGTCCACCAAAAAGGTGGATTACGCTTTTGGTTCGGCCTTCTTCTTGCGAGGGCGTGCTGTTTTAGCGCCTGTCTCGGAAGAGGTCTTGGCGGTAGCCGCCTTTTTAGCCCTTCCTGCCGATGCCGCCTTTGGTTTTGTTTTAGCCGGGGCCTTCTTTGTACGGCGGACCTTCTTCTGCTTGCAGCGAAGGAAAACAACGGACAGAGGCGCCAGATTCAGACTGATACTCTGTTCCATCCCATGCATCGGCTCGTCATCCAACGTTTTGATCTCCGTCCCGTTCGAGAGGCCGCTGCCGCCATAAATCACCGCATCCGATGAGAAGATTTCCTCATAAACGCCCAAATAAGGCACCCCTATGCAGTAATTTTCCCGCAGAACCGGCAGGAAGTTGCACACCACGATCAGTTCCTCACCCTGCTTGTCAAAGCGCCGGAAGGCGATGACGCTTTGGGTGTAATCGTCGTTGGAGATCCAGGAGAAACCCTCCCAAGAAAAATCAACCTCCCACAAAGGCGCATGCTCCAAATAGAAATGGTTTAAATCTTTGGAAAAACGCTCCATTTGTGCATGCCGTTCATCGCTGAGCAAACACCAGTCGAGCTCCTTTTCATAATTCCATTCGATCTCTTGGGCAAACTCTGTCCCCATAAAATTCAATTTTTTCCCAGGATGCGCCATCATGTATGAAAGGAAGGTGCGAACGCTCGCAAATTTCTGGTCACGGTCGCCGGGCATTTTATTAAACAGAGAACACTTTCCATGCACCACTTCATCGTGGGAAATGGGAAGTACGAAGTTCTCGGAAAATGCATAAAAGAACGAAAATGTAATATTGTCATGGTTAAATTTACGATAAATTGGGTCGAGGGAGATATAATGGAGCATGTCGTTCATCCAACCCATATTCCATTTATAGTTGAATCCCAACCCGCCGCAGAACGTGGGCTTGCTCACCATAGGCCAGGAGGTGGATTCCTCCGCGATCATCATAACCTCGGGGAACAGCTCAAAGATGGATTCGTTCAACTTTTGTAGAAAAGCGACCGCTTCCAGGTTTTCTTTGCCGCCGTTCTTATTGGGTACCCATTCTCCCTCTTTTCGGCTGTAGTCGAGGTAAAGCATGGAAGCCACGGCATCCACGCGAATACCATCAATGTGGTATTTTTCCAGCCAAAACACCGCGCTGGAAATCAGGAAACTGACCACCTCATTGCGGCCATAGTCGAACACCAACGTGCCCCAGTCCTTATGCTCGCCCTTGCGCCAATCGGCGTACTCGTAGCAGGGCGTCCCATCAAAACGCGCTAATCCCGCCTCATCCTTTGGAAAATGCGCGGGGACCCAGTCCATAATGACGCCAATTCCCGCCTGGTGGAACTTTTCCACAAAGTTCATGAAATCCTTTGGCTCTCCATAGCGGGATGTCGGTGCAAAATACCCCATCACCTGATAACCCCAAGACCCGTCAAATGGATACTCTGTGATGGGCATGAGTTCCACATGGGTGTAGCCCATATCCTTTATATAAGGAATTAGCTCATCTGCAAGTTTATCATAGGAAAACACATTGCCATCCGCATACCGGCGCCAAGAGCCCAAATGCACCTCATAGATGTTGACCGGTTGGTTGTAATGTGGCTTTTCTTTTTGTATTGATACCACGCCTGGTCGTTCCACTGATACCCCTCAATGTCATAATAACGGGAAGCGTGTCCAATTCCAGCCTCAAAGTGAAAGGCATATGGGTCGCTTTTCATGACTTTTTTTCCATCTTTACCTGTGATGCTGAATTTATAAATTTCATACATAGGGAGGACAAACGACAGATAACATTCCCAAACGCCGTCGCTGATTTTCTTCATTGGGTTTTTCTGATCGTCCCAATCGTTGAACGGACCGACGAGCGACACCGCCTGTGCATTGGGCGCCCACACCCGACAAGCCATTCCCTCTTTTCCGTTTACGGTAACCTTATGCAGCCCCATGTATTCGTAGGCCTTTACATTTGTTCCCTCATGGAATAAATATAGCGGAAAATTACTTTCTTCCGTTTTTTTCACATCTGGCATTTGAACCGCTCCCCCCTGGTAACATTTTCTTTAGGATTATCATATCACAAACTGACAAAATAGCAAGTGTTTTTAGTCGTTTGATTAGATATTCTACGGATATATATAAAATTTTTTGGTCACTTTGTTATAAAACGCCCAAGTTTTTCTCTGTAACGCTCTAATTTCCAAAAATCAGTATACCATACGGTGCTTGTCAGATTTTGCTTCTTCTCCCCACTCATGCTTGCATTACAATGCTCTAACAAATATAAAACAGAAAACTTTAAAAAGAAGAGCGGTGAGATAAGAAACTTTTTAGGGACAGCCTGCGGCCGCCCTCCTCATTTTCTTAAAACAACGCTCTAATTCGCACCTTTTTATGATTTAGCCGATCAGCAACGTTTCGATAGGAGAATCCCAAACGCAAACTTTTATCCTGTACGATTTCCAAGGCGTAATAAAATGTATCCCTTTTCACCGTGTGAACCGCCAAAATTGCCTGCCAACCGTTTACTTTCGCACCATTGCTCTCGATACAACTACATATCAGCCTTAAATAAAATACAAAATCCCCGCTCCTTTGTTTTACAAAGGAGCGGGGATTCAACGCTTGTTTTCGGTTTTAACCGCAGACCAAATTATTCGTGGTCAACCTTGTACATATGCTTGATGAGGTCGAGCACCTTGTTGCTGTAACCCCACTCGTTATCATACCAGGATACCAGCTTGACGAAATGGTCGTTCAGCATGATGCCAGCCTTCTCGTCAAAGATGGAAGTATGCGGATCGCCCAGGAAGTCGGAAGAAACAACCGCTTCATCGGTATAGCCGAGGATACCCTTCAGCTCACCCTCGGAAGCTTCCTTGATTGCCTTGCAGATCTCTTCGTAAGTGGTCTTGGTAGCCAGGCTTACAGTGAGGTCAACAACGGAAACATCCAGGGTCGGAACACGCATGGACATACCGGTCAACTTGCCCTTAACGGACGGAATAACCAGTGCGCAAGCCTTTGCAGCACCCGTGGAAGACGGAATGATGTTGCCAGCAGCAGCACGGCCACCGCGCCAGTCCTTCATGGACGGGCCGTCAACGGTCTTCTGGGTAGCGGTGGTGGAGTGAACCGTCGTCATGAGGCCCTCTACAATGCCGAACTTGTCGTTGATAACCTTGGTCAGAGGAGCCAAGCAGTTCGTTGTGCAGGAAGCGTTGGAAACAACCTTCATGTCCTTGGTGTAGGTGTCGAGGTTCACGCCGCAGACAAAAGTCGGGGTTTCCTTATCCTTTGCAGGAGCGGAGATAACAACCTTCTTAGCGCCAGCCTGAATATGAGCGGAAGCCTTCTCGGTGGTGCAGAACACGCCGGTGGACTCCACGACGTACTCAGCCTCAACAGTGCCCCACGGAATCTGAGACGGATCCTTCTCAGCAAAAACGCTGATCTCCTTGCCATTGACAACGAGCTTGCCGTTCTCAGCCTTTACGGTGCCATCGAAATGACCATGCATGGTGTCGTATTTCACCATGTAAACCATATAGTCGAGGTCGATGAACGGATCGTTGATGCCAACGATCTCAAAGGTCTCCGGCTGCGCAACAGCGGCACGGAAAACCAAGCGGCCAATGCGGCCAAAGCCATTAATGCCAACTTTAATAGACATAGAACTTGTACCTCCTGAATTTTATAGTGGTCTATCCTGCTATTATTTTATAGCATTCGAAACGATAATACAAGAGTTTGTCATAAATTTAACTTACATTTTTTAAATATTTTTCTGGAAAACACTTCAATTCTGTCCCTTTACCGTGCGAACCATCCCTTGAACGTTATTTGGCAATTGGCGAGCCGCAAATAAAAAGGATAAAATATAACACGCCATGCTTAAATTGACCAAATGCAACCCCGCAGGGAATAGTCCCGGAACCGTTCTCCCCATTGCCGCCATCAATAAAGTTGGAACAGAGGTCAACAACGCCATCAGTGCGGCGGGCAGTCCGGTGGCAACCATCATACGTCCGCTCTTCACGCTGTCAACGCCGGCAAACAATTTTGCCTGCGCAAACAGAAACAACAGAAGAAGGACAACCGAGAACATATCGTAAACATTTTCAGAAACATTGACCACTGCGGTATACGAAATGAATAGTAGAACCAGACAGATACAACCCCAAACAGCGGGTAAAAGCGCAATCAATGGATGCATCCCCATGGGATTGCTCCCTGTTGCAAAGCCGTAGGCGGCAAGAAAAATCGCCAAAGCTGCCAAAATACCCACGATTGCCATCGCCAGACCGATCACCCCGGCCGGGGTCGTGCTCTCGCCGTTTGCCGGAACCTGTGATAAGAGCGCGCTATACGTAAAAATATTGCCAATGGATTCAAACAGAAGCAGAGCGCCTGTCAATCCTGCTAAAACGGCTGTGGGAATACTCCGCAAAGGCGTATAGCCAACGGGCATCCGCTTACTCCCCATACAAATTACCACGATAGCGGCAAGTGCAACCAAAAGTACAATCACAAGCAGAGTTGTTGACATCGCGCCACCATTCAAAAAGCCAGTGTCCTCCTCCATCAATACCAATAGCTGATAAAGGCGCACTGGAAGCGCCACAACCAAAGCGACAAGGAAAACAATCCAGGCATGTTTCATAGACATATGCGATTCCCCTTTTTACATAGAATCAACCGACGCTGTATTCTATTTTACACAATAAAAACACCCTTAATTTTCCAATTTATAAAATAGAATAAAATGTTGCAAAAGGCAAAAAAGCCGCCAAACAGAGGATTCTACTGTTTGGCAGCTAAAATAGGCCTCAATCGCGCTGGTCGATTGGGATATATGTTTTTTCGTGTGTCAAAGAGCGATATGCGGGACGCATGATCCGCCCGCAGGTCTCCATCTCTTCGATTCGATGGGCGCACCAACCTGCAATACGGGAGACTGCAAACATCGGCGTATATAAGTCGCTCGGGATTCCCAACATTTCGTATACCAATCCTGAATAGAAATCCACATTGGCCGAGATGACTTTTTGATCGTTCTTTACCTTTGCGAATACATCCGGGGAGAGCTTTTCAACACGCTCAAACAGCTCGAACTTGCGAAGCAGTCCATGCTCTTCCGCCATCTTCCGCGCATTTTCCTTGAGAATAACTGCACGTGGATCGGAAAGTGTATACACCGCATGGCCCATTCCATAGATCAAACCAGAGCGGTCCCCTGCCTCTTTTCGGACAATCTTTTCCAGGTAACTCTCCACCTCGTCGTCGCTCTCCCAGTTTTCCACATGCTCCATCAAATCATCCATCATCGTCATAACGCGGTGATTTGCTCCGCCGTGTCGCGGTCCCTTCAAAGAGCCAATCGCCGCGGAAATAGCGGAATAAATATCCGTCCCCGTCGAGGAAAGCACACGTGTGGTAAAGGTGGAGTTGTTGCCGCCGCCGTGTTCTGCATGTAGAATCATGCACAAATCCAGAAGCTTGGCTTCTTCGTCCGTGAACACACGATCCGGGCGGATTGCATTGAGAATCGCCTCTGCTGTGGAATGGTTCGGGTCAAGCGGATGGAAAAACATGCTCTGCCGGTCAAAATGGCGGCGCTTTACCTGATAGGCATATGTCATAATAGTGGGAAGACGGGCGATCAGCTGAATCGCCTGCCGCATATTGTTTTCTAAAGAGGGATCATCCGGATTCTCATCGTAGGAATACAGCGCCAAGACCGAACGTCCCAACTTATTCATAATATTGCGGGAGGGCGCCTTGATAATCATGTCCTCTGCAAAATATTCCGGCAACTCCCGGCAGCTGTTAATCAGTTTGCTGAATCCTTCAAGTTGCGAGCGGGTCGGTTGTTTGCCAAACAGCAAAAGCCACACGACCTCTTCGAATCCAAAGCGATTCTCCTTGCGGCACCCCTCCACAATGTCCTCTACGTTCATTCCACGGTAGGTCAGGATTCCCTTATCCGGAATCCGCTCCGCGTCGTCGATCAAATAACCATGCACATTACAAATCAACGTCAAACCAGCCATAACACCGGTTCCATCCGGATTTCGCAATCCGCGTTTTACCTGATATAAATCAAACTTTTCCGGTGGAATTTGATTGTTCGCTCGAAATTCCTGACAGAGCGCTCGAAATTCCATTTTCTTTTCATCCTGCTGTATCTCTTTCATTATGCGATTCACTCCGTTCTCTTATTTCATCGGGCAAAATCGACTTATTTCGCCCGTTCCCCTTTACGCAACGATTTTATTTTATAAGATTGCTATGCCAAAGTCAATCATTGGAATAGAGACATTGTAGAAAACTCTGCATGAAAAATTAGCAATTATTTCATTTTATAGGCGAAATAGCAAAGATTTTCCCGAAATGCACCATCCTCATGCATAATTGAAACGCTTGCCATGTAAAAATGGGATAGCCGTATAAATGCGGACAAGGGGCTTTGTTTGCGGAGGTGTAAAGATGAAAGGTACTACGATTTTATGCTTGCTGTTATTTCTCGCCATGCTATGCATTCCCTTCCTGGCCGTTGGAGCGAATCTGCCCGACTCGCTGTTGGATTCTCCAAGGGTAACCGATTCCGGCCCATCAGCAGATTTTGAGAAGGCCTCATTCCGCATTCGGGATGAATCCACCAATCAGATTTTAACGGTCGGGGACAGGGACTTTCTCTATGGTGCAATTGTCACGGAGATGTCCCCAAATGCAGAACCGGAGGCATTAAAGGCGCAGGCAGTGGCCGCCTATACCTACTACAGCCGGCAGCGGGCACAGGCACATGAAAAAGGCGCGGACAGCGATTTTTCCGCAGATCCACAGAATTGGAAAGTTTATGTCAGCAAAGAACAGATGCAGGAACGATGGGGCGACTCCTATCAGGCCTATTACGAGAAACTCACGGAGGTCATCAACAGCATAGCGGGTCAAACACTACAAAGCAATGGAGAACTGATCGACGCGACCTATTTTGCTATTTCTTCCGGCAAGACAGAGAGCTCAGAGGACGTCTGGGGAGGAAAATTGGACTACCTTGTCCCAGTGGCCAGCCCGGGAGATCTGTTTGCCAGCGGTTATCAGACCACGGCATCGTTTAGCGCCGAAGAATTCCAGAATGCCGTCCGGGAAAAGGCACCCAACGCAGACTTTTCCAGCGACCCTTCCTCCTGGGTTGGTACATACGACCGGACAAATTCCGGTACGGTAAAATATGTAACCATCGGTGGGCAGGAGGTGGACGGCGACGACATACGAAGCGCCTTTGGACTGCGTTCTTCCGACTTCACCATTGCCTATGCGGATGGAATCTTTACCTTTACAGTCCTGGGATATGGCCATGGCGTAGGGATGAGCCAAACGGGCGCCCAATTCATGGCGCAACAAGGTTCGGACTATCAGGAGATTTTGGCCTGGTATTACCCCAATACCACACTGGCGCCCTTGTAAATAAAAAGAGCCAGCAAAAAGGGCAAGGGTCTGGTTATTGAAAAACTTCATAAAAGAAACATCGGACGCCCTGCATCCGGCTAAACATGCCGCAATTCAGGGCGTCCTTCTGTGTAAAGCGGACCGGGTGGCCTTCCACCCCATCGCAAAAGCAATCTTCAATATGCTCTAAGAGCCGCTGCCTATACGCCGCGCTCAAACGATTGAGACGGCCAACATCACGCCGGTCACGGCGAGACCAAACAACGACGCCCATATACCCGCCGTATAATACCAAATGAATGGTTTTCCTTCTATCCGACAGCGGCTTTTTGCCCCCAGCCAGGACAGAACAACGGTAATACCCCAGGCGCCAATCCCCAGAACACATAAAAACAATCCATATTCTGGAAATTGCCGTCCCAAAGAGGATAATAGCATCACAAATACAAAACAAGCACTCTCCAGGACGTCCAAAAATACCGGCTCTCTCCAGCCGAGAAAAGTCCGCCCTTCTTCCCGCGCTTCCTCCCGGCAGGAATAAAAGGAGAGCCAAGCGCGAAAGCAACAAACTACTAACCCGGTAAAAATACAGGCAACCTCATAGACTGGCGCGCAAAAAAACACGATCAGTAACAACAAGATTATCACGTACAAGGCTGATTGAATGACACCCGCATGACGGCGTAGAAATGCGCCCATATGCTCCACCCCTCTCGCTTGTAAGATCCTTTAAAATTACTATAGTTCAAGCGAGAGGAATTGGCAAGTCATCGTCGAGTAAAATTTCTTGACATTCTGTGGGAGTTCAATTCCGGTCCATCCTATCGCGGATTCCTTTAAAAAGTTGGATGCATATGGTCGGCAGTATGGCGAGCAATACAATCATCCCCACATTGGTCAATGTCAGTGGAGCCACTTGGAACAATGTCTCCAAGAATGGCAATAGAAGCACAGCGGCCAATAAGACAACCCCCGCGGCGAACGCCAAAAGAGAATACGGGTTGCTGCTCAATCCCAACCGGAAAATCGATTTTTGTCCCCGGCAATTGAAACCGTGGAACAAACGGGCAAGGGTCAAGGTCGCAAAGGCCATCGTGGTCGCCAGAGCCGCATTCCGCGTGGAACCGTAGCCAAGGTAAAAGGCCGTCATCGTAGCAATACCGATCAAAAGACCCTGTCCAAATATTTTTCCCAGGAGCGAGCGGTTTAAAATAGGTTCCTTTGGGTCACGGGGGCTGCGGTCCAGAAGATCCTTGCGGGCGGGTTCCATCCCAATGGCAATGGCTGGTAAACTATCGGTCAGTAGATTGATGAACAGCAGGTGTACTGGTGCAAACGGCATCGGCAATCCCACAATGGATGCAAATAGAACGGACAAAATAGCTGCCATATTCCCAGAAAGCAAAAATTGTATCGCATTTTTGATGTTTTCATACACATTGCGTCCATTCAACACCGCTTTGACAATGGTTGCAAAATTGTCGTCCTCCAAAATCATGGAAGCCGCGTCTTTGCTGACTTCGGTTCCTGTAATCCCCATCGCAACGCCAATGTCCGCCTTCTTTAAAGCTGGCGCATCATTTACGCCATCCCCCGTCATGGATACAATCCGCCCCTTGCGCTGCCAGGCGTCTACAATGCGGATTTTATTTTCAGGTGAAACGCGCGCATAGACCGCAATCTTCGGAAGTTTTTGGTCTAACTCCTCCTCTTTCATTGCGTCCAGCTCCACGCCTTCCAGCGCCATGTCGCCATCAGAAAAAATTCCGATTTTACGGGCAATGGCTGTTGCGGTGACTTTATGGTCGCCGGTGATCATGACGGTTCGAATTCCGGCCCGCTTTGCGTCTGCAACCGCCTGTACCGACTCCACACGGGGTGGATCGATCATCGAGATGAGCCCCACAAACGTCATATCTGTTTCATCGTCCAGGGAGATCGGACGTACCGCCTCCAATGGACGATAGCCAAAAGCCAGCACACGCAGGCCCTGTTCGGAGAGTTCCTGATTCACACGAAGAATCTCCTGTTTGCCGCCCTGATCCAACGGCAGGACCCCATTGCTTGTAAAAATCTTTGTAGCACGGCTCAACAATACGTCGATGGCTCCTTTGGTCAACAAGGTCGGTGTCCCGTCGATGTCATGAAGCGTACTCATCAATTTTCGGTCTGAATCAAAAGCGATCTCTCCCAGGCGCGGATGTTGTTCTCGATAGGAGACTTCTTCTATACCAAAGAGTTCCCCCAACTGAACCAGCGCCACCTCCGTTGGATCTCCGATGTCCGCGCCATCTACAGAGGTTGCATCGCTCGCTAAAAGGGCAATCTTTAACAGGAAACGCTGTGGATCGTTTGGCAATTGCAGGTCTTTCCCATCCAGAAGTTGTCCATCGGCATAGATTTTTTGAACACACATTTTGTTTTGGGTCAGCGTGCCAGTCTTATCCGAACAAATTACAGACACCGAGCCGAGGCTTTCCACTGCTTTCAGGTCCTTAATAATCGCATTTTCCTTAGCCATCTTTTGGGTTCCCATCGCCAAGACAATGGTTACGATCGAACTAAGTGCCTCTGGAATAGCTGCTACTGCCAGTGCCACCGCAAACATCAACGAATCAAGGATGGGCATCTCCCGATAGAGGGACAGGCCAAACACCACCACACAAATCGCCAGGATAATAACCGCCAGCTTTTTGCTGAAATCGTCCAGGCTTTGCTGCAAGGGTGTTTTCCGCTGTTGCGTCTGATTCATCAGAGAGGCAATTTTCCCGATCTCTGTGTGCATACCCGTTCCCGTTACCACCACGGTTGCACGTCCATAGGTCACCAATGAGCCGGAAAAGACCATATTCTTTTGGTCTCCCAAAGCTACCTTTTCCCCTGGAATGATGTCTGCTGATTTTTCCACTCCTTCGGACTCACCGGTCAGGGAACTTTCATTCACTTTCAAAGAAAAATTCTCCAACACACGCCCATCTGCAACCACCAGGTCCCCTGCTTCTAAAAATACAATGTCTCCCGGTACAATCTCCTTAGAGGGAACCTCCACCTTCGCGCCGTCGCGCAAAACTTTTGCCGCTGGCGAAGACATTGCTTTGAGACTTTCTAAGGATTTTTCTGCCTTAAAATACTGGACTGTGCCAAGAATCGCATTCAAAATCAAGACTGCAAAAATTACGATCGTGCTCTCTCCCTGCCCGGAAAGCATGGAGATCACCGCTGCCAAAATCAAAATGACCACCAGCAGATCTTTAAATTGTTCCAGAAAAACTTGAACAATTCCTTTCTTTTTCCCTCCACCAAAGCATTGGGACCGAATCTTTCCAACCGATCGGCAGCCTGTGCGTGCGACAGTCCTCCTGGCGAACTCTCTTGTTGTTTTAGGACCTCATCCACAGAGCGGTTAAAAAACGTGTTTGCCATGATATTTTTCTCCTTCCATACAGTTCTTCCTGTTGCCGGCCGTATATAACAAAAAAAGACTTCCGGCCAGCCGCCCGCACAGATGTACAGGACAGCCATCCAAAAGTCTTGTTAACCGAAAAACGGCACACACCGCCAGATTTTTTTCAAATCGGGTATGTTGACGGCATGTCTATGAAACTACTCCCTCTTGATGGATGAACAACAGATTTGGGTTTTCTTGTAGGTTTAGTATACCGTCAATCCGTATTGCTGTCAACCGCCCTGCAAAAAGTTTACAATTTCTTCCGATTTTACGCAGCTGCTCGCGCATAAACATGACCTGCCGCTGGGATAATTTCTCTCTCCGCCAGCAATTCCGAAACGGTAACAAATTGATAACCCTGTTTAGCCAATGCCGGCAGAATGATTTCGCACGCATCCGCTGTGGTAGCATACAGGTCATGCATCAGAATGATATCCCCGTCTTGCACATGGTCCAAAACCTCTTTTACAATGGCATCTCGGCTGCGATTTTTCCAATCCTGGGTATCAATGGACCAGAGGACAAACGGTTTTTGGATGGATGCTTTGACCGTATCGTTGACAGAGCCGTAGGGAGGCCGCAACAGAACGGGAGAGGTCGGAATCAAGTGCGCTATGCGTTCATCTGTTTCCTGCACCTGATAAGCGATTTCCTCCGGGCGAAGCTTTGATAGGGATGGATGGTTGTAGGAATGATTTCCGATCTCGTGCCCCTCCGTATATTCCCTTTGCAATACGTCAGCATAGCTATCCACCCGATTTCCCAATACAAAAAAGGTTGCTCGGGCCTGATACTGTTTTAATAAGTCGAGAATGCGAGGCGTTACGATTGGATGCGGCCCATCATCAAACGTCAACGCAATCATCGGGCGGTCTTTGTCGATGGCCATTGGAGCCGGCGCCGTAAGCTCCACTGCTGGGGCGGCATCAACCGAGAGCAGAGGCCCATCTGTACGGATTCGCAAAACGCCAGTCAACCGATCATAAGGAATTTCCGCTACCGGCACTCCGGTTCGATCGGAAAACAGCGTGCCTTCCTCAAAGTAGATTTGAACGGCATCGGTCGTCAAAGCAAAATTGCTAAAATTAGCGGCGTCCGGTGTTGTCCCCGCTAAAAACGAATCTTTGTCCGTCCCGTCGGAGTAGGAGGTGGATGCTTCAAAATATGAGCGTACTTCTTCGGAGAGGCGTTCCAAATAATTGCCCTGAAAAATATCTTCCATTTCCAATAAATCGCCTTCTACCAGGTCGAAAACCAACGCGGTTGAGCGAGCCTGTGGTCCGTCCCATGTAGCAAAACGCTGTTGAACTGTGAGTACCACAGAAGCAGTCCGGTCTCCGACCAGGTAGGACTGATAATCTACCAGCAAATCGGACTGTACATCGTTTGATGCAGCTTGTCTCTCCTGTCCCAGTTGCTCACGATGTTCTTTTTGAATTTCTTCCACTATGGACAAAAGTTGTAAGTCGATCGTTTGAATACCAAACACCGGATAGTGGATGCTCACTGCGTGGTCCGGGTCGTTGTTCAATATGGATTCGGTCTCGCCGATCTGTTGCTTTTCCGATGGGGTTGGAAAATATACATTTTGGGCCAGCGCCTGCCGTTCCTGGGCAGAGAGTTCTTTTTGATCCCCCATATGCATGAGAAAAAAGATAGCGGCAGCAGCCAGCACGGTCAAGATTGCGCCGATAAATACAGCGGCCCTTGCACTTCGGAATTCTTCGATTCTTCGCATCGTATCACCCTCCCATCTGGATAGTATCCCAAAAATTGGGCGCTCCATGCGGGTAAATGAATGCCCTAAGAAAAAAACTACTTTTATCTTCTGATAATGGCGTATTGTCTTGGTAAAGAGGCCGCAGTAGGAAGGTAAAGGAAAGAGGTATCGCATACAATCCCCTATTTTCTACGACCAGAAAGTATTCTTCGCCAGACTCTTTTTTGCATTCATTTCGTTATGATTTGACAAATCCTATAATTCTCAAAGATTCGTTACAGCAAAGCGATACGCTTGTACAGCAACAGCAGGTAGCTTGTTTCCAACGTTCCGCTTTTCCTGTTCTAAAAAAACGGACCATTAAAAACAGGAACGCTATCAAATAAAAAATAACCCTGTGGATCGTACCACAGGGTTATTTTTATCAAGGAAATTCTCAGCCACCCAAATATGCCTTACGCACCTTTTCGTCGCGGCTGAGTGTATCTGTCATCCCCGGACATGGAGATGTTGCCGGTTTCCAGTACATAGGCTCGGTTCGCAATTGCCAGCGCTTTTTTTGCATTTTGTTCCACCAACAATACCGTTACACCCGAGCGGTTGACATCCTGAATGATTTCAAAAATCTCATTTACCAGAAGGGGGGATAGTCCCATCGAAGGTTCGTCCAGCAGCAACATCTTCGGCTTTGCCATCAAAGCGCGGCCGATTGCCAACATCTGCTGCTCTCCTCCGGATAACGTACCCGCAAGCTGCTTACGGCGCTCCTTTAAACGCGGCAGGCGCTGGAATACCGATTCATAGTCCGCATCAATCCCACTTTTGTCGTTGCGAATATATGCCCCCATCTCCAGATTCTCTTGAACCGTCATCTTCGCAAAAATCCGGCGGCCCTCCGGTACCTGTGCCAGTCCAAGGCGAATAATTTTATGTGGGTCTGTGGTGCGCAGATTATGATCGCAGAAGGTGATCTCTCCCGACTTCGCTTTTACCAAGCCGCAGATGGCGTGTAGCGTTGTTGTCTTTCCGGCGCCATTTGCGCCGATCAATGTGACAATCTCCCCCTCGTTCACTTCAAACGAAATGCCCTTGATCGCGTGAATCGAACCATAGTAAACCTGCAAATCCTTCACAGAAAGCATAGCCATGTTTATTCCCCTCCCAGATAGGCCGTAATGACGCGCGGGTTATTCCGGATTTCCTCTGCATTTCCCTCTGCAATCACCTTGCCATAATCCAGCACATAGATGCGCTCGCAGATGCCCATCACGAAGTTCATGTCATGTTCGATCAACAATATTGCGATCTCAAAGCGGTCGCGAATCAGGCGGATGGTCTCCATGAGTTCCTTGGTCTCTGTTGGATTCATCCCCGCAGCGGGTTCGTCGAGTAGCAAAATCTTCGGGTTGGTTGCCAACGCACGGGCAATCTCCAATTTTCGCTGCTGTCCATAGGGCAGATTTTTTGCCAAATCCTCTGCTTTTTCGTCCAAGTGGAATACCTGCAACAGCTCATGTGCCCTCTGATCGATCTGCTGCTCTTCCCGGCGGTATCCCGGCGTGCGGAAGATTCCCGATAAGACAGAGTATTTCATCTGGAAATTCATCGCAATCTTGACATTATCGATGACCGAAATGTCCTTAAACAACCGAATGTTTTGGAATGTACGAGAAATACCGCCTTGGGTGATCTGGTACGTTTTCTTACCAACAATATTTTGATTTTCCAGCGTGATCGTTCCCTCTGTGGGCACATAAACATCTGTTCAACAGATTGAACACCGTTGTTTTTCCTGCGCCATTGGGACCAATCAGGCCGATAATCTCCTTTTCCCCAATGGTAAACTGAACATCCTGAAGCGCACGAAGGCCACCAAAGGCGATTCCCAGATTCTTTACTTCCAATACGGCCATCGCTTACGCCTCCTTCTTTGATTCCGCCTTTTTCCCGCGGAACTTATTCAAAATTTTGGTTAAAGAAAATTCGTGCTGTCCCAGCAGGCCAGAAGGCTTGAACAACATGACGCAGATTAAAATAATGGAATAGATCAACATTCGATACTCAGAGAACCCACGCAGGAGTTCCGGCAGCAAAGTCAGAACAATTGCAGCCACCACGGAACCGGTGATTGACCCCATGCCGCCCAAAACAACCATAATCAGAATTTCCACCGAATAGTTAAAGTCAAACTTACTGGGGTCCAAAACGCCGATGTGATGCGCATAAAGTCCACCGGCAATTCCAGCAAAAAACGCCGCCAAAACAAAGGCGAGCAACTTATAGTAGGTGGTGTGAATCCCCGCGGCTTCCGCTGCAATCTCATCCTCGCGGATAGCGATCACAGCGCGTCCATGGCGCGAATGAATAAATGCGAAAATAACCGCCACGGTCAAAATTGCAACGATGAACACATAAGTAAAGGTCGTCAAAAGAGGAATCCCGGACAAGCCCGCCGCGCCGCCTGTAAATGGCGTGGCTAGGATCAATACACGAATGATCTCACCAAAACCCAGCGTCAAAATAGCCAGGTAGTCCCCCTTTAAGCGCAACGCAGGCACACCAATGATGACCCCAAACGCCGCTGCCACAATGCCGCCGATCAACAGCGCCAACGGAAAGCTTGCCATCGTCGGCAGTCCAGAATCATGGTGAACAGCGCGGCTGCATACGCCCCCACACTCATAAAGCCTGCATGTCCCAAAACCAGCTGGCCCAAAAAACCGGTCGCAAGGTTCAAGCTGACGGCCAAAATGACATTGATACACACCATCGTCAAAATACCAGAGTAATACGGATTGATGATGTTGGCTTGAATCAACACAGACAGTATCACGTAAAGCGCCAGCACCAAGATCAAGATGATGACATTGGAAAGCCATTTTTTCTGTTTCATGATGCCGCCTCCTTACACTTTTTCTCGGACATTTTTTCCGAGAAGGCCCGCTGGCTTAATCAGCAGGACCAAAATCAAAATACCGAATACGACGGCATCTGTAATCTGTCAGCCGCCGCAGCCGTTGTCAAGCTCTCTGCAACACCGAGGATATAGCCGCCAAGCATCGCGCCCGGAATGCTGCCAATTCCCCCTAGAACAGCGGCAACAAACGCCTTCAAGCCTAACATGCCGCCCATATACGGTGTAATCTGATGAAATGTATTGCAGTAAAGCACAGCACCTACTGCTGCCAACGCAGACCCCACCCCAAACGTAATTGCAATGGTGGAATTCGTGTTAATTCCCATCAATTTTGCCGCGCCTGCATCTTCGCTGGTCGCGCGCATCGCCTTGCCCATCTTGGTCTTATTCACCAAAAGTTGCAGGGCAATCATCATCACTACAGAAGTACCGATATTCAGTAGGGTATTCGAGCTGATTTGTAAGGTTCCCAGTTCCAACATCGTGTTTGGGAACATTGCTGGCATAGACTTCGCACTGGAAGAAAACAGCAATTGCGAAAGATTCTGCAAGAAGATGCTGACGCCAATCGCCGTAATCAACAGAGAAATTCGCGGGGCCCCCATCTTCAACAACCGGCTATATGCCAATTTTTCAATCAGCACGCCAGCCAGCCCGCAGAATAAAATGGAAATTAAAACCGCGGCCCAAAGCGGTACCCCTGCCATCACCAGGCCGACATATGTAACATATGCGCCCACCATGATGATGTCGCCGTGTGCAAAGTTGATAAGCTGGACAATGCCATATACCATACTGTATCCTAGTGCGACTAGGGCATAAATGCTGCCGATACCCAAACCATTGAGCACCTGTGCCAAAATATCCATGGCTGCCCCTCCCTCAATTTATTTCTGGTTTATTTGGAATAACCGGAAAGAGGGTGACCGCAATCGCCCTCTTTCCCATTTCATGACATTCTGTTTTACAAATTGTATAAACTCGTCGAATAATTATTTCTCGTAGAATTCGATAAACTGGTATTCGCCATTTTCGATCTGCGTAATCGCCGCACTCTTGACCGGATTGCGGTTTTCGTCAAAGGTCATATGGCCGGTCAGACCGGTAAAATCGATTCCTGCCAATGCTTCTGTAACTGCTGCAGAATCCGTAGATCCTGCCTCAGTGATCGCCTGAGCGAGCATCTTCATCGCATCATATCCCAAGACCGAAAACTGGCTTGCATCCATCCCATAAGTTTCTTTGTACTTCTCCAAGAAGGCCTGCATATTCGGGTCGTCGCTCTGAGCCGAATACTGGCTACAGAAATATGCGCCATTCACCGCATCCATATTGCTGGCGTCCACCTGGCCAGTTACACCATCCCAGCCGTCAGCACCCAAGAACTGAGCTTCAATCCCCAACTCCTTGGCCTGAACCGCAATCAATGCCACATCCTGATAATAGACCGGCAGGAAAATAACATCCGGATTCTTGCTTTTGATGTTGGTTAACTGTGCCTTAAAGTCGACTGTTCCCTTGCCATAGCCTTCAACCTGAACCACTTCGATGCCGAGATCCTTCGAAGCTGCTTCAAACGCCTCATACAGGCCCTTAGAATAGTCGTCAGAAATGTTATAAATGATTGCCGCAGTCTTCTTTTCAAGCTTCTTGGAAGCATAAGAAGCCATCAATTCCCCCTGGAACGGGTCAATAAAACAAGCGCGGAAAATGTTATCGCCAGTCTCGGTGATATTTTCTGCTGTACCGGTGGCTGTAATCATCGGAATCTTATCCTTTGCAGCCTGCTGTGCAACCGCCAAAGTCGGCTTAGAAGTAACGTCGCCGATCACCGCCACAACCTTGTCGCTCTGTACCAACTTATTGTAGGCATTGACCGCCTCTGTTGCATCGCCCTTTTCATCGTATACAATGTAGTCGATCTGTTTACCAAGCACACCGCCGTCTGCATTGATCTCCTCAACTGCCAACTTAATTCCATTGTCAACTGCCACACCATAGACAGAAACATCGCCTGTCAGAGGTGCCAAACCACCGATCTTAATCGTATCTCCTGTTGCACCGTTGCCGGTGTTTCCATCGTTCTGCGCCGCATTATCTCCGCCGCAACCGACCATTGCAGTCATCAACATGGCTGCCGCCAAAACCATTGCCAAAAAACGCTTTTTCATCATTCTGAACCCCCATTTCAAATTTGGATCAAACCCCTCGCATCAAAACCCGCGAATATGAAAACAGCCGGGTGGCCTTACCGAAAAGGATTTCAGCGTACGCGATTGCGTACCGCGCAGGACTTGGCTGCGGGTGATCAACCCTATTCGGCGTGAAAGAGGTCACGCGGCGCTGTGTTCGATCCGTTCACATACAGTTCATTATTGTGATTATACTACGCAGGTCTGCCTTTTGCAATATCAAAATGGATAGGATTCGTGCTTTTGTACGAGAATTGGCCATTTACCCAATTCGTCCAGCTCTCTTATAAAATATTGCGGGTAAAATTGCAACATTTCTGTATTTTCTTGCAAGAAAGCCTTTTAGATTTTTCTTCCAATGTTGGCACGCGCAGAATCCATCAAAGGATAAATCAAAACCACCCGTTGAATGGATAGCTTGAACAGGATCTATAAAGTTTATCTCTTGTGGTAGTCCTCTGAAGAGGGCATTAAACCATTATTCAATCCCATTTTTTCACTGCAAGCTCCTTATCAGGGGCTATATCTTTTATTACTCTAAAACGCGCTGCTTTTCTTTAGGTTTCAGCTAACGCTGGAACCTATTTTTTTACTCAAATATTCTTTCATGGAGGTGTCCCAAAAGGCATGAAACGACTGAAAACTCTCTTCGTTTTTTTAGAACCTCAGGTTTTTTCCAGACAGAAAGAGGCCTCCCCTTTCTGTCACCTTTCGGAAGGGTGAGTCGCGACTTCATCCTTCCAGAAATCTGCAAACGATGTCTCTTTTTATCCTCTATTCAATTTGCGAAACTTATTCCATCTTATCCCTATGAATCGAAAAATTCGTGGTTTTGGGACGCCGCCTTTTATCATGCCTATTCGGCGCCAAGTAAAAGAGCGCCCCGCTACGCGAGACGCTCTTTTGTTGGTCTTTTCAGGCGGAAAATAGCCTTATTCCGCAGTCTTGGTGCAATACATAAAGAACTTGTAGCCCAACGGGGAATCCCAATAGCCTTCCAGGTTCGGCTTCTTCATGTAGGTGTCTGCATAGTAGTAGAGCGGTGCACCGGGCATCTCTTCTGCCCAGAGATCCTCTGCCTGATGCAGGATTTCGAAGCGCTTCTCAGAATCGGACTCAGCCTTTGCCTGATCGATCAAAGCATCGAACTCAGCGTTCTTCCAATGGCAGTCGTTGTTGCCATTATCGCTCTTGAAGATCTCAAGGAAGGTCAGCGGATCGTCGTAGTCTGCAATCCAGCCATCGCGAGCGACCTCAAAGGTGCCTGCCGGACGGGTTGCAAGGAATACGTTCCATTCCTGCTGTGCAATCTTGCACTCGATGCCAAGCTCTTCTTTCCACATGTTCTGAAGGGCCTCTGCAACACCCAAGTGCAGGGTTGCTGTGTTGGTGGTATACTCAAAGGTCGGGAAGCCTTCGCCATTCGGATAACCTGCCTCTGCCAGCAACTGCTTTGCTTCCTCAACATTCTTCTCATAGTCTTCAGGCTTCACGGAGAAATAATCGCCGCCAACCTCACGGAAAGTGGAATCTCCTTCGGTAACCTTTGCAGCAACGATCGCGCCTGCCGGAACTTCGCCCTGCTTCGAAACGGTCTCGACAATGTAGTTACGGTCGATCGCCAAGGTCAAAGCCTTTCTGACTCTCGGATTGTTGAAGGGTTCTTTCTCGGTCTGGAATGCGAGATAATAAGTACCAATTTCATTGATGGTACCAAAGTCCTCGCGCTCCTTCAGAGCATCGAGCTCGTCGATCGGCAGCTGGAACACATAGTCAAGCTCGCCATTGTCATAAGCAGCCATCTTTGCATTGTCGTCCTCCAACAGAACGAACTTCAGGGTGCTATCGGTGACTTTATCCGCATCATAGTAATACGGGTTCTTTACATATGTGATGCTTTCTTTGTGGCTCCAATTGGTCAGCATCATCGGGCCATTGCCAATGAATGTGGAAGCATCCTGGGTCGCAACCATCGTTGCCATCGACCACATCCTTGCGAACCGGATAGTAAACCGGGAACGCCAGGAGCTTGTCAAAATACGGGCAAGGAGCAGCCAGTTTGACCGTCATGTGTGTGTCGTCAACCTTTGTGACGCCCAATGTGGACGGATTGGCATTGCCCTGATAAACATCGGCACCGCCTTCGATCACGTCAAACAGGTTTGCATAGTCGGAAGCAGTTTCCGGAGAAGCTGCGCGCTGCCAGGAATAAATAAAGTCATCAACCGTGACAGGTTCGCCGTCGGACCACTTGATGTCGTCGCGCAGAGTGATGTCCCAAGTCAGGCCGTCATCGCTGGACTTCGACCTTCTCCGCCTGTCCGGGGATGGTATTGCCGTTTTCATCAAACTTATAGATGCCTTCGAATGCATGGATTGCATAGCAAGCGCCGTCCACCGACTTGTTGAGCGCCGGGTCCAAGGTCTCCGGTTCTGGACCGATACAGACCGAAATTTCAGGAGCGCTTGTACTGCCTTCGGGCTGGTTTGCATCCGGAGTAGACCCCGTGTCCCCCCCGCTGCCGCAGCCAACGAAGGTTGTAGCCAGCATGGCTACTGCCAGGATGGTTGCAAGTATCTTCTTCATTAATAAATCCCTCCAGTTTTAAAATTGGATAAATCTATTTTAATCCGCTAAAATGCGAATTAAAAGACCAAGAACTACTGGAATTCTTTAAAAAACCGATCGGTATTTTATCAAACCTCACCAATTCTATGACACGCTGCATAATGTCCGCCGCCGTAATCTTTAAATTCAGGAACTTCTGCTGCACAACGCTCTGTCGCATAAGGACAGCGGGTGCGGAAACGGCAGCCGGACGGCGGATTGACCGGACTGGGAACATCGCCCTCCAAAACAATGCGCTTCTTTGCACGGCTGGCCTTTGGGTCCGGAATCGGAATTGCAGAAAGCAGCGAGCGCGTATAGGGATGAATCGGATTCTTATAAAGCTCTGCACTCTCCGCAAGCTCGACCAGCTTTCCAAGATACATCACACCAATGCGATTGCTGATATGCTTGACAATTGCAAGGTCATGGGCGATAAACAGATAAGTTAATCCCAATTCCTGCTGCAAATCCTCAAACATATTGACAACCTGCGCCTGAATAGAAACGTCCAGTGCAGAAATCGGCTCGTCGCAGACAATAAACTCCGGGTTGACAGCCAGTGCGCGCGCAATGCCGATTCGCTGCCTCTGTCCACCGGAAAATTCATGTGGATAGCGGTTGGCATGCTCAGAGTTGAGGCCAACCCGCTCTAGCAACGCCAAAATCATATCATGGCGTTCCTGTTTGCTATTGGCGAGCTTGTGAATATCGATCGGTTCGCCGACAATATCGCCAACCGTCATACGCGCATCCAAGGAAGCATACGGGTCCTGAAAAACAATCTGCATCTTCTTGCGGTATGGGGCAAAATCCACGTGAGTGATGTCTTCACCTTTATAAATGATTTTTCCATCCGTTGGCTCATACAAGCGTAAAATGGTGCGGCCCGTCGTCGTTTTCCCACAGCCGGATTCTCCTACCAAGCCAAAGGTTTCCCCTTTATTGATGTGGAAATTGACATCGTCCACCGCCTGCACGTAGGTTTTGTGGAACAACTTGCCCTTAACGGGAAAATACTGCTGGAGGTGCTGTACCTCCAATAGCTTTTCACTCATTGCTCTTTCCCCCTTCGGCTTTTGCTTTTTCCATCTGCTCCTTCTGAATCAACCAGCAGGCACTGACATGGCCCTCCGAAATCTCTGTATAAGGGGGCATCTCTCGCAGACAGATCTTCATGCACTTATCACAGCGCGATGCAAAGGGACATCCCGCCGGAGGATTGAGCAAGTCAACCGGTGTGCCTTCAATTGGCACCAAACGCTCATGTTCGTCCTCATTGATCTTTGGAATGGACTTGAGCAGGCCAAGCGTGTAACAATGCTTCGGATGATAAAAAATATCGTCCGTTGATCCGATCTCAACAATTTTACCGGCATACATGACCGCAATGCGGTCACAGACATCTGAAACGACGCCCAAATCGTGGGTAATGATAATGACGGACATATTGATTTTCTTCTTAAGTTCAACCATTAGGTCCAAAATCTGCGCCTGAATGGTCACATCCAAAGCAGTTGTCGGCTCGTCCGCAATCAATAACTTTGGCTCGCAGGCAAGCGCCATTGCGATCATCACCCTCTGACGCATGCCGCCGGAAAACTCATGTGGATACTGCCTCATACGCTTTTCCGGTTCGTTCATACCGACTAAGCCCAGCAATTCCACCGCGCGGTCCCAGCATTCCTTTTTGGTTTTTGTTGTATGAAGACGAAGCATCTCCATCAGCTGGTTTCCAATGGTATACACAGGGTTCAACGAGGTCATCGGGTCCTGGAAAATGATGCTGATTTCGCTTCCGCGCATCTTACGGAATTCCTTTTCCGTCATTTTTTCCACATGGTCGTGACCATTGAATGCAATGGTTCCCCCCACGATCTTGCCCGGTTCCGCGATAATTCCCATCAAGGAATAGGCAGAAACGCTTTTTCCGCTTCCGGATTCTCCAACGATTCCAAGCACCTCGCCGTGCTTCATGCTATAGGTTACGCTTGTAACGGCTTTTACCTCGCCAGCGGGGGTGAAAAAGGAAACATGGAGATCTTCTATATTGAGTAAGGTATCTGTATTCATCTTAAAATCTCCTATTTCTTCAGCTTCGGGTCGAATGCGTCGCGCAGGCCATCACCAAACAGGTTAAATGCCAAAATAATAATACTGATGGCAGCGGCCGGAATAAACAATCGGTATGGATACGAATTGATACTGTTGATCGCATCCGATGCAAGGGAACCAAGACTTGCCATAGGAGCCGCAACGCCGAGTCCCAGGAAGCTCAAGAAGGCTTCTGTAAAAATCGCAGAAGGAATTTGCAGTGTAGCCGTTACAATCAAGGTACCAATGCAGTTCGGGAGCAGATGTTTACGGATGATTCTGCCATTCGAAGCCCCCAGCGCTTTTGCCGCCGTGACGAACTCCTGCTCCTTTAAGGTCATCACCTGGCCACGAACGATACGGGCCATACTTACCCAGTACAGCAAACTAAACGTGATAAAAATACTAATTAAACCGACGCCCACACGGTTAAGTCCATCAAAAACGGGACTGCTGTCGAACAATGTCTGTAGTGGGGCTTTTAAAGTAACCTGCAATAGAATGATAATCAAAATATCTGGGACCGAGTAGATGATGTCAACGATACGCATCATAATCAAGTCCACTTTTCCACCGAAATAGCCTGCAACCGAGCCATAGATGGAGCCGATCAGCAAGACCAGAGCGCTTGCCACCAAGCCGACCAAAAGCGAAACTCTGGCGCCTGTCAATACGCGAATCCCCAAGTCGCGGCCAAGCTTGTCTGTGCCAAAGATGTGGGGAATACGCTTTCACCAGAGGCGATCAACGCCTGTTCCTCTTCGGAATACTCCATGGGCCACAGGTTTTCGCTGCCACGGATTTGCTGATCGTATTCATATGGATAAAAGTTTGGCACAATAAACGCACAGATAACGACCAATAGAATGACCACGGCCGCCACCATTGCCACTTTATTTTTGCTAAAACGCTTCAGCGCATCCCTCCAAAAGGTTGTGCTCTCGCGCATAACATCCAATTGTCTCTTTTCTTCGTCGCTCGCCGGGAGAAAATCGTCCGGGTCAAGCTGGAGACTTAACGGGTTCTTTTTCAGCTTAATATCCTCCATTGGAACGTCTCTCCCTTCTTATTTCAGTTTGATTCGTGGGTCCACTATCTTATAGAGGATATCCACAACCACATTCATCAAAACAAGCAATGTCGCCAAGAAAATGGTGGTGCTCATCACCATGGGATAGTCACGCCCGGTGATACAGTTGATAAACTCACGGCCGAGACCAGGAATGTTGTAAATCTTTTCTACAACAAAGCTTCCGGAAACCGTAAACGCCAACAATGGGCCGGCATAAGTGATAATCGGAATAATTGCATTACGCAGTGCGTGTTTAAAAAGCATTTTGAACTTGCTTACGCCTTTCGCACGGGCTGTACGAATATAATCCTGATTCAAGGCATCCAACATACTGGAGCGCATCAGACGCGTAATATAAGCCATTGGATAGAAGGCAAGAGTAAATACCGGGAGAATATAGTGGATGGGGGTTGATAACCCCATGGTAGGCAGCCATTTTAGTTCTACACCAAAAACTTTCATAAGCGTGGTCGCTACAACAAAGCTTGGCACCGCAATCCCCAGCGTGGAAACGACCATAATCAGCTGATCACCCCACTTTCCTCTGCACATCGCAGCAACGGAGCCGAGGCTCACGCCGACTACTAGTGCCACCAAAATGGAAATGCCACCCAGACGGGCAGAGACTGGGAAGGTTGAGAAGATAATGTCGTTTGCCGTTCTTCCCTTTTGTTTCAGAGATACGCCGAGATCGCCCTGCAAAAGCCCGCTCATATAATTGATATACTGTTCGGGCTTCGAGACATTCAGGCCATATTTCTCTTCCAAAGCGGCCTGGGTCGCGGGGGTTACCGCTTTTTCACTCAAAAATGGTCCACCGGGGATCAGGTTCATCAGTGTAAATGTGATGACAGAGATTAAAAAGATAGTCAAAATTGCGTAACCGAGACGCTTACATACGTACTTTGCCAATGCCTGCCACTCCTTAGTCTAAAAGTTTTGCTGCCTTCGTTTTGCATTTCGTCCGATGTGCAAAATGTAAAAAACACATTTTGCGGAAATCGTCCAATTTCCGTCTGCTCTCCCAAACAAAACCGACGATTCAGTACTCTACACCAAAACAACCGGTCGCGCTCCACATTTTCTACAGAAAATCTGTCGAAAAATGGAATAAAATATTAATATTTTATTATTGTAGCACACAAATTTCCATAATTCAATAGGATTTGTTGCTATATAACGATGAATAGGACACCTCCACCCATGGACGTGCCCTATCAATGTTATTTATTATAACAAATTTATATACATAATGCAAGTTCCAATCTTTTTTTTTCATTTTTCCTCTTTTTCTCCAACGTCCTTAACAGAAAATACGGGAATAATCACAGAAAGAATGCCAATCTGTATGCATATTTCTCTCTATTTTATCTCATAGTTGATTCTACTCTTGCAAGTTCTTCGTCATAAAAATGCATAATAGCAATTATTCCCATCTATATCGTTTGTTCTAACTCCTACAAATAACCATGTCTTTTCAGTTTTTTTAGAAAAACATCTCTTTCCAATTTGCATATTTCTACATAATATATACGATATGTATTAAAAATAACAAGAAAAAATTATATTTGTCTGGTCTTTCTTTCCATATTGTTATTTTAGGAAAAGACATATGAAATTCTATATAAAATCTATTATATTGATGCATTATCATGGAAAAGAGTGAGTAAATTGCAAATTATAAACCAACTGTATATAAAAACAAAAAAATACTTTAAGGATTAATTATAAATACGCTTCATGCTCAATAAACTCACGAATCCGTTGTTTTGCCCGGAAGATTCGAATCTGAACATTCTTTTCTGAGATCCCTAAAAGTTCGCTAATCGCCTGATTTGGCAACTCATAATAATACTTCAAAACAATAACATCCTGATAATTGGACCGCAATTTCGGTAAATGGGGAAAGGTCTTCTTTTCCAATTCGCGCAAGATCACATCTTGATTTTCTCCCAACGGATTGAAATTATAGTCCCCAGTCTTTTGCAAAGATTTTGCAGCATTACGCGCTACAATTAAAATCAATGCTTTTAAATTTTCTATAGGTTGTAATCGCAGCCAATCTGCTGCATGCCAGATTCGCTGTTCCGCGCAGAGCACGGCCTCCTCTGTACGAATTTGATCTTCTAAAATTCTTTTTGCCTCTTTGTGTAGGTCGGATTGATAAAAATCCAATATCGCTACAATTTCAGAAGAACTTGATCGATCTTTTTCCTGCTTTGCCGCCATGACTTTATGCATCACCCTAAATCTAGTGTCCTAATTCGCTTTTACAAAACATCAAACCTAACCAGGAATTTCTATACGCAATATCATAAGCCATATAATCTTGATTTTTATATCGCTTAAACATATTATTGCCCAAATTGTTCTGTTCAAAATTCCTCAAATATTATAGCACAAAATGATAATAAATAAGCCCCCAAAAACAATTAGTTTTCGGGGGCTAGTGAAATTTTTTCACTTTTTCTTGTACGTTATAACGGTTGTCTCTCCTGCCGTCACGTCTCCCGTAATACAATCCATACTTTTTAGATCATCAGTTGTTGTAATAATACAGGGAGAAATGGTCTTAAACCCTTTTGCTGCGATGGCCTCAATATCCATATCCATCAATTTATCACCGGCATTTACGTGATCTCCCACCTTTACATGGCAGGTAAAACCTTCCCCATTGAGTTTCACGGTGTCGATCCCCAGGTGTACCAGCACCTCCGTACCATCGTCCGCTTCAATTCCAACCGCATGGAAAGTATGTGCTACCTGGGCAATTGTGCCGGAAATCGGCGCCAACACCGTATTGCTGGTCGGGATAATCGCAATGCCGTCGCCCAAAACCTTGTCAGAAAACACTGGATCGGGCACCTCTGTAATCGGCACGGCTTTTCCCGTCTGTTGTGCTACAATTTTGCTTTCCTTTTTACCAAACAATCCCATGGAATATATACCTCCAATTCTAACGTGGATATTCAGATAGCGCTTTTATAAAGCAAATGGATCTCTTTCGATCATTTCTATAAGTGGCTCTGAAGAAAACGACCGATACCACACACTTCCAAGTATGGCTCTATTTCTTTAGTGTCCCTGAAAAATCGTCTTAAATCCATCTGAAAACAGCAGTCTCCCTGACGACCAGGAGGGAGACTGCTGCCTTTTACATAGTCATTGAAACGAAAAAGCCTGATTACAGATATTTCTTCATCGCTTCAACAAGAGCTTCTGCCTTTGTGCCGACGATAACCTGTGTGACCTGATCGCCAGCCTTCATGACACCGGATGCGCCCAAAGCCTTGATTGCCTTTTCATCAAGGTCTTTATTGCTCTTCAGTACCAGACGAATGCGGGTGATGCAGGACTCGATTTCCTTAATGTTCTCTTTGCCGCCCAGGACATCAACATATTTCTTAGCAAGGCCATCATAGCCCTGGTCCTTTACCAGCTTCGAGAAGCCTTCGGATTCATCATCATCATCATCCTCACGGCCCGGGGTCTTGAGGTTGAATTTCACAATGACAAAACGGAAAACGATGTAGTAAATTACGCCAACTACAATGCCAATTGGGATCAACAGCCACGGATTCTGTGCGAGCGGAACCCAAGAACTGAAGAACAGATCCACAAAACCTGCACTGAAGTTAAAGCCTGCACGGATCGGAAGTGCTGCGATAACCGCCATGGAGATACCAGTCAACACTGCATGAATCACATAAAGAGCAGGAGCAAGGAACATGAAGGAGAACTCCAGAGGCTCCGTTACGCCACTGATAAATGCGCACAGTGCAGCAGAGAACAGGATACCACCAGCAATCTTCTTCTTGCCGGGCTTTGAAGTATGATACATTGCCAAGGCTGCGCCAGGCAGACCGAACATCATTACCGGGAAGAAACCGGACATGTACATACCGGTGACACCAGGAGTACCTGTGCCGCCCCAGAAGTTTGCAATATCGTTGATACCAGCAACATCAAACCAGAACACAGAGTTCAGAGCGTGGTGCAGGCCGACCGGAATCAACAATCTGTTGAAGAAGCCGTAGATACCAGCGCCGATTGCGCCCAAGCTGATGATAGCCTCGCCGAAAGAAACCAGAGCATTGTAAACCACCGGCCAGACAAAGAAGAAGATCAAGCCGACTACAACGCTGACAAGCGCAGTAACAATTGCAACCGAACGTTTGCCACTAAAGAAGGACAACGCCTCCGGCAACTTCGTATTCTTAAAACGATTGTAGCAAAGTGCGCCAACAACGCCGCAGATGATACCGATAAACTGGTTGTTTGCCTTGGAGAAAGCTGCGTCAGCTTCCGCCCCGGTCAGAACTGCTACGATGCTGGGGTTCAAAATCTGCTGGACCATCAACCAAGATACCAGGCCAGCAAGTGCAGATGTACCTTCATGGTCGTCGCTCAAACCGATTGCAACACCGATTGCAAACAGAATGGGCATGTTGTCGATAATTGCTCCACCAGCTTTAACCAAGAAGAAAGCAATGACATTCGGGTCTCCCAGCCCGGACATAACATTGGAATCGATCATGTAACCGATTCCCATCAAGATACCTGCTACAGGCAAGCAGGCAACTGGAAGCATCAAAGCTTTTCCAAGCTTTTGAAGCTTTGCAAGGACCTTTTGCATAATTTTACCTCCTCGAAAAAATTAATTCATACAAACCGGGTCCCTTTCCCGGTTTCTACCTTAATCAAGCTGCTGCACTGTTCGGCGCAGCTCCAAGACCATGCCTGGGGTCACAGAAAGCTCATTGATCCCAATATCCATATAGAATTTCGTCAGTTCGGTATCTCCCGCAGACTCACCACAAATACCAATCCAAATACCAGCCTTTTGCGCATTTTCTGCTGCAATTTGAATCATGCGAAGAACAGCCGGATGGCGTGGATCATACATGGAAGAAATCTGTGGATTCATACGATCCACTGCAAGGGTATACTGCGTCAAATCATTTGTACCGACGCTGAAGAAGTCCACCTCTTTCGCCAATAAATCGCTCAAAATAACAGAAGCCGGTGTCTCAATCATAATGCCAATTTCAAAATCTGGCGCAAAGGCAATCCCTTCTGCCTTTAAGTCGGCTTTTACCTTTTCCAGTAAATCCTTGATCTCCTGAACCTGCTCGACAGAAGTAATCATAGGGAACATAATTGCAAGCTTTCCAAAAGCAGAAGCCCGAACCAAAGCCCGTAGCTGTGTAATGAAGAGTTCCTTTCGATCCAGACTGATTCTGTATTGCACGGTAACCCATCGCAGGGTTTTCCTCTTTGGGGATGTTTAAATAAGGGACCTGTTTATCCGCACCCAAATCTAAAGTCCGAATAATCACACGCTTGCCGCCCATGCCTTCTAACACACTTTTATAGGCCTCAAACTGCTGTTCCTCAGTCGGAAAATCATCGCTTTCCATATATAGAAATTCACTACGAAACAGGCCGATACCATCCGCATCATTCTCGATGACCATCTCTACATCACTTGGGTGGCCGATGTTTGCATTAATTTCTATCTCTACTCCACTCTTCGTTACAGCTTTTGTACCTTTTAATAGTTGTAAGTCTTTCTGATGTTGTAGGAAAGCATTTCGTTTTTCCTTATACTCTTTCAGGGTATTTTCATCCGGTTCCACAATCACATCGCCAGAAGTTCCATCTACAATGGTTGTCACTCCGTCCTTCAGATGGGTAAATGCATCACACAACCCCACCACCGCAGGAATTCCCATCGTGCGGGCAAGAATTGCAGAATGTGAACTTTTGGAACCCTGCTCTGTAACAAATGCAAGTACCTTAGTTTTGTCCATCTGAACAGTTTCGCTAGGCATCAAATCTGAAGCAGCTACAATCGCTTCCTCTTTTAAACTGTCCAAGCCGCTCTCCAGCGCCGGGTTAAGACAACCGAGCAGCCGCTTGGAAATATCAATGACATCTGCACTCCGTGCACGCATATATTCGTCATCCATTTGGGCAAACATTGTAGAGAACTGTTGCGCAGCTTGCCATACAGCATACTCCGCATTCACTTTTTCATCTTTAATACAATCTTGAATCGCATCAAAGAAATCATCGTCTTGCAACATCATAATGTGGATCTGAAAGATCATTGAGTTCTCTTCGCCCACACGTTTTAGAGCGTCGAGATAAATCTGGTTTAGCGCTGCTTCTGCTTCCTCCTTCGCGGATTCAACACGCTTTAGCTCTGCATCCACGTCAGTGATCGGCTGTTTTACGATTTTATCATCTAACTTCACACAGAGCTTCAGATTACCGATCGCAATGCCATTGGAGGCCGCGATTCCCTTTATAATCTGCATTTCATCACCACTTTCTTCGGCCATCTCTTTTGTTATAGTAACAAACTGTAACTGTGAACATTCTGTTAATGTAGTATTTATATTATAGCTTTTTCAACAAGTTGTCAATATATTTAAAAAAAATCCATACAAGATTGTAAATCTTGTCCACTTCTGTGCAAAACCGGTGACTAATTATTCTATATCAAAGAATAAATACCAAAAAAAGTATTGGACAAATAAATAAGATTGACTGAAATCTACCGTTCGACAATAAATTCATCTTCTATGAATGATTACATCCTACTTATTGTTGTTAGAATTCACAAAACTATGCGGCTACATCAACAAAACGTATATCATAACGTAACACTCTATAAAGCCTTCTCGGAATAATTTCGTCAAAGCCATCTTGATAGATAATACCTCTATCTGAAACGATTACATAAAAAAGCAGCGGCCCGGGTAAATACCCGAACCGCTGCCGCGCAAATACAACTATCGAAAGATTCAAATAGCTATACTTATAAACTTAAATCGTCAATCTCGAAAGATCTTATTTCACGGTAACCGTGCAGACCTTCACGCCATTGACATACACGCCAGTGCTCTGGCCTGCAGAACCGATAGCATAGACTGCGAAATAGTAGTCATTGCCAACGATCTTGCCAGCCTGGGTCTTCAGAACAGCGCCGTTGCCAACCGTGAATGCCGGAGCGGACGGAGCAGTGATCTTGAAGACATAGCGGCTGCCAGCAGTCAGATCAAAGTCAACAGTCGTATCAGAGGTCACAACCGGAGCAGTAACCTTGATGATGAAGAGCTTCACAGCGTTCTGGCCAGGAACCGTAGCATAAACGCCAGCGGTGGTGCCAACTTCGCCAGTAGCCTTGATGGTATAGGTAGCCTGGCCGTTCGCGAACGGAGTCTTCAGAGCGTGAACAGCAACGTTGCCAGTACCAATGGTAACAGGAGCCTCAACCTGAGAGTTCACAACGAAGTCCTTCGTGGAGCCCTGCGGAACCTCAACAATACCGGACAGGTCGCTGGAAACAACAACTTCCGGAATTGCAGTTACGGTGCAAACTGCGGAATCATAATCCTCGAGTGCATCGCCGTCGGAATCAACAACTGTTGCATACAGATCAAAGCTGTTGGAAGTTGCATAAACGTCGTCATACTCCTTAACCTTAATGGTCAGAGTTGCGCCGTCTGCAGTAATCTCGAACACGTCCTTGTCAGCGTCGCTGTAATCCCAAACAACGGAAGCGCCCGCCGGCAGAGAAGTGCTTGCCGGATAGTTAGAAACAGTTACAGTGTCAGAGAAGCCCTTAGCAATGGTAACTTCGCTCTTGTCCAGAGCAACACCTGCGAAGGAAACGCTCTTTACGAGGAAGGAATCAGACTTCGTATCAACAGACTTTCTTTCGAGTGTAAATCCAACACCATCGAAAGCATCGACAGAGCCAACATCCTTAGCTGCTCTATAAGCTACATCACCAACATTAACATTGGAACCAGCAAGTCTGAGCTTTACATCACCGGAAATGCTATCAGTTACATACAGCTTATCAGCGGCAACAACCAATTTACCATCGCCAGAAATGCTTGCAACCTCGACAGTATCTCTGAATTCAATGGAACCGCCATCGGCAATATCCAAGGAATCAATGACAACCGGGCCTTCAACTACAACATTTGTATCTTCGTCGACTGTAACATCCTGAGCGTTCAAAAGGCTCGGCAGCTTACCTTCGAAGCCTTCAAAGGTAACATTACCCTTATAAGCACAATCCAACTTTGCAATACTGACATTGTCACCCTTCAGAGTAATTTCGCCATCATCCTTCAGCAAAACATTTGCCAACTGAACCTGACCATCTTCACTGCTGGAATCAACAGTAATGTTCTGAGCCTCAATTGTGCCAGAAACAACTGTATTGATGTCATCATCTTCCGCATCAATAGTTACACTCTTATCAGTCGTAACATCTCCGCTTACTGTGCCGCCAGTAAGATCAATGTCGCCATCAGCTTCAATAGAAGTTACACGGCCATCGCTTACCGAAACATCCTGTTTAACATCTACGACACCAACAGTACCGCCAGAAATAGCAACCTTTCCACTTGCGTCGGTAATGTCACCAACCTTGGCCTTATCTTCGATGTTTACTTCGTTAGCATTTTTGATTTCGCCAACACTTGCACTGCCAGTAACGGAAACATTTGCATACTTGCCTCCGTTTTCCAGCACTCTAATGTCATAGCCAGACACATTACTGTACAGCATTCATTCCATCAGGAATAGGAGTAATATCTGTGCTGCTACCATCTTTATCGATAGTCGTATTCGCAGTAACATCAATTCTCTTCAGAACGGTTGCAGTAGTTGTATCCTCTGTTTCATTGAATTTCCATTCACCATCAGAGTTCTTACTACCGCCGCTCTTAATGGTAAACTTCAAGGTGCCAGGGCCCTTGCCCTTGTTTGTCATAGTAGTAACGGACTCGCCATCTTCAGCCTTCTCCAACTCAAATCTATTGTTGGTGCTGCCCTCAATGCGAACCGGATCACCTGTCGGCTCACCTTTCTCATCATAGCCATCAACAGTCGTTACCAGCTCATAGGTAGCTCTCAAACCGTCCGTCTTGCTATCCTTTGCCTGAGCTTCCGAAGTTGCCCTATACACACCTACCTCTTTGGTATTGAGATCATTGTAAGAAACTTCCAAATTTGGAATTTCATTACCGGTCTCACCTTCTGGTTCGCCAACAATGCCAACAAACAGAGTACCATTCTTCACTACATTAACAGTAATTTCGATCTGGCCCTTCAATGTGACATCTTTATCGTCGCGGGTAATCTCGCCTTCTGCATAAACCATAATGGTTTCAGTACCAGTCTTATCGGTCTTAACTCTAGCCTTACCATCTTTAACAGAAATCAGGCTATCGCCCTTTGCATGACGGAAAGAAAGATCGTCTTCATCGGTTACTGTAATAGACTCTTCTTTATCCGCAGTCGTCAACTCTACGCCGCCGATAAAATTAATAAGATCAAACTTATAATTGTTTGCGTCATCGGTATCTTTTACCAAAGTGATCTCATCATTATCAGAGTTCACCAGCGACACGCTGCCAGCCTTCTCAGTCTTGGATGCTGCGAAAGCAAAAGTTCCCGAAAAGCTAGACGTAATCAATGCCATTGCGAGCACTGTTGCGAGAGCTTTTTCCTGTAATTTTTCTCATCCTTTTTGTCCTCCTTAAAAATCGTGGTTTGCGTATTTGCGCATGCCTTAAGAGAAATGAACATAATGAACAGGGTAAATAACAGGATAAG
>NZ_JBKEIV010000038.1:0-86602 GCF_046693725.1 Anaeromassilibacillus sp. SJQ-1 | reverse complement strand
GGCTTTCAAAATTGGAGGCGTCACCCAGATTTGAACTGGGGAATCAGGGTTTTGCAGACCCATGCCTTACCACTTGGCTATGACGCCAAAAAATTGGAGCGAACGACGAGGCTCGAACTCGCTACCTCCACCTTGGCAAGGTGGCGCTCTACCAGATGAGCTACGTTCGCATAAATGGTGCCTCCGGACGGAATCGAACCATCGACACGGGGATTTTCAGTCCCCTGCTCTACCAACTGAGCTACAGAGGCAAATATGGCGACTCGGAACGGGATCGAACCGTCGACCTCTAGCGTGACAGGCTAGCGTTCTAACCAGCTGAACTACCGAGCCGGATATTGGTGGGGACAATAGGACTCGAACCTATGACCCCCTGCTTGTAAGGCAGGTGCTCTAACCAGCTGAGCTATACCCCCTTTTTGTTTGCTGCTGTTCATCAGCGACGTGTTATATAATACTATATGATCTATCAAAAGTCAATACCTTTTTTCAATTTTTTTCAAGTTTTTTTTGATCGTTTTTGGAGGTTCATTTTTAAGGGTAAAACTACCTTCCTTCCCTCAAATTGTATTCGTATAGATTGCTTCTTGACACTTCTTGTGCAAGTTCCTTACAACATAAGCAACAATAGGGAACTCCTCTGTTTTTCCGTATGTTCTTTGTCCTCTCAGCCTCTTTTCTTTCCTTGTGACATTCCTATCCATCCTCCTCTAAAAAGACGATATCCTCTCGAACCGCCATCCGATCCGCTTCAATACCTTCCCTTACAGATAGGACGATATTCGCTCAATACGCTCAAATAGATATCATATACTGGCTATTTCCTTTTCATTCACCCTTTTTGTAGGAGGGATACATCCACATGTCCTCCATCTGCATCCAGGGATCATCGAAGTACACCTGTAGTCTTCATCATCACGATCGTAATGGAGGCGGAGTCCCTCTTTCAATACGGACTTATAGATTCCATTCCCATCACGCTGGCAAAGGTTGCGTGGGGCTATACACTTCTTTTCCCAGGAAAACAATTTTTCCCTTTCCGACTTCAAAAAGTGATGAACCAAAATTCAGCTTACCTTTTGATGTAGTCCATTCTCCTTCCCTCAAGACATATGCATCCCTTGCTTCAGGTTATCATTATTTTTCCGGCTTTGATCTATTTGACCTATAAAACAGCTCATCTTACGCCTCAAAACCTAACAAGAAGCGTTCACCCCATACATAAGGCCCACTGTTGGAAAAATTGTTTTATACACACCACTGCCTCCAAAACCGTTTCTGCGTAAAGAGTAAAATCTCTTCACGCGTAGCATTTCTGTCCCTTAAGGATATAAAAACGTGCATGAAAGGCTTTGCCCCCATGCACGTTTTATCAGGCTCTAAAGAAATATGGCTTCTATTTGGGGTTGAAAACGCCCCACTCTACTGCAGATTGTAAGGTAAAATGCTTTTTGCAGCTTTCCAATCCGAGCCTGCTCTCCGACAGGCCGTCCCTACTCTTATTCCATCCTCTCGAATCAGAAATACATCTCATTTATTTGCCACGCTGTCTGCCAACTGATTCAGCTCTTCTTGGGAGAAACGATATGCACGATTACAATACTGGCACTTCGCTTCCATAAAACCATCCTCCAACGCCAATGTGCGAATCTCCTCCGGACGGAGAGTTGCCAATGCGTTTGATACACGCTCCTTGCTGCAATTGCAGGCATATGCTACCGGGAATTCGTCTAAGATCTCCATTTCAAAACCTTGGAGAACTGTTTTACACATCTCTTCAATTGACATTCCCTTGGCAAGCATGGTCGTCACCGGCTCCAACACCGCGACATTCCTTTCCAATTGGCTGATGTCCGCATCGGTCGCTCCAGGGAGCACCTGCACCAACATGCCGCCAGCCAAAAGGAGTTTGTGATCGGCCTTATCGACCAACACCCCCAGAGCACAGACCGTGGGGATCTGCTCACTGACTGCATAATAGTTGGTAATATCCTCTGCAATCTCGCCAGAAACAATCTCTACCTGCCCAATGTAAGGCTGCCCAGAGCCAAAATCGCGCAACACGCCGAACAGGCCGTCACGCCCCACTGCACCGCCGACATCGAGCTTTCCATTCGGCTTGAGGGGCAAATCCACCCCAGGATGTTCCACCCAACCACGGCAATTCCCGCGGCTATCTGCAATCGCCACAACCGACCCCAATGGCCCTCCACCGTTGATCTTCAAGGTCAACGAGGCGTCATCCTTTTTGAGCATGCCTCCCATGATCGAGGCGCCCGTCAGTAAGCGTCCAAGCGCCGCTGTCGCTACAGGGCTGGTATCATGTACCTGTTGAGCTGTCGCCACAAGAACCGTGGAATCTACTGCTGCAGCCATAATTGCCCCATTCGAGGTGATACATCTGATCATTCTATCCATACAATCGAAACCATCCTATTTCATTTTGCGTGCAGCATAGACCACACGTTCCTCTCGCTCGCCCGGCTCCTGTAAACTCAAGTCGCCAAAGCGGTAAACTTTGTCGAACCCCGCCTCTTCCAACATGTGGAGCAGTTGTTCCGGTGGATAGGCGCGTTCATAGAAGTGTTCGCCGCTTCTTCGATAGAGACTCCCCTCCCGGCCAAAAAAGTCGAGTTGAATGCCAACACGATCATTCTTCTCCTCATAGTGGTTCTGCCAAACACAGTAGACCTCATCCGTATCATAAAGAAATACATTGTTGGCTAACACATAGCGATGTTTGTACACAGTATTGACATCGAAGAGGAACCACCCGCCAGGGTTCAGGAACAAGGAAACCCGATCAAACGCGGCCTGTACATCCTTCTCTAACGTCAAATGATTGATGCTGTCAAGGGCACAGATCACCGTATCCACCGTGCCATAGAGGTCAAGTTTTTGCATTTTTTGACACAGAAACAACAGGTCCAGGCCGCTCTCAGCTGCTTTTTGCCTTGCAACGGAGAGCATGTCCGCGGACCCGTCAATCCCGTAAACATCGATTCCCCGTTCTGCCAGTGCAATCGTCAGGCTGCCAGTGCCGCAGGCAAGGTCAAGCGTCAGACCCGGCCTATGCCCCAGATGTTCCATCAGTGCGCATAAGTATTCCGCACGGCGGGCGTATTCGACGTTTTGTGTCAGACTGTCATAATATTGTGCAAAGGAAGCGTAACTCATTTGTCCGCTTCCTTATGATCGCCATTTTTCTGATCTAGGCGGTCAAAGACCAGGGCGTACCCGTCACAGCCATAGTTGAGAGAGCGATTGACACGGCTGATAGTGGCTGTAGAGGCCCCTGTTTCCGCCACAATGTCGCTATAGACGCGCTTCGTACTCAACATATGGGCCACCAGCAAGCGCTGCGACATCGCCTTGATCTCTGGAACGGTACAGAGATCCTCAAAGAAATTATAGCACTCATCTACCGTTTTTAGAGAAAGAATCGCCTCAAACAGAAAATCAACACTCTCATCTTTGATTTTAGAGTTCAAAAAAGTCACTTCCCTATCGTATTTTTAGCAATCTCACAAAGTAAACCGACAAAATCCTCATAAAAAGCCGTTCCATTTTAAAATTCAGACTTTCCTCTGCCCTTATGAAACCACTATTAGTAAGATAAGATTTTAGCATATAAAAGTCAAAAAGTAAAGAGGCAAGCAGCATACTCCCTAGGGAAGCAAGTGATCTTATAAAAATTTTATAAATTTTGCACAGTATTTGCACAAGCCAACTCAATTTGATGACGCATGTCCTCCACCCCTTCACCGTTCACAGCCGAAAAAGGGATCAACATGGTATCCGGCAGTTCTTCAAAAAGTGCGCAATAAGCATCCATCTGCTGGGTTCGCTGCGTCTTATTGAGTTTGTCGCTCTTTGTAGCCACCACTAGAAAGGGCAACCCTGCCTGGGCCAAAAACTCGATCATATGAAGGTCATCGCGGGTGGGCATGTGGCGAAAGTCCACAATTTGCACCACTAAACGGATGTTACGCCCCGCATTTAAGTATCCTTCCACCAGTTCTGCCCAGCGCAATTTCTCTGAAGCAGAAACCTTGGCATAACCGTACCCCGGCAAATCCACCAAGCGGCAATCCGGCAGGCGATAAAAGTTGACCGTTCCTGTCTTTCCCGGTTTTGCACTGACACGCGCCAGCGATTTGCGGTTCAGCAGTTTATTAATGAGCGAGCTTTTCCCCACGTTGGAGCGGCCGGAGAAGACAATCTCCGGCACGCTGGAAGGGGGAAGCTGCTCTACGCGGCCCGAGGCAGACTCAAACACGGCATTTTGGAAATTCATTTGGGATTCCCCTTTCAACTGGTTTGATACCCACCGCCATTACTGCGGAAGTTGCGGCGCTGTAGCGGCAGCTTGTCCCGCCGCAGTGGACAGGATTCCCGACGGGGCATGTGCAGATTCAGGCTTTGGCTCCGGCATACATACCAACGCCGCCTCTAATACCTGGTCCACCTTCTGAACCGGCAGAAAATGAACGCTGTTCTTGACCACATCGTCCACCTCTGCGAGATCTGGAACATTGTCCGACGGGATTATCACGGTCTTAATACCCGCACGATAAGCCGCCATGGTTTTCTCTTTGAGGCCGCCGATCGGCAAAACACGGCCCAGCAGCGTGATTTCCCCGGTCATCGCCACATCATGGCGGATCGGGATATTGCATAGCGCCGAAGTGATCGCGGTAGCCATCGCAGTTCCAGCGGAAGGGCCGTCTTTGGGGATCGCCCCTCCGGTGCGTGGATATGGATGTCGTATTTTGCATGGAAATCGTGATCAATCCCCAACAAGGACGCGCGTGTCCGGATACAACTAATCGCTGTGCGCGCCGATTCCTTCATCACATCGCCCAGAGAACCCGTCAGTTCGATCTTTCCAGTTCCCTCCATAACGGCAACTTCGATCGGCAACAATTCGCCGCCGACGCTTGTCCACGCCAATCCGTTGACCAGCCCTACCTCGTCCGTTTTATGCAGATCGTCATTTTTGAATTTGGCCGGGCCGAGCAACCCCTCCAAATCCTTCGGGGCGATGGTGATCTTTGCCTCCCCATCCTCCACGAGTTTGACCGCGCACTTACGGCACAGGGCGGCAACCTGGCGTTCCAGGTTGCGTACGCCGGCCTCTCTGGTATAGCCGTCGATCAGTGCATGTACAGCGGCGGACTGGATACGTACCTGCTTGTTGGGAATCCCATGCTTTTTCATCTGCTTGGGAATCAGATGCTTGGTCGCAATCTGGAATTTTTCCTCGTGGGTGTAGCTTCCAGGGTAATCACATCCATGCGGTCTGCCAGCGGTTCTGGAATCGTGCTGTAATCATTCGCTGTTGTGATAAACATCACATCGCTCAGATCGAACGGCATGTCGATATAATGGTCGTAAAAGGTGGCATTTTGCTCGGAATCGAGCACTTCCAAAAGAGCAGAGGCCGGGTCTCCTCGGAAATCGTGGCTGAGTTTGTCGATCTCATCGAGCAAAAGCAGTGGATTTTTGGTGCCCGCCTGCTTGACGGCTGAAATAATGCGGCCGGCCATCGCTCCCACATACGTCTTGCGATGGCCAACGATGTCGGACTCATCCCGCACGCCGCCAAGGGACACCCGCACGTACTTCCGCCCGATGGCTTCAGCGATTGACCGCGCGATGGAGGTCTTGCCGACGCCCGGCGGGCCGACCAGACAGATGATCTGCCCCTTGATGTCTGGGGAAAGCTTTTTGACTGCCAACACTTCTAAAATGCGCTCTTTGACTTTCTTCAGGCCGTAGTGATCCCGGTCCAAGATCTTGCGGGCCTTTTCCAAGTCGATGTGCTCCTTGCTGACGGTATTCCATGGCAGATCCAAACAGGTTTCCAAATAGCCGACAATCACGCCCGCCTCATGGGAACCATCCGGCAACTTAGCCAGCCGGTCACACTCCTTGAGGAGCTTTTTTTCTTGCAATTCCGGCAACTGCAGTTTAGCGATGCGGTCGCGGAACTCGTCCGCTTCCTCCTGCGGGTTGTCGTCCTCACCCAACTCGTAGGAGATTGCTTTCATCTGTTCGCGCAGAAAATATTCCCGTTGGTTTTGGTCGATCTGCTCCTTGGCCTTCTCGCTGATCTGGCTCTCGATCTCAAGCACCTGTACTTCACGCTGTAAGATCTCTACCAACTTATTCAGGCGTTTAACCGGGGAGAGTTCTTCCAAAACACGCTGCTTCTGCTCATAATCGAACATGATGTTGGCTGCAATAAAGTCCGCCAGTTCCCCGCAGTCCTTCTTCTGCACCACGCCCACCACAATGTCCGGAGGCACACGGCTATAATTTTGCAGATACTGCTCGAATAACGTCTGCGTGAAGCGGATCAAGGCTTCGCTGCGCTGGGTTCTGCGATAGGCACGGGTCCGCACCGGCAAAATCTCTCCCACCAGGAATGGATCGCTTTCCTGTAGGCTGGCCAATTCCGCACGGTACAAGCCCTCCACAAATACTCGTACCCCATCCTCTGGATGGCGCACCACCTGCTTGATCTTTGCTACCACGCCGATACGGTACAGTCCCTGTAGCTTTGGCTCGTTGTCGCCGAGATCCTTTTGCGCCACCAGAAAGATCATCTGATTTTCGTCCATCGCCTTAGAGAGCGCCAGAATGGACTTCTTCCTGCCCACGTCGAATTGAAGCATCATCCCCGGGAACACCACCAGCCCGCGCAGGGCCAGCACCGGCAGCACCATATTTTCCTCTCGTTTATTTGCCAACTGTGTTGTACTCATGTGTGTATCCCTCCAAGTGCGCAAAAGCATCCCGAAAAATGCGGTTGCCTTTGGCGCTTATGAAGGCGTTGGTCTCCAGATATCGATGGCTCCGGAGCCACGCCTAGCAGAAATGGCTGCCGCAAGGCGGAGGGCTTCTCAGCCGCCCCGCTGCAACAGCCATCGTTTTTCGAATCGACTGCGCTAAACCGTCCCCGGCTGCGCATCATGCGGTATCTTTTCTACCGCGTTTTCTCGACGTTGTAATCTTGATCTTGACGGGCTTGCGGTCCGGATTATAAGTGAGCAGAGGCGGTTCGCCCTTTTCCACTGTCTCCGGTGTAATGGTCACTTGCTCCACTGTATAGTCCGAGGGAACCTCGTACATCAGCGGGGTTAGTATCTCCTCCATAATACTCCGCAACCCGCGTGCACCGGTTTTACGCTCAATCGTCTTGCGCGCAACCGCCCGCAGGGCCTCCGGCTGAAATTCCAAATTCACCTTGTCAAGCTGGAACAGCTTTTTATACTGGTTCAGCAGACTGTTCCGCGGCTCTGTGAGAATCCGCACCAACGAATCCTCGTCCAAGCCGTTCAACGCGGCAATGACCGGCAAACGGCCCACCAACTCGGGGATCAAGCCGAATTTTACCAAATCGTGCGGAATTACATCCTGCATCCATGCCGTGGTATCCAAGTCCTTTTTACTGCGCACTTCTGCGCCAAACCCCATCGAAGAGGAGGCAGTGCGCTTCTCCACGACCTTTTCCAAACCGTCAAAGGCTCCACCGCAGATGAACAGAATGTTGGAGGTATCGATCTGCAAGAACTCCTGCTGAGGATGCTTACGTCCGCCTTGTGGTGGTACATTGGAGACGGTCCCCTCCAAAATCTTCAACAACGCCTGCTGGACCCCCTCGCCACTCACGTCGCGAGTGATCGAGGGATTTTCCGACTTGCGGGCGATCTTGTCGATCTCATCAATATAGATGATCCCGCGTTCAGCGCGTTCAATGTCATAATCTGCCGCCTGAATCAGGCGCAAAAGGATGTTTTCCACGTCCTCACCCACATAACCGGCCTCTGTCAGTGTGGTAGCATCCGCGATGGCAAACGGCACATCCAGAATCTTGGCCAGCGTCTGTGCGAGAAGCGTCTTTCCCACACCCGTAGGCCCCAACAAAAGCACATTGCTCTTGGTGAGTTCCACATCGTCTTTTCCATAATAAATGCGCTTATAATGGTTGTAAACCGCCACAGACAGCGCGATCTTGGCCTCGTCCTGCCCAATCACATATTCGTCAAGCTGTTTTTTGACTTCCTGCGGCTTTGGCAGCACGGCGGAGGTCTCGCTGTAACTGCTCTTGCGGGCGTTCAGGCTGTTTTCATCCTCCAAAATGGACATACACAGCTCGATACACTCATCGCAGATATAGACGCCGGGTCCGGCGATCAGCCGGCGCGCCTCGCTCTGCGGCTTCCCACAAAAGGAACAGCAAATGCCTCTCTCTTTGATGTCGTCGTTATTGGGCATTCGTATCACCAACCTATCTCATTCAAAAAAGGTTTTGTCTACATGGCAAGGGGTAAGCGGTGTTCAATGACCTTGTCGATCAAGCCATATTCCATCGCCTGTTCTGCGGTCATGAAATTGTCGCGTTCTGTATCCCGCTCAATGACTTCCAGCGGCTGGCCCGTGCGTTCCGCCAAAATTCGGTTCAAGCGCTTTTTGGTCTGTAGAATGTGGTTTGTGTGAATCTGGATATCCGTCGCCTGGCCTTGGGCGCCGCCGCTCGGCTGATGGATCATGATGTCACTGTTTGGCAGAGCAAGGCGCTTGCCTTTTGCACCGGCCGCCAGAAGAAACGCCCCCATACTGGCTGCCATGCCCATGCAGATGGTGGACACATCGCATTTGATATACTGCATTGTGTCGTAGATCGCCAGGCCAGCGGTCACCGATCCGCCGGGGCTATTGATATATAGAGAAATATCCTTGCTTGGGTCCTGCCCCTCCAGATAGAGCAGCTGCGCGACCACCAGGCTGGAAGTGGTATCATTTACCTCTTCTGTCAACATGATGATGCGGTCATTGAGCAAGCGGGAAAAAATATCGTAGGAACGCTCGCCGCGGCTCGTCTGCTCCACCACATAGGGGACCAAGCTCATATCGGTATAGCTATTTCCAAAAATCATCCTAGAATCCTCGGTTCTCCACGCGAAAATCGATATAGGACTACCGCCGTGTTCCGCGTGGGAAGCACGGCGGCCTCTCCGGCAGAAAGGCTCACGCCCCTTGATGACAAACACGTACAGAGCTTTGGCCGCTTTTCCGCCGGTTATACAAAAATTTTATTCTGCGTCCTTGGCCTCCTCTGCCTTTGCTTCCTTCGCCTCATCGGCCTCTGTCACAACGGCAGTATCGCGCACGACCTGGATGGCCTTCTCAACCGCAATATCCTTCACAAGCTCTTCCTTCGGAATAAAGGACTTCACCTTATCAACCTCGAGCTCGTAGTTTTTAGCAAGCTTCTCATACTCTGCTTCCAGATCAGCATCTGTTGGCTGAATGTTTTCAAGTTCAGCAATCTTCTCCAACGCAAGGCGAACCTTGACCTGGCGCTCTGCCTGCGGGCGGAAGGACTGACGCAGCCCATCCATATTCATACCCGTGTACTGCAGGTATGTATTCAGGTTCAAACCCTGAGACTGCAAACGATAGGCAAAATCGCGCACATCGTCGTTGATGCGGTTGGTATACATCGCCTCTGGAATCTCTGCCTGGACCAGCTCTACGAGCTTATCAATCAGCTGATTTTCCACACCGTCCTTCGCCTGTGCTTCCGCAGCATCTTCCAGCTTCTTGCGAACATCGGCCTTGTACTCATCGAGCGTATCAAAGTCGCTGACATCTTTCACAAAATCGTCGTCGACCTCCGGCAGTTCCTTCACCTTGATCTCATGCAGCTTGATCTTAAAGACCGCCTCTTTACCGGCGAGCTCTTTTGCCTGGTAATCCTCCGGGAACGTCACGTTCACGTCGAACTCTTCACCCGTGGTATGGCCGACCACCTGCTCTTCAAAACCAGGGATAAACTGTCCAGAACCGAGTGTCAGGCTGAAGTTTTCCGCCTTACCGCCTTCAAATGCAACGCCGTCCACAAAACCCTCAAAATCGATCACTGCAATGTCATCGTTCTGTGCAGCGCGGTCCTCAACCGTCACCATACGGGAATTGCGGTCCTGTACCTTTGCAATTTCAGCGTCAACGGCCTCATCGGTCACAGCGACCTTGGCCTTCTTCGCCTCAATGCCCTTATAGCCTTCGATCTGTACCTCCGGCTTCGTGGTAATGGTAGCCTTGAATACCAGGCCATCCTTGCCGGCAGAAACGAGATCAAAATCAATTTTATCTTCAATCATGTCAAGCTTCGCTTCGTTGACAGCCGCTTCCAGCGCGTCCGGATAGAGCGCATTGATGGCATCCTCATAGAAGACCTCTGCCCCATAGTACTTTTCCACAAAAGCACGCGGAGCCTTGCCCTTGCGGAAACCGGGGATCATGATCTTCTTATTCTGTTTGCGATATGCTTGATCCACCGCTTTTTCAAAGGATGCGCCGTCGATTTCTACTTCCAGCTGGTAACGGTTGGTGTCAACCTTGTTGCTTGATTTCAGAGCCATTTTTATTCCTCCTGCAAAATTGCAAATTATCTTAGTTATTATAGCACAACAGTTCAGGATATTCCACCCATTGTAAAAATATTCAAAATTTATTCACGGCTACATGGAAGGCAGAACACAGGCCATCCGAAAAAACAGCCAAAGCCGGTAGATGGCCCTTCTCCTGCAGGCGTCTCCCAATGAGACATGAAAGGAGATATTTCTGCGAGAAACACAGAGCACCTTTGTGCATACACGGTTTCTTCGCTTTACAGATCCGTGGGACCTCTTTCAAGAAAGTCTACGCCCCTCGTACAAGCAGTGGCATAAACCCTAAATGATCGCACGAAATCAACACCATCTTGATGCCGGCATACTCGCCGGTGATGGCGCGCCGCGCCGCCTGGCTGCCGTGGATATGCCCAAAATAACAGGTCTTGATTCCACGCTTGACCAGCGTGTCGAGGATTTCCCGGCATTCTGCACCATCATACACCGGCGGATAGTGCAAAAACACCACCGGTTCACCTCCCTGGCGAATTCCATCGTCGATAGAAGCGTTCAATCGTCCAACTTCGCGATTGACAATTTTGACATCCTCTTCACTCTCTGCGTTATAAAGCCATCCGCGCGTGCCGCAGAGTGCCATACCATTCGCGAGAACCGCCGAATTATGAATCACGCCGATGCTGTCAAAACCTTTTTCTGCTAGGAAAGTTTCGATCTTCTTGCGGGTAGACCACCAATAGTCGTGGTTTCCCTTCAAAAGCCATTTCCTGCCCGGGAGCGAGTGAATGAACGCAAAGTCCTTTTCTGTCTCCTCCAGCCGCATCGCCCAAGAGATGTCTCCAGCAATCACGACGGTATCTGTCTCCGAGACAACGGCACGCCAGTTCTTTTCCAGTTTTTTTACGTAACCCTGCCAACCTTCAAAGACATCCATTGGCTTATCCGTCCCCAAGGAAAGGTGCAGGTCCGCAATTGCAAATACCGCTATTGTAATCGTCCTTTCTATGGAAGGCCGCGAGGGCCTGCTGCTTGCTTTATCTGGAAATTCCCAATCCGCTGAGCACCATATCGCTCATATGATCTGGCGTACAACACTGTGTAAAGCGGACGGGTTTACCCTCCAAAGCAGAGATCGGCGCCGGTACCGGCGCGCCGGTGAGCGCTTCGAGGGTATGCACATTTTCCAGGTCGCTGCTGTCCCCTTTTTTCGAATCGATGGACAACAAAACGCTGGTTGCAAATTTGTATGGGTTTGCTGTAGATGCGACTACCGTGGGCGTCTTTTCATCCTGTGTCTCCGCCAGATAATGACGATACACCTGTACCGCTACCGCCGTGTGGGTATCGCACACATAGTGGGACATATGATAAACTTCAGCGATTGCCTCGCCTGTCTGCGTATCGTCGCAAAAACCTGCGTGGAAGATTTCATGCAGCTTCTGCAGGATCTCCGGCCCCACTTCATAACGCCCGGTTTCAGAGAGCTGTTTCATCCAACCTGCCACACGCGCGCTGTCCCGGTCGGTAAGATCGTACAGCAGGCGTTCCAGATTGCTGGATACCAAAATATCCATGGACGGCGAGATCGTTGTGAAGAACTGACGGTTGCGGTCATATACACCCGTGCGCAGGAACTCCGTCAGTACATTGTTCGCATTGGAGGCGCAGATCAGCTTATGAACTGGCAGCCCCATTTTCTTTGCATAATAGGCAGCCAGGATATTGCCAAAGTTGCCCGTGGGAACCACGATATTGATTTCCTGACCCAGCTGTATCTTTCCTTCTTTCAGAAGATCGCTGTACGCAGAGAAATAGTAGACGATCTGCGGCAGCAAGCGTCCCCAATTGATCGAATTTGCGCTGGAGAACATCATACCGTTTTCCTCCAGCTTTTCCTTCATAATTGGATCGGTGAAGATACGCTTCACACCGGTTTGTGCATCGTCGAAATTCCCCTCAATGGCACATACCGCTACATTGCCGCCCTCCTGAGTGGTCATCTGCGTCTTTTGCATGGCGCTTACACCGTTTTGCGGATAAAATACCAGGATTTTCGTCCCCTCCACATCGCGGAAGCCCTCCAGCGCGGCCTTGCCGGTATCTCCGGAAGTCGCCACCAGAATCACCGCCGTCTTATCCGAGTGGATCTTTTTCAGCGATTTTGTCAACAGGTGCGGCAGAATTTGGAGCGCCATGTCCTTAAATGCACAGGTCGGCCCGTGCCACAATTCCAGCAAATAGACGGGAGCCGGGCAATTTGGCAGCTCCACCAGGGGCGCGGGATGCCCACCGGAAAATTTTTCTCCACCATAGGCCTTTTCCACACACTCACGGATTTCTTCTGCGGTAAAGTCTGTCAAAAAGTCGCCGAGAATCCGCTCTGCGCGCTGGAGATAGGTGCCATCTCTTAACTCCTCCAGCACGGAGGAGTCGTACTGCGGCAAATTTTCAGGCACAAAAAGGCCTCCATCCCCGCTGATTCCCTGCGCAATGGCCTGCGCCGCGGAGACCTGTTCGGCGCTGTTCCTTGTGCATTGATAGTTCATGTTGTTTCCTCCTTCTGTTTTCCGCCGTCCCAAAGCGCGATTGAAAGCCCCCAAGCAGACGCGGGAGCACTTGACGAATTTCAGCCGCGCTCTTGTCGCCGTTCTATTTTATAATAGAAATCTACAGTTGTCAAAGAGAAGTGAAAAAACGGTACGCATTGTCAAAAAAGATCGCCTGAACCAAGGTTTCTGGGTAATTATGACGCAACAAACATTCTGCCAACGCTTCAACGGACTCCACACCCGTCATTCCATCCGGCAAATCCGTTCCGTCGAAATCCCCACCGATGGCTACGGTGTTTTCGCCGCCCAATGCCAAAAAGTGTTCAATATGCCGCATGACGTCCTCGATGCCCGCTTGCCAGGAATCATCCAAGAACCGGCGCACAAAGGTCACGCCAACTACACCACCCCGGTCACGGATGGTGCAGAACTGCTCATCCGTCAGGTTCCGTAAACTCCCACAAAGCTTACGGGAGTCGGAGTGCGTGGCAAGGAACGGCCCCTCGATCTGCTCGGCCACATCCCAAAAAAGAGGTTCGCTCGCATGGGAAACATCCACGGCAATGCGGTTGCGCTCCAGTTCGCGCACCACCTCGCGCCCAAACGGCGTCAATCCTTTTGGGTGAACCACCTCTGCGCCATCTCCAATCTCACAGGAAGCGTTCCAGGTAAGGGTGACCGCTTTCACACCGCACGCTTTTAACCGGGCTACACGCTCTACCTTCCCACCGAGCGCCGCTCCACCCTCTACGGTAAAAAGTGCGCCGCATTTGCCGGACGGCTGTACCTCCTGAAAATCCGATGCGCACCGGCAGATCTTCAACTTGTCGCTGTGTAGTTGTTCCTGCCGCAAAAGCTCACGGTACACCGCCTCGTAGTAGCGGTATGCCTCTTCTCCGCGCAGTTCATCGGGAATCCAAACCGCAAAGCATTGAAACCACGGATGGTAGGCCGCCCCGCGTTTCAAGCAAAGGTGCAGGTCGTTGTCCCAAAGATCCTTGCCCTGTTTCCAGCACTCTGCGATGGTATCGCAATGCAGATCAAAATAGTTCATACCCGCCTCCATCAAATGCATCTTTGAGGTATTCAATCGCCAGTCCTTCCTCTCCGACTACAACGGCAGCTACATCAAAACGCGGTTGCAAACGGGATGGATGCTCCTGTAAATAACAAAGGGCCGTTTGGATGATCCGTCTCTGCTTAGCCGGTGTCACCGCTTCCAAAGGACCGGTCCCCGCATCCTGCGCACGGGTTTTAACCTCTATAAAAACAATATACGGACCATCCACAGCAATCATGTCAATCTCGCCGTAGCGGCTGTGATAGTTCTGTTCCAGAAGCTTCCACCCTTTCCCCGCAGAAGGCCGGCGACCTGTTCTTCGCCATAGGCCCCGCGGTTCAAAAGGTCTCCCCCAAAATCTTCTTTAAAAAAGAACGCCGGTGGATAGGGCACGGACCATACTGTAAAAGGCATTCCCGGTGCAGTTTCGTTCCATATCCCTTATGCTTGGCAAATTGATATTCCGGATACAGCTTGTCCAATTCGAGCATCAAGCGGTCCCTGCTTACCTTTGCCAGGATAGAAGCGGCAGCAATGTTCGCAGAACAAGCATCCCCCTTGACAATCGTCTCCCCTGGAATGTCCAGCGGCGGCATCCGGTTGCCGTCGACCAAAACATAATCCGGACGAACCGAAAGCCCTTCGCAGGCACGGCGCATCGCCAAAAAAGTTGCCTGTAAAATATTGATCGTATCGATCTCCTGCTCGGTGGCAAACGCGATCGAGTAGCTCAATGCGGTCTTTTGGATCACATCAAAAAGCTGTTCCCGTTTCTTTTCCGTCAATTTCTTTGAGTCGTTTAGGCCTTCGATCTCTGCACCCACGGGCAAAAGAACAGCGGCAGCGAACACCGGGCCGGCCAGAGGGCCACGTCCCGCTTCGTCGATGCCGCATACCTGTACAAAGCCCCGCCGATGCGCCGCCGACTCGTATGCAAACCAGTCGATCTGTTCCATACGCACCTCATTTTCTCGCCGGGGCGGGGGCCGCCTCCAGCGTAATCCGCCCCATCTTCGCGCCACGGAATTCATCCAGCACGGCGATGGAGGCGCGTTCTGTGTCGATCTCGCCACCAGAGATCAACATACCGCGCTTTTTGCCGATCCATTCCAGAATTTCATAACCCTTCATCCCAGAAAGGTCCATATCGCCCAGCTTATACCGCTGTTTAACCGCATCCGCATACTGGTCGCGCAAGACCTCCAGCAGGCGGGAAGCAAGATGTTCGGTATCCACCACCTCGTCCTTGACCGCCCCCGTAAAGGCCAAGCGTTCACCGACCTCCTTGTCCTCGAACTTTGGCCACAACACGCCGGGGGTATCCAGGAGTTCAAACCCCTTGGCAATGGAAAACCACTGATTGGAGCGCGTAACGCCTGGGCGATCCTCCACGTTTGCCTTTCCACCCTTGGAAAGGCGGTTAATCAGGGAACTTTTCCCCACATTGGGAATCCCCACCACCATCACACGAATTTGACGGCACACCATTCCCTTGGCCTCCCAAGCCGCAATGCGCTCTTTTAGGACTTCCTTAACCAATGGAATAAAACCATTCAGACCTCGGTTGGTCTTGCAGTCGATGGCAATCGCCGGGATTCCTTGCGACTGGAAATAAGCGATCCAGCGAGCCGTCTGCACGGGATCTGCCATATCGCACTTATTCATCAAAATAACGCGCGGTTTGTTTTGAATCAGCTTATCCAAGACCGGATTCCGGCTGCTGACCGGCACGCGCGCATCGATGATCTCCGCCACTGCGTCCACCAACTTGAGGCTCTTTTCAATTTGCCGTTTGGTCCGCGTCATATGACCGGGGAACCACTGAATCGACTGTGCTTCGCTCATAAAATCCCTCCTGTCGGGCTTTCTTATAAAATCTTTCCAAAACGGCTAAAGGGAAATACAACGAGTTCCGCCTTTCCCAAAACATAGCGCTCGTCGATCATTCCCACAGAACTGTTGCGGCTGTCCTTAGAGACCGCACGATTGTCTCCCAGTACAAAGAGGTGCCCCTCTGGAACCGTCAACGGATATGTGTAGTCGGACGGCTGCGTCGTAATCCCATTCGCAATGTAGGCGCTTTCATCCAGCGCCTGTCCATCCACGTAGACCGTACCGGTCTCGAAATCGATATCGACCGTCTGATTCTCAAGGGCAATCACACGTTTGATAATGGGCTCTTGCAGCTTCGCAGTGTGGGTAATCACCACCACATCACCGGGCTGTGGACGGTAAAAATAACTGGTCAACAAAACGCGGTCGTTATCTTGTAACGTCGGCAGCATCGATGGCCCGCTCACATTGACAATACGAAATAACAGCGTGAATAGAAGCACCACTACGATCAGCGAAGAGGACAGAGCCTCCAACCACTCGTAGCAGTGCGTCACCAACCGTGTCGCCGGCGATGCAATATGGCGTGGGCCGCCAGAATATCCCAATTCCTCCCGATCATTCAACAGGGACCAGAGCTCCTTTTTTCATTATGCTACCCATCCGAACGCAGAAAACGGCTGATAGATCATCTGCACTTTTCCAATGATGCAGCGCTGGTCGATCATACCGACTTCAGAGTCACGGCTGTCCTTGGAAACAATGCGGTTATCGCCCAGCACAAACACATGCCCTTCCGGCACCGTCTGTGGAAATTCCACATCGTACTGATCCCGCGTGATTCCATTCTGAATGTACGCACTTTCGTCAAGCTGCTGGCCATCCACATAAACATAGCCGTTATCAAAGTCAATGTCTACGGTCATCTCCTTCTGTAGCAATGATACGCTTGACAATCACCTCGTCGAGCGCTGTACCAGAACCATCTACAACAACAATATCCCCCCGCCTGCGGAGCGTAACCTATACAGGATACCCACACTTTATATTGATCCATCAGCGTGGGTTCCATCGACGGCCCGGAAACTGTAATGCTGCGGATGACAAATGTAAAGAACACCATAATAAGGATCAAGGCGGGGATGATCGCCTCCATCCATTCGTAGCAACCTTTGACCGCTTTTCCCTGCAGAGGGCCCTCGTCCCCGGTGCGCTCCTCCTCTGGGAAGGATAAATTTTGCCGCTCCAAAGCCAATCACCTGCTTTCTCGACTCTTACGGGCCGCAACACGCCCGCGCGATAAGAAAAAGGGACATCATCTGTCCCTTTTCCAATCCAATGCTTATCTGATTTGTTCCTTGACCTTCGCAGCCTTGCCGACTCTGTCGCGCAGGAAATACAACTTCGCGCGGCGCACACGGCCCTTGCGAACAATCTTGATGCCCTTGACGTTGGGGGAATGCAGCGGGAGAACTCTCTCCACGCCGACGCCATAGGAAACACGGCGAACGGTAAATGTCTCGGAGATACCGGAACCCTTGCGTGCAATCACTGTGCCCTCAAAGACCTGGATTCTCTCGCGGTCACCTTCACGAATGTTTACGTCGATGCGGATGGTATCGCCCACCTCAAACTGGGGAATTTCCGCCTTCACGGAATCCTGAGCAATCAATTTCAATGCGTCCATGTTAGATCCTCCTAAATTTTTCAGACATTCATGCCACGAGAACCATGGCAGAGGACTGTCCGCTTCAATGTCACGGAATCATCCGGGCACTGAACCCCACCGAAAGAGTGCGTGCGGTTTCCAAATGCTTATATAGCATACCACAATCCGCCAAAAGGTGCAAGGATTTTTTCAATTTTCTTGCAGCCTCTCTATGTTTTTCCCATTGGATTGCAAAGCAATATGCCTCTTTTTTCTACACAGATATGAGCCCGTCCGGCTTCCCTCACTGGAACTCATGGAACTGTCCATCGTAGAGGTTGGTACGGCGGATCTGTGCATACAATTCCAACCCCAACTCCCGCTGGACTGCCTCCAGCAGCAGATGCGGATTGATATTCATTTCACTGCCCGCGGGAAGCACCGCGCGAATCTCCACCTTTCCCTCGATGGGCAGTACCTCTACGCGGTCCAAGTAGGGCCGGATATCAAAATCGACAAAGCCGCTTTTTGTATGCTTGGGGACCACAAGCGATTCGCGACGGAACAACCCGGTCACTTCCTTAGCCAATGTATCGGCGTCCCTTCCCTCGGGATCTATCAACATCACAAAGGATGCGTACGCGATCTTTCCCGGCTTCATCACCGGTTCTGTCACAGCAAGCACCGGCAAATCGTTCGGCAATGCCTCATTCAGCCGCACAACCAATTCTTCATTGGACGGGCCGTCGTCCTCCAATTTGATGTCGACGCTCTCGCGCTCGCCCGCCACGCCAAGGGACAGCGGCAGAGCAAAGGTCAAAAACGCCCGAGGATTAAAGCCCTGTGTATACCACAGTGGAATTTTAGCCCGGTGAATGGCGCGCGACATACAGCGTGTCAGGTCCAAGTGGGAGATAAACCGTGCGGTGCCGATCTTTTGAAACCAAATTCTAACGGTCCTCATAGCAGATTCCTCCCTTAAAACAGGCTGCACCGCAAGCCGAACACGCTTCGCGGCAATTCGGCGTCGTGGTATCGGCATATGCCCGCTGGCACTCTCGAATCAAAAATTCTTTGCGGATCCCATAGTCCAGATGATCCCAGGGCAACACTTCATCAAAGCCCCTGCGCCGGTTTGCATAAAAAAGCTGGATCGACCCCACAGGACTCAAAGGCTTCCAACCAGCGGGGAAGGGAGAAATAATCGTTCCAGCCGTCAAATTTGCACCCCATCCGATGCGCTTCTTCCAACACAGCGCAGAGCCGCCGGTCTCCGCGCGCAAAGACCGCCTCTAAAAAGCTGGTATCTGCGTCGTGATAGTTACAAGTGATCTTCCGCGTAGTGACCGAATGCAGCAGATGGCGCTGCTTTTCATGCAGCAGCGGGATCGGGTCCTGTGGTTCCCACTGAAAGGGTGTAAAGGGTTTCGGAACAAAAGAGGACGCGCTCAATGTCACCGACACCCCGCGCCCCTTCGGCTTGTTGGGATTGGAATAGTAGGCGTTGACCACCTTCTGCCCCAACTCCGCGATCCCCGCCACATCGTCCAACGTCTCAGTTGGCAGGCCGATCATAAAATAAAGCTTGATGGTATTCCAACCTCCGGAGAACGCCATGTTGACGGTCTTCATCAGCTCTTCCTCTTTGACATTTTTGTTGATTACATCACGCAGGCGCTGCGTACCGGCCTCTGGCGCAAAGGTAAGGCCGCTTTTACGCACGGATTTGATTTTGGTCATCAGCTCATTGGAAAAGCCATCCACACGCAACGACGGCAGGGATACGCTGGTCTTTTCATCCCGCGCCCAGCTCAAAAGCTGCTCCAAGAGCGCATCGATCTTTGTATAGTCGCTGGTACTCAGGGATGAAAGTGAGATCTCGTTGTATCCGGTATTGTCACAAAGCGTATGGCACTGCCGGTCCACAACCTCCACAGACTTCTCCCGCACCGGACGATAGATAAAACCGGCCTGACAGAACCGGCATCCTCGGATACAGCCCCGGAATACTTCCCCCACAGTCCGGTCATGGACAATTTCAATATAAGGTACGACAAATTTGTCCGGGAAATAGGAATGATCCATGTCGAGCATCAGGCGCTTTTTCACCGTGGCGGGAATCCCCGGCTCCGGTGTTATGGCAGCTATGGTGTGGTCCTCATTGTAGGCGACCGTGTACAGGGATGGCACGTACACCCCCTCGATCTGGGCTGCCGCCCGCAGGAATTCCTCTTTGGAGCGCCCTTCCTTTTTGTAAGCGCGGTACAAGTCGATCACTTCCAGATCGACTTCTTCTCCCTCGCCGAGGAAGAACAGATCGACAAAATCGGCCAATGGTTCCGGGTTGCAGGCGCAGGGCCCCCCCGCCACAACGAGCGGCGACAGCCCCTTCCGGTCCGCGCTCCGCAGCGGAATATTCGCCAAATCCAGCATGTTCAGGACATTGCTGTAACTCAATTCGTATTGGAGCGTAAACCCGAGCATATCAAAGTCGTGGATGCTGTCTCCGCTCTCTAGGGCAAAGAGCTCCATCCCGCTTTTGCGCATCTGCTCCTCCATATCCACCCAAGGGGCAAACACGCGCTCACACCAGATATACTCCCGCTCGTTGAGCAATCCATACAGAATCTTCATGCCCAGATGGGACATCCCGACCTCGTATGTATCTGGAAAGCAAAACGCAAAACGAACATCCACCGCACGCTTGTCCTTTACAACGCTGTTTAGCTCGCCGCCGGTATATCTTCCCGGCTTCTGCACCTTCATCAATAATTTTTCAAGCTCTGGATTCATTCCATTTTCTCCCGTTCTATCGCATTTACAACTATATCGCAATCTCGAATTTTTATTATACTGTACTTCTGCTTGCAATGCAATGTTTAATCCGCTGCGCACCAGCCGTATCCGCAAGGAAGTTGAGAGTTCAACCTCAATCGGCAAGAAGGGCGTTCCTCCGCCAACTGTGCGACAGGAACGCCCTTCTTGTTTGGACCTTCAAAAGATCCTCTATTCGCTCTTCCTTAGTTTAAACTGATTTTAAAGTTCATGCGGGAAAAAGTCAAGCGTTTATTTGCTTTTTTTCTGCAAAACGCGAAGTTTCCACCCGACAGCCTCTTTTCGCCCGGTAACAAAACCGGCACAAATCCCTTTCTAACGGGTCAAATCCTCGTGCTGGACGGCGGTCATATTGTACAAAAGGGAACCCATGAGGAGCTCTTCCCAGCAGTCCGGCCTATATACGGATTTCCTCCATGCTCATAAAGAGGCAATTGGATGGAAACTGGCATAAGAACCTTTTAACTTCCTGTTCTTTTTTGATTGTAAAAGGCCCCGGATATTCTTTTCTCCGGAGCCTTTTACAGCCTTCTTATTCTTTCGCGCAACTGACCGGCGTGTAACCTGCCTCCTGCACAGCGTCCATCAATACCTGATCGGATACTTCCTTCGAGAGGGAAACGGTCGCCTGTTTCTTTTCCAGGTCAACCACTGCCTCTTGTACGCCGTCCACGCCTTCCAAAGCCTTTTGCACATGCATCTGGCAATGTGCGCACATCATACCGTCTACAATCAATACTTTTTTCATCAAAATCGTTCCTTTCTGTTCTACCGGGCCCTGTTCCGCAGGAACCGGAGTTTCTTTTATCTCTGGCAAAGCCGCCAGATGTTCCGCGCTGTGCTGCTCCTTCCCCTTCTGCTTAAAGAAACGGAGCCGCAGAGCGTTGGTAACCACACAGACCGAACTCAAACTCATGGCCGCTGAGCCAATCATCGGGCTTAGACGCAGGCCGAACGCCGGGAATAAGACGCCGGCTGCAACTGGAATCCCCAAAATATTGTAAAAAAACGCCCAAAATAGGTTCATATGAATATTCCGAACCACCGCCCGGCTCAGATCAATCGCCGTGGCCACATCCTCTAAGGAATCCTTCATCAGCACTACATCGGCTGATTCAATGGCAATATCCGTTCCAGCGCCGATTGCGATGCCAATATCAGCGCGTGTCAACGCTGGAGCGTCGTTGATACCATCGCCAACCATAGCGACCTTATGCCCTTGTTCCTGCAAAGCGCGAATATTGGCCTCCTTTTCGGTGGGAAGTACGTCTGAAATGGCTTTTTCAATTCCGAGTTCCCGGCGAATCGCTTCTGCCGTCACACGATTGTCCCCGGTCAACATAACGACATGCAGCCCCATCTTTGAGAACTGCTGAATTGCAGCACGGCTGGATGCACGGATGGTATCTGCCACGGCGAAAATTCCCACGATCGTCCCGTCTCTTGCAAAAAGGAGTGGGGTTTTCCCCTCCTCTGCCAGTTTTTTCACTGCATCCCGAACTTTTTGGGCACGGACATCCGCTGCCAAGAGGTGGCTTTCTTCCATAAATGCCGTGTTTCCTGCAAGATAGGCATGCCCGCGGACCGTTGCCTTGACTCCACGTCCAGCCTGTGCTTCAAAGGTCTCTGCTTTCGGGATGGATATTCCCACTTGCTTGGCATATTCCACAATTGCCTGCGCCAAAGGATGTTCGCTACCGGTCTCGACCGCTGCTGCCTCCTCCAACAAAGTCTGTTCCGTTATATGGGAATCTATGACAACCACATCGGTGACCGACGGGTGTCCGGAGGTGATGGTTCCTGTTTTGTCCAGCACGATTGTATCCACCGCATGAAGATTTTCCAGGCTTTCCGCAGATTTAATCAAAATTCCCATCTCAGCAGCCTTTCCAGTCCCGACCATGATGGCAACCGGCGTAGCTAACCCCAATGCGCAGGGGCAGGAGATCACCAAGACAGAAATAGCATTTGATAGCGCAAATTCAAAATTCTGACCCATGAGGAGCCAGACAATGGCCGTTACTATGGCAATTCCAATCACGGTTGGCACAAATACACCACTGACCTTATCCGCCAGACGCGCAATCGGCGCCTTGGAATTCCCCGCCTCATCAACTAGGCGGATTATCTGCGATAATGTCGTGTCCTCTCCCACCTTGGACGCTTGAAAGCGAAAGGTTCCATTCTTGTTGATGGTTGCTGAGATCACCGGATCGCCGGGATTTTTCTCAACTGGAATACTCTCTCCGTGATCGCCGCTTGATCCACATAGCCGTGCCCCTCGGTCACAACCCCATCTACAGGAATCCCTTCACCCGGTCGGATGACTACGATATCTCCCGCGATGACCTGTTCCGCAGGGATCGTCTGTTCCACGCCGCCGCGGATAACCACAGCATTTTTGGGCGCAAGATCCACCAGTTTTCCAAGCGCATCCGAGGTCTTGGACTTGGATTTTGCTTCCAAATATTTTCCAACTGTCACCAAGGTTAAAATCATCGCGGCAGATTCGAAATACAGCGCATGCGCGTATTCATGTACTACTGCCATATCCCCATGACCAAAACCATAGGCCATACGGAACATGGCAAAAATACCGTAGACAAGGGACGCCCCTGAACCAATCGCTACCAAAGAATCCATATTGGGGGCTCTGTGGAACAGTGACTTCAGCCCATTCTGGAAAAAATGCCGGTTGATAAAAAGAATCGGAATGGTAATCAACAACTGTGTCAGAGCCGAAATTAGGGCATTGTCCATTCCAACAAAAATGCTGGGAACCGGCAGATACATCATCGGTCCCATCGCAATATACATCAATGGAATCAATAAAACAATCGAAGACACCAACCGGCGCTTCATGCTTTTTCGATTCTCCTCCGCCCGGTCTTTCCTGGCCTGCCATTCACTCCGGAAGCTGTTATCTTTTGCGCCTGCCTGCTCTGGCAACGCCGCACCATAACCGATCTTTTGAACAGCCGAAATGATCTCATTCGGTTCTAGCTGGGCTTCGTCGTAGATGACAGTCATCTGGTTTGCCAGCAAACTGACATTCACATCCTCGACGCCTTCCAGTTTTTGCACACACCGGGTCACGTTTGCCTGGCAAGCAGCACAGGTCATACCGGTGACGGTATATTTTTCTGTTTTCACAGGTTCTTCCTCCCTTCACTATTTCAGCTTTTTGATTAATTCCAACGCTTCATCCACCACCTGTGTATTGCCCTTGCGAATTTCTTCTACTACACAGGTTTCCAGATGATCTTGCAAAACAAGATAACCAAACGCCTGAAGAGCACTTTCAACTGCTGCAACCTGTACCAGAATATCACCGCAGTAACGGTTATCCTCTAGCATCTTTCCAATTCCATTGAGCTGCCCAATCATTCGTTTTAGACGGTTTTGCAGTTGGCGTAATTCCATATCCCCACGAGGCGTTGCTTTATAATGACAACCACATTCCATCGTTTCGTTGGGTGGTTGCAAAGAACCTTGTTGACGGTCCATGGAAATCTCCCCTTTCAAATACCCCCTACAGGTATTTTGAATTTACCTCTATTATAATACCCCCTTAGGGTATTTTCAAGCCCTTTTTGAAGATTTTTCTTTCATTTGGATTCGCACCATCCTTCCTGTTAAAACGAACTAAGCTCTCATACGCATCCTTTTGCGAAAAAGATCGATCCGCATAGGAATTCAATCTCTTGCGTTTTCCACCAAAATCCGCTATGCTATCCTTTGGTTAGCAAAAACAAACTCAATTGCAAAAGCGCGTTAGTTCTTTATGTTCCTGTGTGCTGGAAAGGAAACCACTATGGATTTTTCTCTCAACTGTTCCCCTGGGGAACAGAAACATTTTTTGATTCCTGTCCCCGACGCGGATGCTATCGAAGCGGTGATTGTACAGGGGGCTTTCCCCGGAAAAACGCTTGTCGTTACAGCTGGGGTCCACGGCTGTGAATACGTCGGCATTCAAGCTGTACAGAAATCCTTCAAGAACTCCGGCCCCAGGAACTTTTCGGCCGCGTTCTGCTCGTTCCCCTTGTTAACGCAGCGGGATTTTATGCCGGAACAGACTTGGTTCCCGCAGACAGAAACAATCTGAACCGCTGTTTTCCGGGTTCTGCTCAGGGGGGCGTCACCCAGCGAATGGCTTATGCTTTGGAACAGGTTCTCTATAAGGAAGCGGACTTTCTACTCGATCTGCACGGCGGTGGAAGTGGTGAGTCTATGACTCCTCTGGTGTTCTTTCCGGTTGGAGCCGGCAAAAAAATAGAAAGAGAGGCCCGCCGTGCTGCTTCCTGTCTTTCGCTGTCTTATCGGGTTCCATCTGTTGCCAAAAACGGCCTCTACAGCTACGCGGCGCAGCTACAGATTCCTTCCCTCTTGGTGGAACGCGGCGGCGGGGGAACCTGGCATTCGGATGAAGTGGCGGCTTGTAAACAGAACATCTATGAGCTTATGGGGTTCCTGGGAATAGGTCCTGCCTCTCCGATAACCTCCCCCTCCGTCGAACTGGAACAGGTGCGTTATGAAGAAGCGCCGGAAGATGGATTTTGGTATTGTTACAAAACGCCTGATTCTCCATGCCGCCGCGGAGAGCTGCTGGGAAAATTGGTAGACCGGTATGGTAAAACCATCGACTACCGCGCAAACTTTGATGGCGTTGTCCTATATTTTACCCATTCCCTTGGGGTCCAAAAGGGTGGCGCATTGATCGCCTATGGAAAACCATACCATGTATAATCGATTCCTTTCCCCAGACAAAGGCAGTTGCTCTTGGGTTTACGACAAAAAAGCCAAATGACCCATCAAAATATCATCATTTTCTGTTGTCCTCCTGCACAGCAGAGCGAGAAGGATTCGAAATCTTTCTACTGACCTATATTTTCTATAAAAAGTTTTCCCGATTTCTAATTATCTTTTCGAATCTTCGCAATGGCCGGAACTGCTTGGAATATCAAGCAGTTCCGGCATTTTGCGTTTCGGAAGACACCCCGCATAACCCGGCATTTCAGAGCCTCACTTGGCGTTCAAAAGTAGCAAAAAACGTAGCAGAAGTGGTGTACTGTTAAGCCGCCCGTTTGTCCAAGCAGCCTTCGCAGAAGCGAATGCCACACGGGCGTAAAATCTACATATTTCTCGCTTCTATGGCCGCACCTTTTTTCAACAAGGGTCATGAAAAACGGATTGGAGGCTAAAAGGGCTGCCCAACCCCAGATTTACGGGGCCAGGCGGCACTATGCAAAAGTCCATTGACCATATAGATTATTTCTCTTGTAGGAGCTCCAATAACTGGCGGATATTTTTCTTTCCAAACGACACCTGCGTGTCATTAACAACCAGGCAAGGCACACTCATCACCTGATAACGGTCCTTTAACTCCGAAAAATGGTTAAGGTCATATACTTCAGCGGTCACCTGAGGGTGTAAAGAGGCGATTCTTTGAGCCGCAGTGACCAGTTCTGGACACATTGTGCAGGAAAGGGAGACCAAAACTTTCATAGAAACCGGTTGAGAGATTGCTTGGATTTCTTCCTTGGTCTCCGGATTTAGCGCCTGTCCTGGACCAGCAGCATTGTACAATCCCAAAACAAACGAGGTAAACTCATGGCCTCCAGGCACTCCATGGAATGCCAATCCAGTTTCTGTTCCATCCGCTTTGCAGACACGGACACAGGGGCGCTCTTGCGCAGTATCCGCCTGCCGGTCTGTTTCCACAGAAAGCTTGTCCGTCAACGCTGCCATGGCCGTCATATATTGCTCCAGTTCTTTTGAAACTGGACGCTCATCCAGATAGAGTTTCAAGAGCAGCGGTTGGGCCATCTTTGAAAACACAGCATCCAACTGTACTCGAATCTCTTCAGAAAACAGGCCTTCGTCCTTTGCAGGTCCTTTTTTCTCCGGCTCTGCCTTCGAAACTCTTGTCACCGGAGGAACTGGATGCAGGTCCGTCTTTCGCTGCATTGCTGCCACATACTTTTCCAACTCCGTTGCGGCAAGAGCTCCATCACCTACTGCAGTGACAACTTGACGCAGGCTTTTGATGCATACATCTCCCGCCGCATAGAGGCCATCCACATTGGTCTTTTGTTGTGAATCGGTGACCACATATCCCTGCTCATTCAGTTCGGCTATCCCCTTAACCAGACTTGTGGAGGGTTCGTACCCGGCGAATACAAATACGCCAAAGGTCTCCCCTTCCGGGGACCGGTACTCTGTTACCTCTCCCGTTTTGGAATTACGATAGCGAAGAATCCGCAGAGAGGCGTCTCCGGATACTGATTCCACCTGTGTGTTTGTCAGGACCGTAATTTTTTCATTGCTTCTCGCCGCATCTGCCGTCGCTTTGGCGCAGGTAAAATCTTCCTCACGGATCAGGATTGTGACATGCCGCGCATATTTCGTAAGAAAAACGCTCTCTTCAGCAGCGGCAAATCCGCCCCCCACTACAAAGACTTCTTTTCCCGTGAAAAATTCTCCGTCACACGTCGCGCAGTAAGCCACACCATGCCCGCGGAATTCCTCTTCACCCGCAAACCCAACCATGCGGGGATGTGCGCCAGTGGCCAAGAGAACTCCAAAACACTTCTGTGCTCCGCGGCTTGTCTGGACGGTTTTGACATCGCCATCCAATTCCAAACGCTCTACCTCAGCCAATAAAAACTCTGCTCCAAAGCTTTGCGCTTGCTTACGCATCGTCTCTGTGAGCTCTGTTCCACTGGTGCGTGCCACGCCGGGGTAATTGACCACCTCGGAAGTGATGGTAATCTGTCCACCAAAACGTTCCTTTTCAATCACCAACACACGGTATCGGGCGCGGGCCAAATACAGAGCGGCCGTCAATCCAGCAGGACCGCCGCCAATGACAACAACGTCATACAGATTGTCTATATTCATCTCTGCCATAATTTACAGTTGCCCTACCAAATCCAGGCTCGGCTTGAGCGTTTCTGCACCAGGTTGCCACTTTGCCGGACAAACCTCGTCTCCATGTTCCGCGACAAACTGACTCGCCTGTACGCGGCGGAACAGCTCGTCCGCATTACGGCCAACATTGCCCGCAATCACTTCATACGCTACAACCTTTCCCTCTGGATTTACAATAAAGCTACCGCGTTCTGCAACGCCATCTGCATCAATATATACTTCAAAATCCTTTGCCAAAGCATGCGTCGGATCGGCCAACATAGGATACTGAATCTTCTTGATACGGTCAGAGGCATCGTGCCAAGCCTTGTGTACAAAATGAGTATCACAGGAGACCGAGTATATTTCACAGCCCACAGCTTTAAACTCCTCATATTTGTTCGCCAAATCTTCCAGTTCCGTAGGGCAAACAAAGGTAAAATCTGCAGGATAGAAGAAAAAGACGCTCCACTTCCCGAGAATATCTTGTTTTGTCACCGTATGAAATGCATTATTTTGGTACGCTTGCACCGAAAGTCGTGACTTCCTTTTGGATCATGGACATATAAAAGCCTCCTTTATGATTTATTGTTTTAGAGTTAGCAATCGCTAACCTTATAGAACATTATACGTATTTTTGGAATATTTGTCAAGATCTATACCGCGATATATAAACCTATACACAAAAATTTTCTACTAGAGCGTATAGCGGGTTGATCGTTCTGTTACAGCCTGTGGACAGCAACTGCGTTATTCATTGCAGCGCCATCCACAGGATAACACAAAATCATCGTAAATTACTTAAGCCGCAAAAACGGTGCTTCTTAAGTAAAAGCAACAGCATCAGATAACATCCCACCAGTAACAGCGAGAAATTATAACGCGAACGAAGCAGCAACAGGAATCCAGCCACCGCTAGCGGAAGTAATGTACAGATCGAAATAACCGTCACCAGACGTTCAGCAGTTTCCTCCTGCAACCGCAAGCAGAGTATGGCGTGTAATGCTTGCCCTCCATCGAGTGGGTCCACTGGCATAAGATTCATGGAGCCGATCAAAAGATTGGCCGCCGCAAATTTCCCTGTACCAGCACCTGCCAACAAGCATCCTCCCAAAGTCATCAGATTGGCACAGGGTCCAGCGAGGTCTACGGCTGCCTCTCTTAAATAACCGCGTGGTTCTCCCTGGCGTACAATTTCTGCCCCAAAAGGAGTCAGTCGGATTGCCTTAGGTGGACACCTGACTGCTAACAGGACAGCCAGGTGTCCACCCTCGTGCAGAGCTGCAGCTACAATTCCTGGAATAGCCATTCCGTTGGTATCCAACAATAGAAAAAAAGCAAGCACCGCCACAAAAAGAAAGCTAATTGTTACGCGACATCCTCCAATTGAAAAGGTCATGTACTCTCCGTTTCGGAGACCTCATTGCTCTCCACTTCCGATGATTCCGGTGCAGAGGATGCCTTCGGCATAAATTCCAACACCTTGGTTCGGAATTGATTCCGCCTGCTCCTCTGCTACAATCGAATTGTTAATATTTTTAACATACCAATCTCGCACATTGGTATATAGTTCCCCACCAAATACCTTCAGTACCAATGCCGCCACAACTAATCCTCCACATACAGACACTTGTACAACGGTCAATAGCCAAGAACTGGCACGTTTCGCTTTTTTCTTCGGTGATTCTTCCAAGGAATCGTATAGCCCTCGCTCTTCCGATGTCTGTCCAACATCGTGTAGATCCCTTTGATATTCTTCATCATAATAAAATTCATCCATTCTCCCATCCCCCTGTTTTTGATTGCCTGTACACTTATATGCGGACAGGGATCAAAAAAGAACATAGGCCATTTATCCCCCTGTTTACGCGTTAATCTTCTGCATAATAGGTACTCCTCCAACACGTTGAGATATATCAAGATGATCGCTCTAGCCCCTAATACTCCTAATACTATAGAATGATCCGTCTGCTTGGACGGGACAAATAGTAAAAACTCCACTATCTTAAAAGGAAAGTTTTATTTTCTGTGATTTATTAGCAATCTTGTTGTCGATATGTAGATCGTAGCCGTGCGACGAGGACACAATGCTGTCGCTGGGGTAACGATCCACGACGCAGAGCTTGTCCAGTTCCGCCTGGGACAAGTCGCTAAAGAAGGCTTCACGCTCTCTTTGGCGTTTCATGTTCCGCAGGTAGGCCCTGGCCTCGTTTCGCAATACCTTCTTGCAAAAAGCATCGAACCGGCATTGCTCGCCATAGTCGCGGGGGTTAGATTCCATCAGTTTCACCCCTTTTCTATGGGAGGATCAGGTAGTTCTCTCCCTTTCCGCTACTACCAATCCTGCGAGAGCGTGTTCTGCCCGCTAAACGCCTCCTTTTGAAGAAAATTTGGGAAAAGCAACGGCCAGCTATCCCGACCGCAGGAAACGACAAAAAGCGCCCGGCAGGTCACAGACCCACCGGGCGCAATAGTAAATTGTTTACATGGTATAGTTCATACTCATGGCCGAACATCTCCGCCGACTGGAACGGGCTTTTTTTGAGCGGTTAGTCCTTGTCAGATCAGGCGGGGATAGTATCCGGCGCAGCATAGCGGCATCCTCCTTCTATGCCGCCGTGGAAGCTGTCAGGACAAAGAAAAAACGGCGGCTCGAATCGAAGCGCCGTGAAGAAAGTGCTTTTGCGCGCAGAAAACCGACTGCCCCGTGGCGGTTTTTTCTTTTCTGCCGCCGGACAGATCATGGAGAATATAAAAACAGAGCCGATAACTTACGAGGTTTTACCTCAGCGTTATCGGCTCTGCGTCTTAGCGTCTGGCTCTTTAATAACTGAAATATTTTGTTGTCGTACACTGATTAGCGTTTCCTGTTTACATTTCGGACAATACAGCGGAAACCGTTCAAGCACCGTGTCATATCGAATACGCAGTCGTGTTTTACTGCCGCACACGGGACACATAATCCATTGAGTTTCACCCATGCCAAACCCTCAAAACAGATCAATACTTGAAAAGATTTTCTTGGATACAAACATCGAGAAAAGCCAAAGTGCGCCCCCGATCATCCAGAGCACGATATACATTGCACCAGGAACGGCAGAGAACGATTGGGTAACTGTGGCCGGTACTACGACAGAATTAGCCACGCTCATAAGTACAGGACCAGCAACAACCAGCAGCATCGCTAACAGTTTTGTTTTTTCATATCCGAATTGGTATTGAATGGGAAGAAATATGCCCATACAAATAACCTGAATCCAAAAAACAACGACAACAGACCGCACGAAATCGACAGCAGACAGCTGGGGAATAACTTGCATTTCGATCCGGAATACCACACAGCAATAAAGGTAAATTAAAAAGTAGAGCAGATACTTTTCCTCTACAAGTTTTTCTCTGTTATAAGGGGTGGCACAAAGCAGCGCCGTTGCTTTAGGGTACATATTTTCCTTTTCGGAAACCGCAAGATTGAACGCAACAGAAGAGATAAAGACAGCTCCCGGAAGTGCAAACACTTCAAGCATTTGAGGTTGTTTCCAGACCAAGAGCACCGGCAGGCCCACCCCAATGAGAATAACCGCAGCCACATAGTTCTTTGCAATAATGCAATCCTTCTTCAACAGTTGTAAAATCATGCGGGTTCACCCTCCTTCATGTGAGAAAGCATGATGTCCTCGACCGTCACTCGTTCAAATACAGCATCCGGGAATATCCTCCTTGCTTCTTCCACTTGGTTGGTAACTCCCGTAAAACCGTATTTCGTTTGCTCCACTTTCAAGAACAGCTTTTCGGTTTCGGCGGGCAACAGGCCCTTTCCTTTTACGAGCCGATGGGTTTCCAACAGCATATCTTTATCTTCTTCGAACAGAATTTTGCCGTTGTCGATCATCACCAGCATATCCGCAGCTTTATCCAAATCAGAAGTGTTGTGCGTGGAATAGAATACAGCCTTTCCGCCCTGATCCATGAATTCTTTCAAGATTTCAATGAATTGCTTTCTCACCAGAGGGTCAAGGCCACTTGTGGGTTCGTCCATAATCAGCAGCTCTGCATGGTGGGACAGCGCCAATGCCAATGAGAACTTCATTTTCATGCCACGAGAGAGAGAAGAAATGGTCTGATCGGGCCTAAGAGAAAAAGCATCTAAGTAATGCGTATATGCCCCGTTGTCCCAATGGGAGTAGGAAGAAGCAATCAAGTTCTTCATCTGGGTCAAGGTTAATTCATCATAGAAGAATCCCTCATCAAAGACGACTCCAATAGAATCTTTGAAAGATTTTTCTGTTTTCGATATGTCTTTACCCTTAAATTTTATGGTGCCAGCCTCATGTGAGATTAGGTGAAGAATGGAGCGTATGGTAGTAGTTTTTCCAGCGCCGTTTGCACCGATAAAACCTGTGATACAATCTTCATAAATTGAAAAGGACACTCCATTCAACTGAAAACCGGGATATGTCTTTTTAAGACCTTCCACCTCTAAAAGCGGCTGCATATTAGACCTCCTCATACAAAATATCCATCATCATGTTCAGTTCTTCTTTTGTGATTTTAAGTGATTTCGCTGTTTGAATCATATCCTGCATCTTCTGTTCCACGAGTCGGCGTTTGGAATCCCGCAACAACTCAAGATTGCTTGTTGATATGAAGGTTCCTATACCAACTTGGCTGGTTACAAATCCCTCTTGCTCCAGTTCTTCGTAAACCCGTCGTATTGTTAGAACGCTTACAGACAGGTCATTCGCAAAGGTGCGGATGGACGGAAGAGGATCACCTTCCACCAATTCCTCTTTCAAAATAGCATCTTTAATCTGATCTTTGATTTGCTGGTATAGGGGGGTATCAGAAGTATTTGAGATTACGATCTTCACAGGACTATCACCTCCTGTTCTTATGTGCTGTTCTATAATACACACTATACACTATCATCACAATAAAGTCAATGCCTCGCCTGCTTCTCTTGCGGCCAAAATAACGAATTATAAAATGTAGAATTATAGCATATAGCAACATTCCACGGACAAAATATGAACTATACAATGTAAGTGGGTGATGCAATATGGCGAATATCAAAGATTGCCCTGGTTTTGAAACTTTCGGTGCCGATGTAAAAGCTGCACGGAGCGCAAAGCATCTATCGCGCAGGACATTGGCGGAGATCGTCAACATCGACTCCCGGTAGCTCGCAAATATCGAGAACGAGGGTACGATCCCCAGCTTGCCGGTTATCATACAGCTTATCAAAGTATGTGGACTTCCCGTAGAACGGTACTTCAATCCAGAGGTCATGCGGGAGGGAAGTGCACAGCGGCAGCGTATCAGCCACAAACTGAAACTCTGTCCGGAGCAGTATTTGACCGCCATCGAGGGTGCGCTTGACGGGGCGCTGAAAACTAAAGAATCAGCGGATGAAACGGAGGGTGCGTAAAGCATCCTCCGTTTTCGTTTTTAGGGCAGCTATGCTGCCCTTTTCTTTTTGAAAATCCGGGATTTTGTGGGCGGATGAAGGTGTTTCCGGCATTGTATTTACGGGGGAAGGAGCGTAGAGCAAGCACAGCAAGTGTGGCCATACTTGCGAATTTTGACTTTTGGGCGCCCCTTGCCCCTAAACACAAAATTGCTTGTTGGGATGCTCCCAAACCCTTATACAGAAAGGACGGTGCCGCCCTATGGCAAATCGCAAACGCTCCATCATCCTGCGCTGTCCGGTGACGGCAGAAGAACGAAGCCTGATTGAACAGAAGATGGTCCAGCTCCAGACAAAGCGGATCAGTGCCTACCTACGGAAGATGGCGATTGACGGATATATCATCTATGTGGACACCAGGGACATCAAGGAGATGAACAAACTCCTGTCCGCCATTGGCCGGAACATCAATCAGATCGCCAAGCGGGTCAACGCCAGAGGCCCCACCTATCAGGCCGACATGGAGGAAATCCGGGAAAGGCTGGATCAGATATGGCAGTTACAAAGACGCATCCTATTAAGTCAACGCTGAAAGCGGCCATTGACTATATCTGCAACCCTGACAAGACGGACGGGAAGCTGCTGGTGTCCTCTTTTGGCTGCGCCGCCGAAACCGCCGACATTGAGTTTAGCTGGACGCGCCGCCATGCCATCGACAAGGGCACGCACCTGGGCCGCCATGTGATACAAGCCTTTGAGCCTGGGGAGGTGTCGCCAGAGAAAGCCCATGAGATTGGGATACAACTGGCAAAAGAAATATTGGGTGGCAAGTACGAGTTTGTACTTACCACCCATATTGATAAGGGGCATATTCATAACCGTCTGATTTTCAATGCGGTCAGTTTTACCGACCACAAACACTACCATTCCAACAAGCGCAGCTACCACGAGATACGCCGGGCCAGTGACCGGCTGTGTCGAGAACACGGCCTGTCCGTCATCGTCCTAGGCCGGGACAAGGGCAAGAGCTACATTGAGCATCAGGCCGCACAGAACGGTACCAGCTACAAGGCAAAGCTGAAAGCCGCCATCAACCGGCTGATCCCCGTGTCCTCCAGCCTGGATGATTTGCTTGCCCGGTTACAGCGGGAAGGATATGAAATCAAGCGGGGAAAGTATGTCTCCGCCAGGGCGCCAGATCAGGAGCGGTTTACCCGGCTCAAAACTCTGGGCGCCGATTACACGGAAGAAGCCGTTGCCTCTCGCATCGCCGGAGGCCCCAGGCCATCCAGACAGCCCGGCAGCGCAACGGGAAGATTAGCCTGCTCATTGACATTCAGAACAATATCAAGGCCCGGCAGAGCGCCGGATACCAGCGGTGGACGACCATTGAGAATCTGAAACGGGCGGCCGCCACTATGAATTTTCTCACCGAACACGGCATCGGCAGCTATGAGGAATTGGTGGAACGATGCGACGCCGTTTCCACCGCCTCCATCCGTACCAGGGAAAGCCTGCGGGATACGGAACAACGGATTGCCGACCTTGCCCTCCTGGGAAAGCAGATCGACACCTACCGAAAGCTGAAGCCCGTCTATGATCGCTATAAGACCTCAAGGGACAAGGAAAAATTCCTGCGTGGGTTTGAGAGTGAGATCATCTTGTTCGAGGCAGCAGCCAGGGAGATCAAGAAGGCCGGGCTCACTAAACTTCCTTCCTCCGAAAAGCTGAAAGCGGAACTGGACGGACTCTCTGCCCGCAAGACTGCCTTGCAAGCGGAACTTCGGAAGATACAGCGGGAGGAAAGTGAGTATGATAAACTCCGAAAAAATATAAATATGTTGTGCAATGAGAATCAAATTAGAAAAGCGGAAAAAGAATTCGAACGAGAATAAAATCGAAAAGCTGGCACACTTTTTCAGAGATAAATCTAGGGGTAGTGTAGTTCCGTAGACATATATTATGGACATAACGAGAAGTTTCACGGCTAAATAATATATCGCATTTCTGCATCCCCTTCTTTTCTATAGAATATCATAATATTTCGTTTTTGGAGAACTGACAACTATCTTACCACATAGGGGTATGAACAATTTGACATTGCGTGCATGTAATCAGGAACCTACTGTTTGAATATAGGATATCAATTCATTGTATTTTTCATCATCAAATGAATCACCATGATAAACAGTAGAGCACAGTTTTTTCGCCACTGATAATATATCTGCACTTGCATTTGTTTCTATGTATTTTATCATTACATCAATTCGCTTTTTTATTTCATTGAGGTTTTCGGAAAGATATTGCTTGTCTTCTTCGTCAACAAGAAGCTCCCGATTTTTCGAATACATCCACAATTCTTCACCCATATCAGCTATACAACTAAGCCCGATATTTGTTGGTTGTTTTTCTTGAAGTATGTACTCTCCATCGAAACATTTTACTAGTTCTTGAGTCACCTCGACAGGATATGGCGAAGCTAAAGGATCCATTTTTTCTTCGAGACCTAAGTTTATGGCATTGTAGAGATATTGAAATGCCTTTTTGGGAAACTTGATTGCATTCGGAATAACTTCACCAGTATCGTTTATCATCAATAAAAGCAAATAATCATAAGGAGATTTCGCAAATGGAATAGCGGTAATTAAGAAATCGTTTATCATCTCCTCATCTGTTGGATCAAAATTTTTTAGCAATATTGGATAGCACGCAAATATATTGTCATGATATGCGCTTATAGGTAGAACGGCATCGTATGATACCATTAAATCTGTCATAGCACTATTCACTTTCTCTACTTCTGCTTTTCGGGATGATGAAAACCAACTTTTAACTTGATATTTATTATAATTGGCATCAGGTATATGAGATAAATAGTATTCACAACACATATAAGTCTCAAAAATGACTTTTTCTTCATGGGCACATAGTTCTATATGTTTACTTTGAAGGTCGCTATCCAGTGTAATATCATTAAAAAATTTCTGAACATTATATAGTGCCACTAATGCTGTTTTTAAATTATAAATTGCCAGGCGCTTCGCATTTTCCTCTTTTTTAATAAAACCAATTAATTGGTTTGCAAAATTTTGAATCCCATCAAAGTAATTCCATTTTGCTTTATTAAACAATGTCGGTAATTCCGGTTCCTTTTCAAACGGGCGGTGCTCTCTAGGATATGACAAATGTGCGACCATTATACTGTTATAGCGATTATGTAAGGTGTCAAATAGACTAGCAGTATCACCAAGTTTCCGTTTACCCAATAATTTGTGTAAACATGCGGAACTCGCAGCCATTAAATCACACGCATATTTACGAACATCAAGCCAATGATCAATCCATGCATATACTGTGTCAAACTCATAATTGCTTTCTATAGTTCTTAACCATAGACCATTAAACTCTTGATGGAACGTTATAATTATGTTTCTTTTTGGCATTTCTTTATGTGTATCATTTGGAATTTGATAGCTTGCCAATAAATCGATTTGCGGTTTGATTGCGTCTGAACAATACGTTTCAAAGATGGGAAGGGCACGACATATATCGGTCAGCCTCGTAACACTTTCATTATTGCCTTTTGTAAGATCGCTTGCTCTAAGTAAATACTCGACCTTTATTTCTTTATTATCGTCACTTACTTGAATCTTGTGAGAGTTGGTTTTATGTTTGAGATAGCTAATGATTCTCGGAAAATTGTTTTTAACAAACTTGCTGTATTCTTTTTCATTTCCACAAAAAGATGAATACATTAATGATGATACAGTTTTAATAGAGTGGTTTTCGGCCTGGGTCCAAAGATCATTCAGAGAAATTTTTGATGATAAATTCATTGAGGGATCAATATTGTAAAGCCAATCCACAATAACTGCATATGATTCAAAATCTCTGATGTGTGTAAAATCAATTTCCTTTAATTTAAAATATAGGGCAGAGCACAAGCAATAGATGTCAGTTTTTGAAGCTCTAAATTTCGGAATCGAATCACATAGTTTAATCATGTGCTGGATATTAGTATTATCCGGCATCATTTCGGACATTTTTTCAAGTGTATTCAGTTCATGTTCATAGTCTTTAAATTTTGTAAAGGGGCAAAGATCTGTTGCTACAAGCATTAATCCGCCGTGCTCATATGCGTCATCAAATAATGCCTTGTGAGTTTGAAAATACTGCATTACACTTCCCGAAAAAGCACCTCGAATTGCTTGAACGAAGCGTGATAAATCTGGTCCATACAGCCACATATCAACAATGTTAGCGTAAAATCTATCCTTGTCTAAATCGAACTCCGGATAGTGAGAAAACAAAACTGATATGTCTGAAACAGATGCAATCTTTGCGATAGAAAGAGCTGTTTCATCGAGAGAAATATATTCATGCAATCGATTAATAATATGCTGCGAGCGTACAGGATGCAATCCCTCGATATAGTCACCCTCCGAGCTAATATGTACTAGAAATTCATCAGCTAAGCTTTTAAGTATTTCACCAATATCCGAGTCTGTTTTAGATGTTATGCTGCTAATTAGAGACTTGGTTTCAAGTTTAATACCGCAAATATCAGCAAAGCAAACTTTTCTTAAAATTTCAAGTTTCGTGCCTCCTGCCGATGAGTTGCCAATCTGTTTCATTTGCGCAGAGATTCGTTCAGCAATCATTTCACCGTGAGTCAAAAGATATACATATTCAATGAGAAGGCGGCGATCTCCGATCTTTGACCACGCTTTTTCCCAATCTGCAATATCTTCATGAAGCTTTTTCTCTTTTTTGAGAGTATTATATATGTCCTCGGCCTCTTTTTCGCTTAGAATAGGCTTAATAACTTGCAAATGACGAAGAGTGCTTATGTCACCGCCATAATTGTACCAGTCATTTTCACGAGAAGTAACGAGGAGTTTATAATGGTAGGTGACGCTTGTTTGCATGAGTTGAGCTAACAAATTCCACTCGCTTAAATGGGCATCAAGATTATCAAGTAAAATAAGTGGCTTTTCACCTATTCGTGTACGCATACGAAAATACTCAACGATATGCCCTAACTCCGCATCTTCGTTACACCTTGTAATTTGATATGGTGTGTATTCTCCAGTTAACAAGGACATTGCCCTCAACGCAAGCGTGGTTTTACCTTGACCGCTAGATGTTTTTATAATAGTGATTGTATTTTTTGCGATAGAATCAATAATTTCATTTTCGACAACTGGGCGCATCACCGGTAGATTGTTTGCAATATCTGAAGGGGTGGCTTTTTTACCTTCATAGTATTCTGAAGAATATTCATCAGATCTAGAAAATTGAAGCCTTTGAATCCAAGCGTAGAGCTGGATTTTGTGGTCCTTTACTTACATCAAATTTTATTTTTTCTATGCATTGAGTTATCTCACTACGTGTTACTTTGGCACGGCTCTCCATTTTGTCAAGGCACAGCAATTTGATGCCATTGGCAAACAAAGAAATATTATCGGTTTCAATTTCAAAATTCTTTATCAAAAAATCCTCAATACTTTTCTCAGAGAGTCCTTTTTAACATTTATGAAAGATAACCGATGCATAAAATCTTCGAAATTGAAATCACTCCAATTCCATGAAGCAGTTTCATTTTTAATATTATCAATTTTAGTCTTCCAAAACTCTTTTGAGTTTTTATCAAGATTTCCCAAAAACAGTTTCCTTAAATTTCCGGATGCAACCGAAAAATCATACACTAATTTAAAATATCTATCCTTATCAATTAGATATGCCTCGAGATAGTTTTTCAACACACTATCCATAAAGCTGGCATCCTGGTGCTGAGTAGAGTATTTTACCTGGATGTGTGTAATTGTTTTACGGCCATCACTGCATTTTATAGCATCGACATCTTCAATTCCTTCGAGAATAAAAACTGTATCAGCGTCAGAAGATAATATCAAATTGCACGAATACAAGAATTGATAAGAATAGCCCCTCAATGCAGCTTGACCTCCGTTTCTTGATTCTTGCAATTCCTGAAGATTAACTTTAGCAGCAAGCTTCTTATTTGTTCTTTCTTTCTTTTTCTTTCCCATGTTGATAACCTCTTTTTTGCTTTTCGTTGAAGACGCCCTATAAATTTGAAAACCGTAAATTATACACTATTTCTAACATGTTATATAAATCTACATTGAACAAGGGTTTTGCAATTTAGTTTGTAAGATAATCTTTCGTATATTATATCTCTTCCTCCGCACTGACACAATAAAAGAGGTGTTTTCATTACCGTATACCGTAGTTCACAGCTAACAAAAAAGGAGCGCCACCACCGGACAACATCCGATGATGGCGCTTTCGTTTTATTTGCAAAAGGTGAAAATTCGGCATTTCCCCTATGCAGAAACGCCCTGCCGCTCCACACGGGAAATCATACTGCCCCTACACGGAAAAGCCGCCACAGGCGGTTTCTTTGCCCATTTTGAACCCTAATTCCTGCACTTTTTGGAGCGGCGGGAAAGTTAGTGCGGACAGGACACCACCACTGCCCGGAAACTTTGCTTGCAGGGATGGACGCATCCTTTGCAGAGCTTGTTGTACTGGCGCCTGCCGTTCTCGCCCAGGAAGAACGCCCATTCCAAACGCCATTTCTTGCTACGGCTCATAAGTCGCTCAGCTCCGGGGGGGGTTCTGCTGCGGGGTGGACTTGTCCGGGCCTTTCCGTTCCGCGCACTCCCGCTTTGCGTCCTCCAGCCGCTCCCGGATGGAGAGCTTTCTCCGTCTGCCTCTCCCTAGGGCGCTCGTGCTCCCACTCGTCGCCGGAGAGAGTGAGATAGCCTCGGCTCGTAAAACAGTCCTGTTCCTCCCGCATGGCGTGGTTGCCGAAGGGAACGGGATCACTGGCATCCAACAGCTCCGAGGGCAGAAGGACATCCAAATGCTGCGCCAGCCCACATCCTCCACCTTGCGGATGTTGGGCTCCAGGACAAAATACTCGGTGTTTGCGGGAAACTCCCAGAACTGCTCTAGGGTGGTCAAACGATAGGGCGACTCCCTGGACAGCGGCCAGGAGGTCACGGTCCTCCGGGGAAAGTCCGGCAAGCGCTTGGGCCGCTGCCTCCAGTTCGCTTGCGTTACCGCCTGCGGGGAGCAGTGATTTCAAATGTTCCATGAAATTGGGTTCGGTGTTTCTCAAAGACATCATCCTTTCTGAAAATGGATAAAAGAAAAGCAGGAAACCCGGAAAGGTTTCCTGCTCGATGTTGCCGCTGGGAAGCGGCTGATAATTTTGAATCGCTGATAGAAGAGTAATTGGTTGGAAGGTCTATTTCTCAATAAATTTGCTTGCCAGTTTATAAACTTGGTGAATCTCTTTTGATGACAAGTCCCATGCGCTTAATTCCGCTCCAACCAACGCACCATGTTTTTTACTTATATCCCGCAAGGCATTACCGACTGATTTTCTGACATACTCACTGGGATCATTTTTCAGATCAGCTAATCTTCGAATTGCTTCTTCGGGATTTTCCTTGAAATATGGCCTTGAGTTCCATATTCTCAAGCCTTCTGGTATTGGGATTTTTGTCTTGCAGTCATGAGTCAATCACTGGAAGGGACTTTTCAAATCCGGTCCTTTTGCAGAATTCATCAAAGGCCTTTGCTAAAACCTCTTGAACCCTCCAATTTTCGTCTTTGGATACACTCTCCCACATAAAATTCAGGATTTCTACATCCTCTGATAAATGTCCAAAAAGAAAGACACCATACATTCTGACCTGATAGACCTAAGACCGATAAGCTGCGTAAGCCAGTTCTTTTATATAGGATTTGTCATTGGTATCAAAATCGGTCTTGGCTCTCTGTTCTCCATTTTTGAAGCCATTGGATACTTGCGAGAACCCTTTTTCCAACCGTTCAATATACTGATCCATTTACGGCCACCCCCTGCAAATGTTCAGTTTTATTATACTTGTAGGTTCCGGCTTTTGAAACAGATAAATTGTAAACTTGTCGAATCCATGGATGAGGATGACCAGCAGATGTTTATCAACCCTGTTTCTCGATGTGGTAATTCACATACTTCCCGCCAGTGTCGGTCAGAACGATTGTCCCGTCATAGAGTTTCCCGGTACGCAGGGATCGCAGCCCCTTTGACCTTTGCCTTTCCATCTTTGAGCAAAGCGGCGGCGATTTTAGTAGTAAATGCCTTCCCACGCTGCTCGAAAAAGCGGTCATTCTTCTACATGACAAACTGACAGGCCCGGTCCGAACAGGCGAAGTTTTTCTTGCCCTCATAGACCGGCTTGCCGCAGCGGGGGCAGAGGCCCACCATCTCCTTCTCCGGCTGGAACAGCTTTTGCCCATCCTCGGAAATGTGGGAGTATTTCCCGCACCAGCTCCGCCGCCATCGCCTCGATCCCGTCCATGAAGTCCTCCGGCGACGCCTGGCCCTTTGCCACCTCATTCAATCGCTGCTCCCAATCCGCTGTGAGTTTGGGAGAGGTCAGCAGTTCCGGCAGCACCGTGACCAGGTTGACACCTGCCTTTGTGGGGATCAGGTTCTTGCCCTTGCATTCCACAAATCCGCCGGATACCAGCTTTTCAATGATGGCTGCCCTGGTCGCCGGGGTGCCCAGGCCCTTGCGCTCTGCCTCGTCCGGCATATCTTCTTTGCCTGCGTTCTCCATGGCCGACAAAAGGGTGTCCTCTGTGAGGATTTGTCAAGGTAGGATGTGGATTATTTCTTTTTGCTGGTACATTCATTCATAATCAGCGTATTCACGCTGTCCGTAAAAGTCCGCTTGGTATTCTGCGGAAAATGCACTCTTACCCGATAAGTGGTATTACCTATCTTTTTCTTGAAATGCTCTGTATTCACTTTCTTGCTTTCTTCCATGTTCTTCTCCCTTCACGCAAAAAGGACAGCTACAAACCATTGCTTGTAAACTGCCCTCTCGCTGTTATAATGACTGTTCATTTTTCTTCCTGCTGTGTATCTGACTGCGTTGATTTTGCTCGGCTTCTCGGGTCATTGCAAGCATTTTACGGTTATGCTCAATAACCTCTGTTGACGCAAGCTCCGTAACCACTCTTGCATAGTCGGGATTGCTCTCCTGCAATCGTTCTTCCAGCTTCGTCTTTTCCGCTGTCCATTTCTTCGGTGTAATCTTCTCATCAGAGGACAGCATTTTCTTTAATTTCGCACGATAACTGTCGTATTCTCTAGCTCTGTTTCATGCTCCTTATCATATTTACGCTTGGCAAATCCTTTCAGCGAATTACTTGTCTTATGATACACGATATAAGGCTCATACTCGCTGTATGCCACAAGCAACTGCTCCAGTCTTGCTATCTGCTCTGCAATCTGCTGTCGCTCCGCTGACAGCTTCTCATAGGCTGGCTCTCGCTGTTCCTTAAACTCCTGCAACTGCTCAAAGCTCTCAATCTGATTTACCACAACAAAACGCTCCATTCTCTCCTGCTCCTGCAATGCCTGTCTTTGAGAAATCTTCCTCAAATATTTGCTCTTGATTACTGGCAATTCCAGTCTGCCCTTTTTGCCGACAACTGCCCTAATCATATCAAGGACTTCATTTGCAGTATTGCGTACTGCTTCAACTGGCTTGGAATTAACAAGCTTCTGCAACTGTTCCTCTGCTTTTGCCACAAGCATTTTTGCAGTAAGAATAGCCTTATTCTGCTCCATTATCCTGCGGTTGACATTCCCTCTCTCTGTCTGTATTCCTGCCCTTTCCAGCGCACTGGCTTTCTCTCCCAAATGTATCTGTGGTATGGTATCAAGCCCCTGCTCCGCAAATGACCTATGCTCCCAAAAATTCTCCCTTAATCCGTTTTTATCATTGACCGCATTTATGGTGTCAGCTAAATCCTTGCGCCACTTCCTGGCATTCTCCCTGCTGTTCCATCCAGTCACATCCTGCGTGGTGCATTTATATTGCCCATTCTTTTTTCTTATCTTGTTTCCGTCTGCGTCCAGTGCATAAATCTTCTTCTGCTTATCTCCCCATGAACCATCTTCCAAAATCGGGCGCATGGTAAGCATAATATGACAGTGAAGATTGCGCTGGTGCGTATTCGGGTTTTCGGAGTCATGGATGGCAAACTGCGCACACATTCCATCATCCACAAAATTCCTTTTCACATAATCCCTCATTACCTCTATGGCAAGCTCATAACTCCACTCATTCGGCAGATTGATTTTATATGACCTCGCCAGCTGTGCTTTGGCAGATTTACTCTCCCTCATTTCAACGGAGTTCCATAGCACCGATGGGTCTGAATATTCTGCTGGTGCATTGACCGGAAGCATGACCTCATTATGCACCAAATCCTCGGTATACTTCGGGTAATAGGTTGTTCCGTCATATTCAGAGTACATGGTGGTACGGCTGATATATGCAGACTTGTCAACTGCGGATGAACCACCTCTGCACTTTGCACCTCTTCCGATAATGGCAACTCGGGTACTTAGGTTTTTAACTGCCATAGCCACACCTCACTCTCCTGCATAGGCTGTGGCAGACCGATACTGTGGATTGTGCGGTATCGGTTGACTTTGTGGGCAGTGCAGCTCCGCTCTTTGGAGCTTCACTGAACGCAAAGTATGCAAATGGGTAGGTGCGCCCTCTGCACCGAAGGGAAAACGCAGTGTTCCCTTTTGACTGCCTTCGGCAGGCAACAGCTGTCTGCAAGACCCCTCGGAGAGCGCACATACCATCGCAGATGGTATATCTGTGCGCAACGAGAAAATCTCGTTGACTGGTCTTAGGCATTTTCACTTTTGCCAGTACCTTCATCCCCTGCCACCTCACTTTCAGCTTTTACAACTGCATTCTCACGCTTGTCAGCACTTTCCTTTTTCACGATTTCAATAATGCGCTGGCACTGCTCCGACTTCATCCCCGAAGCAATAATTCTGTTCAGCTCCTGCTCATCAAACTGATAACACTCTGGGAAATATTTGTGAACAATGCCACCCATCATGTACTTGTGCTGATTTTCCTCTTTTCGCTTCTGCTGACTTGCCTTTCTCTTGGCTTCTGCCAGTCTTGCCTTAGCCTGCTCCACAATCTTCTCTGCTTTTAAAACCTCTGCTGATTTTTCATTGTTCTGTAACATATTTTCAATCTCCTTTTCCTTGATTTTGTATAATAAAAAAGGTGGTCATGGTTTTAATTTCCATGCCACCTTTGGGTGTTCGATATTTAAATAAACTGCTTTATGGAACTGAAAATTTAACCCTACATAAGCGGGAATCTTTTAGCATTACACTCTCCATTCCATCAGCACACAATCTTCCTTTTTCCCCTCGTGTAGCTCATGTTCGGGAAGTTCCTTAATAATTTTAAATCCTGCCTTCTGATATGCTCGTACTGCTCGTAGATTATTTTTTCGTGGGTCAAGAATCACCGCATCGGCATCCATTTCCGTTCGTAGATATTGGCATACTACTCTGCAATATTCTGCACCGATTCCCATATTCCAATATTCCGGCTCACCGATAAATTGGTCCATCGCATAAATCTTTTCTTCCGTCTCATGGTAATTATATTCGTCGAAAAGTTCCCCCTGAATTCTATATATTTGTGCGTAACCGATAGGAATTGTATCATATTCAATGATGACTCGATAAATCTCATCCGCCCATTGCTCTGTATAATGCTCACGAATCGTTTTCTGTGTATGTTTTTTATCTCTACCGTCGTAGAATTCAAGAACACGGTCATCTGTCAGCCATTTTAGCATTAGAACTAAATCATCCTCATTCATCGGGCGAAAGGAAACTCGCTTTTTTTCCAACATAATTCACCTCTTCCATAATATAATTTCACATCATCTTTTCCTGCTAAAATATAAACATCTCTGCTTGTGTTTGTAGCAATTCAGAAACACCCTTAATCAACATTTCCCTATCTTTTCTTTCATAACCATAAATAATTTGGTCTATCGACCAATATACATCATTAAGCTCTGCTTTTCTTTCTGCTACTTCCGGCGCCTTATGCTGATAGTATTTTAATACCTTCCTGCCAAATTCTTTCCCGAAATCATCTGTACTACAATCCAGCAAGCACAAAAAATCATTATCCGGGTCACCTACATTAAAATCGCCAAAATCAATAACTCCAAACAGTCTATTATTTCTAAAAATCATGTTATTTGCACTGAAATCATTATGTACCAAACAAGGGGTATATTTAAATAAAACAGCATTGTTTAATATGTTTTCATATATTGTTTCGATATGTTCCAACATCTCATCAGTTAACAGCTGCTCCTTTTCCAGAATACTTATAAGTAATTTTTTATCTTGCAAAAACTTATCTTTCTTATTCACCAGAGCATCTGAAAACAAACTGACAGAACAATCAATCTCTATGGAATGTAACTCTTTCAAAAACGTCGCTTCATCATATGCAAGGGCATCCTTTTCCTTTTCACTCAACTTATGATACTGCTCATAAGTAATACGTTCCCCTTTAATATATTTCATAATATTAAATCGGTCACTTTGATACACTACCGCAGGGATTTGATAAGATAGCTTACAGTTTTCTAAAAAACGATACAATTCAAACTCTCGTTTCTGAGAAATTCTAACAGAATCTCGTTTAGGAACTTTCACAACATATTGTTCATTACACAAAAAAGTATCACTATCATCGCCGGACGATAAATAACGGAGTTCATTTATTTTTATCTGTTTATTTAAGTGCTCATATATCTCAGCGTCCAAGTTAACCATTTTAGTCTCCTTTACACATACCTTCAGTAGAGAGAATTATATCATTGAACATACATTTTTTCAACGATTTACCTTTGCATATTATACTGTGCCATTTGCCTTCTTTTTTGTTCTCTGTATTTATCATCCAGTTTTCTCGGCTTACGATAACTAACGCATGATTTAGGCATGGAATAGGTCTTATCAATATCTGTTTCGCCTACCAGCTTATAAACCTCTGGGAATGCGATAACTAATGCGTCAAGTTTTCTCATAACTGCCTTATCTCGGGTATAAACAACTGCTGTCTGCTCCCCTGCATTAAAATTGATGACCGTTTCCTGCTCATACTTGGATAAACTGCCCATTAAACCACTCCTTTCTCTCTGACTCGTATTTTGGGCGACTCTAGACTCGTACTTTTGACGGGCAAATAATAAAGCCTGCCGTAGGCAGGCGGATAGGATAGGATAAGATAGAGATGGTATATCTCTTTTTTATCTTTTTATTTTATTCTTTTCTTTGGTTCTTTCTTTTCTGCTTTTCTTTTTCTCTTTTTCTCTAGGAAGAGGAAGAGAAGGAAGGGGAAGGGAAGGTTGCACTGCCGAGACCATCAAAAAAGACATCCGCAACAAACATATTCACTGTCCGTTTTGAATGCCTTTTTATTCTGATTTTGCTCGTTAAATATCGTAGCAAAACCATTCCTTATTATTCACTTGATAATTTCCTCGTCTGCCATTTTCACAATCGCAAATTCACGATAATTATTGCCCTACTGCCTTTGCTTTCTCCGCTTCTATTTCTGCCCACGCTTTCCTCGCTTCTTCTCTTTTTCGTGCCATATATTTGCGGTTGCTTGCTCGCTTTTTCTCCAGTTTTTCCTGCCTTTTAGCTTCTGCCAGCTTCTCTTCTTCCGTCAGCTCCACAACCACTTCGGGAACTACAAATCTGCCGATATAATTCAAATAAATATCTACATCCTGCGTTCTGTTTGCACCACTTCCAACTGCCTTATAAACCATAATTTTATCAACAAATTCGTTCAATATGGCTGGTGTCAGTTCCTCGAATGTCGTATGCTTTTTTACAAGCTCCATGAACACATCCACATCCGTTTTCTTTGCACTCATGCCCTCTAATTCAGCATTATCTCTGTCAATATCCGCTTCTAATGCTTCAAGCTCCAACTCGTAATCACTAAGCATTGCATTGAAGCGTTTATCGTTCAATTTACCGCTGATATTGTCCTCATACAGCTTCCTTATCAGACGATTGATTTCACTCACTCGTTTCTGCTTTTTGGCAAGCCTTTTCTCCAGTCTGACTGATAACTCTCCCTGCTGTTCTTCGGAAATACTACATACCTTTTCCCTAAACTCTGCTTCATTCTCCACTGCATAATCACAAGTTCTTTTTATGGTTTCCAACACAAGCGTTTTCAATGCCTTTGTAGAAATGCTATGGCTGGAACACACTTTCTCATACATCTGTTTTCCCAACGCATTATTAGAACAAGAGTATCTGTCCTCGGGAGCATGATATACCATTTCCCCTGCCTTAAAATAGTTTTTCTTCCATACCCCTTTTGAGTGTCTGTGATTATACATTTTTGCTCCACAATCAGCACAAAACACCTTGCCGGTAAGAGGATTGCTTTCCTCAAATACTCCTATTCTTCTCGGTGTATCTAACAATTTCTGCACTGTTTCCCATGTATGTTTATCAATAATTGGCTCTTGGGTATTTTCAAAGATTACCCACTCGGATGAGTCCACTTTAGTAGGTCGCTTATCCTTGTATGACTCCTTTTTTGTTCTGAAATTGACAGTACACCCGATGTATTCCATTCTCGTCAAAATGGTCTTAACTGTACCGCCTCTCCACGCATAGGGATGTTCCATGTCGAAAGATTTTACATTAGCTCCCCTGCCACGCATACCCAAATAATACTCAGGTCTTTCCACCTTGTCCTCTGCCAGTTCCCTTGCAATCTGGTAAGGTCCTTTTCCATTCAGACACATATTAAATATTCTGCGGACAACTTCGGCTGCTTCTTCGTCAATCTCCCACTTATCGGGATTGTCAGCACTCTTTTTATAACCATAGCAACAACGATTGTTTGTGTGTGCCTTGCCACTCATTCCTCTCGTCTTTAATACCGCTGTTATCTTTCGACTGGTATCACGCACATACCACTCGTTCATAATGTTCAAGAATGGAGCAAATTCTGCACTCTCTCTACGTTCGCTGTCAACACCATTGGAGATTGCTATAAAATGTACTCCCTTTTCCCGAAACATGACTTCTGTGTAAAATCCTACTTGCAAATAATCTCTACCGATACGGCTCATGTCCTTTACAATGACAGTTCCTACCTTGCCAGCTTCAATATCCGCAAGCATTCTCTTCCAGTCGGGTCTGTCAAAATTAGTGCCAGTCCATCCATCATCTGTGTAATGCTCGATATTCTCATATCCATGCTGTTCCGCATACTGTGTCAGCATACGCTTCTGATTGACGATACTGTTTGACTCTCCCTGCACTTCATCATCCTTTGAAAGTCGCTCATATAAAGCTGTGATTTTAAATCTCTTATCCTTGATTTTCATTGCTATCCTGCTCCTTTGCATTTTGAATATTTCCACTGCCTACTCTCAAAGTGTATTACATCCGTGTAGGGTTTTGGGAGCGAAGTGAAGTGTTCGGTGATGGAGGCGGAGACCGGTTCAAAAACCTGCCCATCCGTCAAGGCCGGGAGGACACTCTCGGTATCTTCATCCTCCGGTTTCTCCTTCAGGGAGGAACGGAATATCTCCGGGATGGCCAGCCCTGGGAAAGCACCTGCTTTCCCTTTGCTGTGAAGGTATGTCCGCCGCAGTCAAAGGCGGCCGTGACCGTCTCGTACACAAAGGGTTCCGCCGCACACAGCAGCTTACAGCAGACCAACAGAAGGATATTACGCTCGCCCACAGGCAGCCCCGGCACATCCGCTTTCTCCAGTTCCAGCGTCGGCAAGATCGCATGGTGGTCGGATACCTCCTTATCGTTCACCCGCGCCGCAACATCGGGGAAAAACTCCGAGCAGGCGTCCCGGATGGCCTGGGCGTTCTCCGGGGAAACAATGCGGTCGCTGACCGCCTCAGCCCCCTCCAGCGCCAAGCGCACATGATGGTATTTCTCCTTGCGGACCAGGACGATCTTACTGTCCTGGTCGGCCAGCATCGCCAGGGTGCGGTGGTAGAGGACGGAAAACAAGCGGCTCGCATTGATGCCGATGAGCCAGTCTGCCTTTTGGCGGCAGAGCGCCGACTGATACAGCGGGTCATAGTCCCCGCCGGGGCGCAGGTCGGCAAAGCCCTCCCGGATCGCCGCATCCTCCATCGAAGAAATCCAGAGGCGGGAGAAAGACTTGGAACATCCGGCGGCTTCATAGACGAGCCGGAAGATCAGCTCGCCCTAGCGCCCCGCGTCGCAGGCGTTGACCAGCTCCGTCACATCGGGGCGTTCCATCGGGGATCGGAAAATGTGGAATTGGGTGGCCTTTTCCTCGGACACCACATAGCGGAAGGGGTTGGGCAGAATGGGAAGGTCCTCATACCACCACTTTTATATCGGTCATCGTAGGCGGCCGCGTCTGCCAGCCCCACCAAATGCCCGATGCACCAGGAAATGAGATACCCATTTCCTTCAAAATAGCCGTCGGCCCTGGATGTGACATCCAGGGCCGACGCGATACTCTTTGCTACATTCAGTTTTTCGCAGATTATAAGCAACATAGTTTCTCCTCCTCTGTGTTGTTTTACAGAGAATTTTTTGGTATAATATAAATTATAGAAAGGGGGCTTGTTTTGGAAGTTCTCAAACAGTGCAAAACATGTGAATTTAATTTTTCTGGAATATGTGCAGGACACGGTAATACATACAAATATGGAGAAGCCATCTCAGATGATACCCTCTCTTGTGATGATTGGAGCGTAGGGTTTGACTATTTTGCAGAGATAACAAAAAATGCTCCCTGGTATATTAGAGAGCCATATCGAGATTCTAGAATAGACTACTCAACATTTGAAAAACTATTTGAAGCTGATGCAGCTGGAGAGGCTATCGAAGTCAATATATTTGATGCAATACGGAAAATATATGGCTTGAGTCTTGTTGATTTAGCTGTTTTGCTCAATGTCACTTTTGGTGTAATGTATCGTGCACGGAGTGTTGGTACTCCGGCCAAACGGATAAAGACTTTTTCGCAAGTATTGTGCATCCCTGTGGAATTTTTCAAAAAGATGACAACTCATGACTTTGAACAACTTCGAAAATGCAAAGCAAAATTCGAAGAGAGCATCAATGTTGAAACTGTTTTGAAAAACACACCAGAATGGAAACAAAAACTTATAAACCAAGTCGTCAACACCCTACATTGTCCTATACATTTTGCAAAGGTAATTGCGCGTATAGATAAATTGAACTGGGAAAAAGATGACAGCGATGCTCTTAATAACAGCGAAAAGTTGCTAGTCGATTATATTTCAAAAGCGGCATCCAAAAATCGACAAACACTGATTTCTCTGGAATACTCATTGGATATAGCTGCCTTGTCACACATTCGCACCACATACCTCAATAACGAGTAGACAGACCTAACCCGCCGTCCGAAACGGACGGCGGGTTTCATGCTCTCGCTGTTATTCTTGTCCCCCTCTCTGCTAATTTCAGAAACATTTTCGTTTTCGTATTCCTCGTCCTCAAACTCATAATCGTCCGGGTTGGCGCTGACCTTTGCGCCCTGTTTGGGCTTGATGAACTTGATGTAGGCGAAAGCTCCGCCGCCCAGGGCCGCCAGCAGCAGGATCAGCACCAGGGCGCCGCCGCTGCCGGAAAAGAGGCTGACGTGGGTCAATGTGGTATTGATTTTGTATCTCACCTCCTGATTTTGAGCATAAGAAAACCCGCTTCATTTTGAAGCGGGTTTTCTTATATGCCTTCGGGTAGCATAGACAGTTGCCTTACTCTTTCTAATTCCTCCTCAGATTGATGTCTAAATACATACTGAGATATTGCAATCAAGATTTGTTTGTATTCCTCAAGTCCTTGATCGTCAAACTCGAGATTATTGCTATGTAGCTGGTTAATTATTGCCATATTTTTCTGCAAATAGATCGTTGGTATCATCAAATCATTTACATCATTCCATCCTGTATAAGTACCACGCGAAGCGTAAAAGGCCTCCATTTTGTAGTCACAATTTCCGCGACACGCAGCATAACAGTGAACGCACTTATGCGCATGGGGATCCATCACAAAACCGATGATACCATGATCTGAGTGCTTGGAATCCAGTATATCTTGTCCACATACAGCACAATTAAGAGGTTGATATATTGCCAGTATTTTTGAGGGCGTATTTCGGTTTCAAGCCAAGCCTTATACGAAACCGGGAAATATCGTCTAAATAGTTCATAGCGTTTATGATTTAGTATAAACGCCTCTATTTTTTCCTTATCAAAGATTTGAATTTTATATCGATCATTGTAAGAATCAAGGCGAGCATTTAATCCACTACTTGCTAGTGTGGAATAAAACCCGATAAAACCATTAGCTTTAAACTGTCCTAACCGATCCGATATATTAGTTTCATCATCAGGCGTAACAGATTTCCCTGAATGAGCCTTATGCTTGCAACTGACCAGCCATATTGTACGATTTTCGCTGAGAGTACCAAGCTGTCGTTCCTCAGCAAGAATATCTTTGCCACCGTCTGCTCCACGGCTTGGTTCAGATAAAATTTCAAAACTCAAGATTTCAGTAAGGAAATCCCTAGCAAATAGTTCAAATGAGTCTTGATTACCCGATGCAATATGAGCTTCGGGTATTTCGCAAAAGTTAATGCATGGCATAATATCCCACCGTTCATACAAACATTATTGTTTATAATATCATCTCCTCGTACTTAATAAAAGGGCATAAGCAGAAATATTATTATCTACTCGTCCTCATGTTCCACATAGAAGGCGTCCAGCTCGCACAGCTCCAGGGCCTTCAGCCGGGCAAGGTCGGCCTTGTCTCCGAACACCAGGTAGTGGTCGGGGATGCTCCAGCGGTCAAACATCTGGTCGGTAATTTCGCCGTACCGCCGGGCGGTATCGATCAGGTTCTCCATGTCCCGGCGGTCCTTGATCTTCCCGGCAAGGAAGGCCAGCTGGTGGAGTAGCCCGTAGAGATACACTTCCTCGTCAATGTGCGCCTCGTAGGTTTTTCCTCGATGACATACAGCTTTTCCTGTTCCATTTCATGCTCCTTCTTGAATTTTGGGCATAAGAAAACCCGCCCCAATTGGCGGGTTTGTCATTATTTTAATTTCGCCTCAAGTTCGCGTACCCTTACCTTAATACTACCGTTGATCGTTAAACATACACCAAAGAGCTTTGTAGCAAAAAGTGCCTCATCAGTCAGTTTAATCTGAGAATATTCTTTCTTTTCTATATGATTCCGTATAGTAATAAGGTGAAACCGAGCTTCTTCCATAAGTTTAATTTGCTCTTGGGATAATATGGATTCATCTGGATGCATGGCATCTGGTAAATACCATAAAGACTTACACACATCGTAGTATCCATCAGCCCGTTCGCCATCTGTTAAATTAGGGTTTGAACATATAAAAGCATTGAGACTTGCTATAACATCTTCATACATTGATACAAAGGCAGTTAATGAGTCGACTTGTTCTAAATAGGCACTTTTTTTAGCAAGCAGTTGCTCGTTGTTTGCCTGAATAGTTTTATCTTTCACCCTATAGTATTGGGTTATAGAAATATTACAAAATATTCCAACTATTGTGCCACTCAAAAAAGAAATCCCTAAATTTAAGCAATTATCATTATCATACTGTAAACCCAAACGAAGCAATACTACACCAATTGCAAATGAAATGCCAAGGCATACAAATATCGGCCATCTTGCACTTATTTTTCTTCTTATTATTGATAATTTGGAGTTCTGGCACTTATCCTTTTTACCCACTACATTCACCTCTAGTTTAAGTATATCATCTCCCTTCCGATTTGTCATGTTCCACCTTGCTGGGCTTGGTGGTGAGCAGTTTGTAGAGTTCGGTATCCTTCGGGAAGTCATCCGCAAAGGGCAGAATGACGTTATTGAAGAACAGCAGTCCGTGGCCCGGCTCGGAGTTGGTCACATAGGCAAGCTGTTCCGACGAAATGTTTAGCCGCTCCGCCAGTATCTTCCGGTCGCCTGCCGCCTGGTTGAGCATATAGATGAAATCGCTGTTCTCCAGGATATTTTCAATCTCCGGGGAGGAAAGCAGGTCTTTGGGGTTCTGGATCGCCCCGGTAGGGATACCGCCCCACTTGCGGAAGCGTTTCCAAATCTCGGCGCTGTACGCCGCGGTCTGTTCCTCCTTCAGCAGAAGGTGGAACTCGTCCACGAAATACCAAGTAGATCTGCCAATGGCCCGGTTGATGGTGACGGTGTTCCACACCGCGTCCTGGACAATGAGCATACCAGGCTTTTCAGGTTCTTGCCCAGGCCCTTGATGTCAAAGCAGACAAGGCGGTTAGAGATGTCCGCGGTGGTACGGTGGTTGAAGAAGTTCAGCGAACCGTTCACATAGAGGTCCAATGCCTGGGCCACCCGGTCAGCCTCCGGGATGTGCTGGGACAGCAGGGCGTTCATCAGGTCGCCCAAAATCGGCATATTCTCCGGCCGGGGGTTGGCAAAGTAGGGCTGATAGATCATCTGCACCGCCCGGTCGATGACCGTTTTCTCGATGGCCTCCAGCCCCGTCTTGCTGCCCATGATGAGCTCGCAAAAGGACAGCACGAAGTCGCTTTTCAGCGCCAGCGGGTTTTCTTCCTCGGAGTAGTTGAGGTTGATGTCCAGGGGGTTCGCATAGTCGGTGCTGGACGGGGACAGCCGAATCACCTGACCGCCCAGCCGCTTCACCAGGGGCGAATACTCGTCCTCTGGGTCGCAGATGATGACATTGTCCTGGGTCATCAGCATGATAAAAGTGATCTCCCGCTTGCAGCTCATGGATTTGCCGCTGCCGGGGGTGCCGAACACAAGGCCGTTGGGACAACGGGATTGCTTGCGATCCAGCAGGATCATGTTGTTGGAGAGGGCGTTGAGGCCGTAGTACATGGCGTCGCTGCCCATGAATACCTCCTGGGTGACAAAGGGGACGAACACCGCCAGGGCCGAAGTGGTCAGGCTCCGTTCGATCTTGATACGGTTGAGCCCCAGGGGAAGGCTGCTCATAAGCCCGTCCTCCTGCTGGAAATCCAACCGGGTCAGAAGGCAGTTGTAGGTCTGGGCGACGCTGGCCGCCTGGGACACGGCAATCTCCAGCTTTTGCCGGGTCTCCGCCGTGTGCAGCACCAGGAAGGTCATGTTGAACATTCTCTCGTTGCGGGATTGCAGGTCGGTGAGAAATCCTTCGCCGCGTCGCCGTAGGTGGAGAGGTCGGAGGAAGAATATCCATATCGTAGCCGCTGCGCACCGCCCGTTTCTGCTCCTGTATCTTCATGGCGTCCAGGTCGGTGATCTTCCGCTTGACCATTTTGATGGCCTCGTTCTGGTTGATGCCCCGGATGTGCATGGTCACCATGATATTCCCATCCGCCTCCATGAAGTCGGTGAGGATGCGGTCGTGCATCTCCGGCGCCAGAATCTGCAGGAAGGACACCGCCCCGTACCGCCTGCCAATGCGGAAGGTGCGGGTCTCCCCGAAGTGGAAGGAGGTCGGAGAGATGAAGTCCTTCACTGAAAGGCCGCTGGCCGGGAGCCAGTCCCATTCAAAGGCGAACTGCCCGCCTTCCGGGTGGAGGATGTTGTAAAGCAGCTCCAGCCGTTCCTTTCCGTCCAGCACATGAGCCGCCGCCCCCATGACCTTGAAGCGGTTGAGGGTATCGGTCTCAATGCGGGCAAACCGGGCCCTCGCCGCGGGAAGGTTCTCCGCCTCGATGGTCAGGGTCACATACTTGGTTTTCACATAGCCGTTGTTGCCCCGCTTGTACTGCATCCGCAAGATGTCCACCGCCTCGTCCCGGATGGGGTCCAGGTCGTTGCCCTGCCGGGTGATACCGAACATTTCATCGGCGGCGCTGCCTCCGCTGCGGCTGTCCAAAGTGACCCGGACGCCGATGGAGGGGTCATAGCCGTTATCGAAATCGCAAAGGCTTTCAAAGATGCTCCGCTGATCCTCCGGCCCTGCCAGGCGGTAATTCACATCCTCGAAGGCAATGGTCTTGGAGAAGGTCCCGCCCTCCAGCCTGCACAGGCCGTCGGGAAACATATTCTGAAACGGGATGCTGTCCTGCACCGTATGGGCTTTTCCGTCGCCCTTTGCCTGCCGGATCACCGCCTCGATCTGCTTGCGCTCGGCACGGGTAAGCTTACGCTTTGCCGGTTTATCTGCCTTTTCTCGCAATCCGCTTCACCTCCTGTTCTAGCTCAGATTGTCGCACCAGGGCGGAATAGAGATTGTTGGTCTGGTAGATGCGTACCTTCGGCCGGATGAATTTGTTCTGGATCAGATGACCCAGGAACACTTCCAGCGGTTGCCCGTTCTTCTCGTACATGGCGAACAGGAAAAAGGGCAGCATCACCAGGATCATGCACAGCGCCGCCGCTCCGAAACAAATCACTTGTCGTTTGGTCAGCCTGAACAGGACCTTGCTCTGTATCCGGCTCAGGTCCTTCGGGATCGTTACATAAGCCAATTTTGTGCCTCCAATCACAATATATTGTGGTTTATCCTATTGACAATTTCAAAATTTGGTATTACACTGATTTAGCACTTAAACTTAGCAAGTGATATATTCGCAAGAAAGGAGAATGTCTATGGGACTGAAACCCGGTCAAAAGGCGCCTGCTTCCGGTCAGTACGGCGTTGTGGGTCCCCGCGGCGGTAAGATCGACCATGAAGTTACCGTTGTGAAGGGTGAACCGATGCCTCCGACCAAGAAACCTGGTCAGACTTATGTGATGAATGACCCCACGAAAAACAAGTCTGGCCGTCCCTAAAACTGAATACTTCTAACCAGCTGAGCCATCTCGTAAGAGGTGGCTTTGCTGATTTAATGGGCACCGAACAGGGATTTTGCAAGGCTGCCAGTCTTGAATAGGGTGTAGCACAGCAGGACCGTATAGCCCATGCAGCCCCAGATGGCCGCGGATATGTTGTCGCCGGATGTGGAGATGCCCTCCACCAGCACCGCGTAGATGCCCACACAGATCATAATGAGGAAGGCTTGGAAGCCCAGGGCCAGCAAAGAGCGAAGATAGTTCTGCCCCGTGGAGCCCCATTCCCAGTTGACCATCGTGGCAAAGGGGATGGGTCCTATTGATATGACCAAATACACCTCAATCATTCTGCCGTAGATCACTAGGAAGATGCAGATGGAAAGAATCTGCGTACACAGCCCCACAAACACGCTCTGGAACCACAGCCCCAGCAGGGCGCCCACGCTCCAGTCGGCAAGCTGGATCTCCAGATCGCCAACCACGTCGGAAATGTCGATACCCGCGTCCGAGATGATGCCTCCCGCTGACTGGCTGACCACATTCTGCGCCATATCGAACGCCGCCATGACGATGTTCCAGGTGTTCGTGACGATCAGCACGACGCAAAAGGTCTTGAAAATCCACTTGAAGAAAATCCAGGTGTCGAAGTCGTGGAGGTTGTTCTTCTCGATGATGAGCTGGATCAGCTCGTAGCACATGACGAAGGTGAGAATGATGCCCGTAATGGGGACGATCACCGTCTCCGAGAGATTGCGGATCATGTTGAAGATGCTGCTGTTCCAGGCGGCGGGCGTCATGCTGACCTCCCCGGCGATCTCGTCCACCTTTGTGTTCAGGGTATCAAACATCCCGGTCAGGTTTGAAATGATACCGTCAATGAGCAGTTCCTTGAACCACTCCTGGATCATATCCAATATCAAGGGAGATCACCTCCTAAGCGGCAGAACTATTGGGCACTGCCAATCCGTTCCGAGCAATAAATCAGTTCTTTTGGCTCATATCATGCAGAACGCCGGTTCGGAAAAATTTCCGAACCGGCGTTCTGACCCATTCTGCTCCTGTAAGAAACAGAATTATTTCTTTGCTTTATTCTGAATATACGTATCAATCGAGGCTGCAGCTTCTTTGCCTCCGCCCATAGCCAAGATGACCGTTGCGGCACCGCTGACCGCGTCACCAGCCGCATAGACGCCCTCACGTGTCGTCGCCTTGGTTGCATCATCCACAATGATACATCCCTTCTGGTTGGCCTCCAATCCCTCAGTTGTCGAACGGATCAATGGATTCGGGCTATTGCCGATAGCCATGATAACACAGTCGACCGGCAGCTCAAAGTTGGAGCCTTCCTTCGGCACCGGCTTCCGGCGCCCAGACGCATCCGGCTCACCTAGCTCCATCTCTATACATTCGATGGCCCGCACTTTCCCGTCGTCATCGCCATCGATCGCCACCGGATTGCAAAGCAGACGGAAAAGAATCCCTTCTTCCTTCGCGTGATGAATTTCTTCTTTTCTCGCCGGCATCTGTTCTTCTGCGCGGCGATATACAATATATACATTTTCCGCGCCCAGACGTTTTGCGGTACGCGCGGCATCCATCGCCACGTTTCCGCCACCCACAACCGCCACATCCTTCGGCCGGATGATCGGCGTGTCATATTCCGGTTTATACGCCTTCATCAGATTTACACGGGTAAGAAATTCGTTGGCAGAGTATGTACCAACGAGGCTTTCACCCGGAATATTCATGAAGCTCGGCAGCCCTGCTCCGGTACCGATGAATACCGCCTCATACCCCATTTCAAAGAGCTCGTCCACGGAGAGAACTTTTCCCATCACCATATCGGTTTTGATTTCCACACCGCGCTCTTCCAAGCCAGAAATCTCCTTCTGAACAATTTCTTTGGGCAGACGGAACTGTGGAATTCCATACATTAAGACGCCGCCAGCTGTGTGCAGCGCTTCAAAAACCGTCACTTCATAACCTTTTGCGTTCAAATCACCTGCACAGGTCAGTCCAGCCGGGCCAGCGCCCACCACCGCAACCTTGTGCCCATTCGAGGGGACCTTCTTCACCTGTTCCTTGCTGTGGCGCATATGCCAGTCTGCGACATAGCGCTCCAAACGGCCGATGCCAACCGGCTCGCCCTTGATGCCGCGCACACAGTTGTGCTCGCACTGATTCTCCTGCGGGCAAACACGTCCACAGATAGCTGGGAGGGAATTCATCGTCTTTATGGTTTGATATGCTTCCTCCAGTTCCCCTTTAGCCACATGAGCGATGAAATCTGGAATCGGCACGCCTACAGGGCACCCGTTTACACAGGGCTTGTGCTTACAATTAAGGCAGCGCTGTGCCTCTTCTATAGCCATCTCGTCGGTATATCCCAACGCAACTTCTTCGAAATTCTTATTCCGGACATCCGGCGCCTGTTCTGGCATCGGCGTCTTTTTTGGTGTCATATTAGGCATTTTTTGCACCCTCCATCAAACGGCAATTGAACTCGCGCGTGGCTTCCTGCTCCTGTTCCCGATAGGTGCGCAGACGCTTCATTGCCTCATCAAAATCAACCTCGTGGCCATTGAAGTCCGGGCCATCCACACATGCAAATTTAGTCTTTCCACCTACGGTCAAACGGCAACCGCCGCACATTCCTGTACCGTCGATCATGATCGGGTTCATGCTAATCATCGTTTCAATGTTATATTCCTTAGTCAGATTGCATACAGCGCGCATCATCGGCAGAGGCCCAATGGCAACTACGAAGTCATAATTCGCGCCATTCTTGATATTATCTTCCAATGCAGCGGTCACAAATCCCTTGTGCCCATTGGAGCCATCATCCGTCATCAGATAGAGCTGGTCACACACGGCGCGCATCTCATCCTCTAAAATGATGATGTCCTTGTTGCGGAAGCCTGCAATGACATCCACCTGGGCTCCATGTTGTGCAACGCTTTTGCCTGCGGATAGGCAATTGCACAGCCTGCACCTCCGCCGACAACCGCCACCTTCTTGTGGCCTTCCAGCTCGGAGGCTTTCCCCAAAGGTCCAATAAAGTCAAGAATCGCATCGCCCACTTCGAGCGTATCCAACAGCAAAGTGGTCTTGCCCACCTTCTGATAAATGATGGTAACGGTTCCCTTTTCGCGGTCATAATCCGCAATCGTCAGAGGGATTCGTTCCCCATATTCGTTTACACGCAAAATGATAAACTGACCCGCCTGCGCCTTTTTCGCGATAAAGGGCGCCTCCACAGACATTAGGGTCATGGAGTCGTTCAGCCTGCGCTTTTCTACAATCGAAAACATGTTACTTCCCTACTTCCTATACAAAGCAATAAATCTACAGGTACATGCACCATTATATCGAATGTATCTCCATTTTTCAAGATTTTTTGCAGTAAAGCGCGAAACAGAACGCAGAAAAAACAGTCCCAGAAATAAAAATTTTATGCAGCCTATCCATGTTTTTCCTGCAAGACCACCTTTTCCCACTGGAAAAGCGCATAGCCGCCGCAGAACGCGAAGTGCCCGTGCCCTCCACCTTTTCTGCGGCGGCCCCCGTTGCAGGCCACGCCACATATTTAAAGAATAATGCAAATCAGCCCATTGCAACCTTCGTTGATGATCCGCTCAATGGTCTCCCGTACCTTGTCACGCGCATCTCCAGGCATCCGATAGAGCTTGTTGTGCAAGCCTTCGTTGACCAGCTCGTGCAGGCTCTTGCCAAAGATGTTTGACTCCCAGATCTTTCCCGGGTTTTCCTGGAACTCTTTGAGTAGATACATCACCAATTCTTGCGACTGCTGCTCCGAACCGACTATCGGCGTCACTTCCGTGGTGATACGCGTCTTCATCATATGAATGGATGGTGCAGCAGCTTTCAAGCGGATACCATACTTACCTCCCTGCTTGATAATCTCCGGTTCCTCCAAAGAAAGTTCTTCGATGCCGGGCATCACGATCCCATACCCAGTACTCTGCACTTCCTCATAGGCATCCTTGATCTTATCATATTTTTTCTGCATTTCTGCAAAGCGCATCATGCAGTCGAGAAGAGCCCCTTCATCCTCAATGGACAGGCCGGTCTTTTCTCCCAACACTTTATAGAACAAATTGGCCTGCAACCCCACCGTGATACGCGCGTGGCCCGTGCCGAGATCCACCGTGGAGGTCTTTGCAAAAGACACATATTCGCAGGAGGTTACCTCTTTCACTACATTCTCGATCTCGCGGATTCGCGTGATCTTTCCCGCCGCCTGCTGAATGGTCGTATAAAGCGAAGTGCGCAGCCAGTGATCCTTTTCCAGTGAGGAAACCCAATGCGGCATATCCACCTTGATTTCCTTCACAGGGAACTCAAAGAGAATCTTTGAGAGGATGGTGCGGATCTCCTCCTCCTCCAATTCCAGGCAGTTGACCGGCAGAACTGGCACCTCATATTTCTTCTGCATAGAACGGGCAAGCGAAAGTGTCTCCTCCGAGCTCGGATAGGTGCTGTTCAACAATACAATGAACGGTTTGTTGATCTCCTTGAGTTCAGAGATCACCCGCTCTTCCGCTTCCTCGTATTCCGCACGGGGAATGTCACTGATGCTGCCATCGGTCGTCACCACCAGTCCGATGGTGGAATGCTCCGTGATGACCTTCTTGGTGCCAATCTCCGCCGCCATATTGAACGGAATAGGTTCATCATACCACGGCGTCATCACCATCCGGGGCATGTCGTCCTCCACATACCCCAGCGCGCTCGGCACAATGTATCCCACGCAGTCGATCATGCGGACAGCAAAACTGGCGTTCCCCTCAATGTTGACTGTGACCGCCTGTTCCGGCACGAATTTCGGCTCGGTGGTCATGATGGTGCGCCCCGCAGCAGACTGCGGCATCTCATCGATGGCACGGTCCCGGCGGTAGTTCCCATCTATGTTCGGTATGACAATGGTGTCCATGAAGCGCTTGATAAAGGTGGATTTACCGGTTCTGACCGGACCGACAACCCCAATATAAATATCGCCATTGGTGCGCTCCGAAATGTCATGGTAAATATTGCGTTCTTCCATTTTACCTCCCCCTCAGGCAGAGAATTTGTGGGTTTACTCCGTTGCGGAATCCGGCGGTCACATGGGGATCAACAGCATCCCCCTGCTCTCCACGAACTCCCCGGCGAGATTGTTTTCCTGCCGGATGGCGTCCACAGAGGTGCAGTACGCCCGCGCGATGTCCCACAGGCTCTCGCCCGGGTCTGCGTAATAGATGCTGAGCGCGGCAGAGGTATCCCTAGCGCGCGGCCGGTCTTCGTCCGCGCGAATCTCCGAAATAATCTTCAGACTGCTCTGTGTGATGACCTGGGCCTCTAGGCGCAGTTCGGCCTTGATTTCGATGCCATCTCCGGTGATGCGGTAACTGATCCCCGCCACATAGAGCCATGACGTACATTTGACTCCTTTGGGTTTCTCCGCCCCCACGGATGGGCGTATTCAAAGTCGATCATACGCTCGGTGTAAAACGGACGATTCTCCTTATTGGCCGCCAGGATGCACACATTGAATTTTCCTTTGTAAACGATCTGGCCATCCTGCTCTGCAGCGGTTACCGCGGAAAGTTCGTTCCAAACGTCAAATACCTTGGAAATTCCAGCGCCTTCCAGTGCAATACTGCTCTTCTGAATGGCCGAGTCGTTCAACAATTCGACAACCTGTTCCAAGGTCTTTTGCTGATAACCGATCTCCAATTCATAGGCTTTCGAATATGCGTCCGTTACCACCGTGATCTCAGCCGGTTGGAAAGCTACCGCCTCCGCATAGAGGTTCATCTGTACATCAAAAAAGGTCTTATCACCGGAGTAATCGTTCTTCACCTGAATGGTCAGGCCCGCAATCTGAAGCCTTACTTCGCACAGGCAGTCGTCTGTAAAATCACTTCCGTCCAGCATCTGGCTGAATGGAATCGCATATTCCATTGTTTCCAGCATGGTCTCATCAAGGACGGAAGTGTACAAGATTTTCAGCGTGACCTCGCCCTTCACCATCAGTTTACCCGCCACCGTCTTGCTATCCTGAAGGCTGGCAAAGGCGGTGGTCCGTAAGATATTGTCCGCCCCCGGTTTCGACGCCGGCAGCTCCAAAACTTCCTCTAACGGAAACTGCTGGCCACAGAATCCAGCCAAGCGGCTGTATGGCATAACCTGCCGTTTTTGCTCGATCTCCTCCCCCTCAATACCGCACACAACTTCACTGTCCGTGCGCCCCACAACCTTTGCGCACACCGAAAACGCCCCATGAATGTCCAGGCGCCTCGGGCTAGTAGCCCGGCAGTTGATGTACTCCACTCGAGTAAACGCAGACACATGTGCACCATCGGCCGGTTGCTTCAATGTAATTGCGGCAAAGAAGGAGCTGCTGTTCTCACAGCAGCGCAACGCCGTTCCGCCCGCGTCCAGGTAAAAGACTTTGACACTGTACGTTCCTTCCAGTTCCAAGCGATCCCCCATGATGTTCCGTCCCGTAATACGGGGATAGACTTGGCATTTCAGGATACGCTGTATGTCCGGGCAGTAATCCGGCAGGCTAATGTCCAGGTCCACCGGCTGTTCCTGGCACCCGTCATAGAGCACCTCGCCGGCGGCCAGCGCCTCGCGGTTAAGCATATAATCCATTCAGGCTCTCTCCTTTTCCTGTTTCTATCCCATAGGTATGAGGTTCCTGTCCATTTTATGCTTGTGCTGAAAGAAACAGGAGAAAAACCTCTGCATGTCTTCTAAGGTTGCCAACAAGCAATCCCTTTTCAGCAAAAAAGCCAGCGGGAATCCCCCGCTGGCTTTTTCTGATAAGTTGCTCAAAATTGCCTGTCACGCTTCTTTTTTTGATATGGAACATCTTGCGCAGGACAAAGCCCCAGAATTTCGAACCCTTTACAACGACGACTTTCATAACGAAAACCTCCCAGTTATGTTCCGCTCCGTAGGAGCGCGATTCCCAGTACGACCAGTATGACCGCCACCACAAACATGATTAAACCGACCGGGCAGAAGCAAGAGCAAACAAGGCCCAGGCCAAATGTGACGGCATATTGCCCCACCCGACAGCAGAATTCACCTTTACAGCAGTTTCCTCTGCAACGCATGTTCCATCGCCTCGTTTCCCCTATGTGTTCCAACAGAAACCTTTTGGATTCCCGCTGTAGTACCAGTATATACGGGAAGGGGCGTTTTGGTTCCGGGAAAAATACAACCCAACCACGGTAGAAATAAAACAAAACGTCCCTAAACCGGGTTTCCATTTCCACGGTTTAGGGACACAGCGATCAGATATTTCAGACCAGCTACAAGTCAGCACGCGGTTGGTACAATACACCGAGCATTTCGCCCGTGTGAACCGTCACCGATGCTGTTTCGGTCACAATGCGGTTGCTCACGCCGAGCGGAAAATCCGAACGAAGCGGATACTCCTTTAAGGGATATTGCATCCCTGTATAACTCACTGTACAGCTTGGGCAACCAAATGGGAATGCAGAAAACATTGCACCGCACATTTGAAGAAGCGGTTGCGTCTCTCCCGCTTGCAGAAGAAACACCCGCGTGCCCTTTTCTGCCATGACCGCACGGCATCCTTCGCGCGCCAAAAATTGCAGCACACAAAGATTGGCATAGGAGTGCTCAAACCGCTCCCCCCAGTGCTCCAAGCAAAATAAATTCCCGACACCCGCGGCGAAGGCCTTCTCGAGCAGCGGCCAGCAGATCCGTGTCGTCCTTTTCCGGCTTCAAGCGGATCGTTTCGATGCCTTCCGGCAACTCCCCCGTACCGAGTCAAAGTCCCCAATTAGCAAGTCCGGTAAGATGCCGTATTTTCGTGCGGTATCCAGACCGCCATCCGCGCAGATCCGATACGCATTCTTCGCGTCAAAAGCATCGAAAACAGCGCCATCCTCTACCGGAGCAGATCCCAACAGGATACAACGCTTTATTTCATTTCCCATTCTTTCAGGTCCTTTACTTCGTTGTACATGGCGACGTAACTGGTATGGCGGGATAAATGAATTTCCCCTTCCTGCACTGCTTGTAACACGGCACAGCCCTTTTCGCATGTGTGCGAGCAGGAGGGAAATTTACACTGATTCCGGTACGGCTCAAATTCCCGGAAACAGAACTGTAGGTTTTCTTTTCGAACTAAGTCGCACTGCTCCAGGGAGATCGAAGAAAACCCCGGAGTATCCGCCACATAGGTATCGTCTCCCAGCTTTAACAACTCCACCTTTCGGGTGGTATGCCTTCCCCGGCCGAGCTTCTGGCTGATCTCTCCCGTTTCCAGTGCCAGACGCGGATCAATGCGGTTCAACAGGGAAGACTTCCCCACACCGGAATTTCCGGTAAACGCGGTAACCTTCCCTTTCAGAAGCGACTTGACCGCCTCTATCCCTTCGTCTGTCACCGAAGACACGGCAAAAAAGGGGATGCCGGCCTTTTCATAAATATCCCGCAACCATTCGCCGCTTTCCAAATCTGTCTTGGATACCACCACTACCGGCTCGATCTCCTTATCCTCGGCCGCTGCAATTGCTTCGTCAATCAACAAGGTGTTTGGGGATGGGTCACATACTGACGTAACCACAATCAATTGATCGATGTTTGCCACCGGCGGGCGGGTCAAAAAGTTCTTACGAGGGAGGATTTCCTCCACATATCCAGTCCCATCCTCTCCGAGGCGAATCTCCACCAGATCACCCGCAAGGGGCGTGATCCCCTTTTTGCGGAACACGCCCCTCGCTTTACAGGAATATAACTGTTCTTCTGTCTCTACGTAGTAGAAACCGCCAATCCCCTTGATAATTCGTCCGTTTCGTATCTCTTTCATATGCTCATTCCGTCGGGGTAATGGGAAGATCCGTCGGAATATCTCCCCAAGTTTCCTCTGTGTCGGTCCCGGAAGGTTCCGAAGTCGTCCCTGGGTCGACATACGGATAACTTTCCACCTGGCTCGGCTTCCCAGTGTCAAAGTCCATAATGAACACCGCGTACTTGCTGCCGTCCAACTCAATGACCAGTGTCTTCTGGCCTGAGGTCCCCGTGACTTTGATGGTGCAAAGGTTGTTATACGCCGGATTCACAGTCCGAACACCGTCCTCCATGACCGTGCCATCCAAGTATGCCTTGAGTTGAATATCGTGTGAGACGTTCAGCGGCAGATGGATATTGGCTTCCAGGGTCTTTTCGGACTGTTTTCCAGAGCTGACCACAATATTAACCTTGCTGTCCTTATCTACCGGCACGCCCGGCAACGGATTTGTCTCTATGACGGTGTTTTCCGGCTTGTCGCTATCATCCTGAAGCGTGACATCGCCTACCTGGAGCCCTGCAGCCACAAGCTCGGATTTTGCTGCTTCAATATTCTTGTCAATGACGTTCGGCACTGGGATCTGCTCGTTTTCCGGTCCAGTGCTGACCAAGATCTTGATCGTACTGCCCTGCGGTGCGGTTGCATTCCCCTTGGGCTCTGTGCTGGTGACATAACCAGCGGCAATCTCATCATCGGGAATCTCGATCACGGTGGTCTCAAAGCCTGCATTTTTCAGCGTCTGCTCTGCATCCGCTTGGAGATAATTGGTCACATCGGGCACCGTTATCGCCTGTGCGCCGCTGTTAACCACCAACAACACCTCGCCGTCCTTCTTAACCGGCATACCAGCGGTTGGTTTCTGATCCAGGATCATGCCCGTCTCCTTCGTGGAATCCTCTTTTGTCTCCACGGAGAATTTAAATTCGTATTCCTCGTTGTTTTGGACATCGGTGTACAATTGTCCAACCAAGTTCGGCATATCGATGGTATCATCCGGTTGTGCATTGCAACTGCGGAAAATGGCCGCAATTCCGATGCTCAATGCAACGATCAAAAAGGCCGCCAAAATTCCCAGAACCACCATCATGGTTTTTTTGTTGTTTCCTCCTCCGCCATTCTGACGGCGGCGCGGAGGCTCCTCTTCGTAATCGTCGTAGTCGTATCCATCGTTATAAGACGGGGCACGGCCGTTTCGCACAGCACTGATTGCATTTACGTATTTGGTTGGCTTTTCATCGATAAAATATTTATACTGGAAACTGATGCTGGGATTGCGTTGAAACGCCTCAATATCTTCCAGCATTTCCGCCGCGGATTGATACCGCTGGTCTGGGTTCTTTTGCATGGCCCGCATCGTGATCTCTTCCAATCCCTCAGGAATGGCAGGGTTGATGTCGCGCGGCGGCTTGGGATCTGCCTGCAACTGCATAATGGCAACAGAAACCGCATTGTCCGCTTCAAAAGGCAGCGCACCGGTCAGCATCTCGTACAACATTACGCCCACAGAATAAATGTCTGCACGCTCGTCGGCTACCTCGCCGCGCGCCTGCTCCGGAGCAATATAGTGTACAGAACCGATCGCCTTATCGGTCATTGTGCGCGTTTCACTGCGGGAGAAACGGGCAATGCCGAAATCCGTCACCTTAATCGTGCCATCCTGCAACAGCATGATATTTTGCGGCTTAATATCCCGGTGAACAATACCTTTGCTATGGGCATGGTGCAGCGCACGCAGAATTTGCAGGGTAAAATGAACAGCCTCTTTCCATTTGAGTTCGCGTTGCTGGTCCAGATATTCCTTCAAGGTGATACCGTCGATGTATTCTTCCACAATGTACTGGATGCGGTCGCCAAAACTAACATCGTATACCTTCACAATATTGGGATGGGAAAGGACCGCAATGGCCTTGGACTCGTTCTTAAAGCGGCGGATAAAGTCCTGATTCCCCAGAAATTCATCCTTGAGTATTTTGATCGCTACCGTTCGGTCATCGATAATGTCGTAAGCGCGGTACACATACGCCATGCCTCCCACGCCGATCAGCTCGTGAATCTCATAGCGCCCGTCAAGCCGTTTTCCTGTATACTTATCCATGAAACATCAACTCCAATACCGTTAGTGTCTGATAACAGCGACTGTGACATTGTCCCCGCCGCCACCGCTTTTTGCCAAAGCGATCAGCCGGTCCGGCAAAAGCCGGACTTCCAGTTCCCGGGCGAGCCGCTCAATCTGTTCTTCTTCCACATAGTTGGTTAGACCATCCGTGCAGAGAAGCAACAGGTCATCGCCGGAAAATTTACATTCGCAGTAGTCGATCTCGATGCCGGATTCCACGCCCAGCGCGCGGGTGATGATATTCTTTTGCGGATGGCGCCTGGCCTGCTGTGAGGTCAGGTCCCCGCTGTTTACCAGTTCCTGCACCATCGAATGGTCTGTCGTGATCTGCCGCAGTCCATCCCGCGTAAGTAGATAGGCGCGGCTGTCCCCTGCATGGGCAATATGTGCGACCCCACCGGAAACAATCGCCGCCACCACCGTCGTCCCCATCCCCGTTAGAGATTCATCCGCAACCGCGCGGTCATAGATCGCCACATTGGCGTTGTAGATTGCAGAAATCATCAAGTTCTTGATGGATTGGTCCGTGATGTGCTCGCTTCCAGAGCTGAGAATCTGCTCCGAGATCAAGTCAACCGCCAACGCACTGGCGATGTTTCCACCGTTTGCGCCGCCCATTCCATCGCATACAACCGCCCACGCGGTATTTCCGGAGAGCACGCCTGCCTTTACCGCATCCTGGTTGGAATGGCGCACAAGGCCAATATCAGTTTTCATGTAAATCTGCAACATTGGCCACCTCCTCTTGATACCTGCGCCGCAGCTGCCCGCAGGAAGCATTGATGTCCGAACCGAGCGTCCGGCGCACGGTTGCAGTGATTCCCTTTTCCGAGAGAATCCGGATAAACTTCTGAATTTGTTCATTGGTACTCTTCCGATAGGAATTCCCCTTGACCTCGTTCACAGGGATCAAATTGACATGGCAAAGCATCCCATGCAGCCGCATCGCCAATTCTTTCGCGCAAGCGGCAGTATCGTTAACGCCGCTGATCATCGCGTACTCAAAGGAGATCCTTCGGCCGGTTGCCTGTGCATATGCGCGGCATGCGGTCAAAAAGCTCGTCTACTCCCCACCGGTGATTGACCGGCATAGTTTGAGAGCGAATTGCATCGTTCGGCGCATGCAACGAAACCGACAGCGTCAGTTGGAGCTTCCTCTCTGCCAAGTCGTAAATTTTGTCCACAATCCCACAGGTGGAAAGAGAAATATGCCGCATTCCAATATTCATCCCCTCGTCCGAGGAAACCAATTCCAAAAAACGGAGCACATTTTGGTAATTGTCAAGCGGCTCCCCCATCCCCATCAACACCACATTCGAAATGCGAATGCCTTGGTCCTGTTGGACCGTCTGGATTTGCGCCAACATTTCGGAGGCGGTTAGATTCCGTGAAAACCCGCTCTTGCCCGTGGCACAAAAAGAACAATTCATTTTGCAGCCCACTTGGCTGGAAATACAGATGGAATAGCCGTGGTGGTACTCCATCAGCACGCATTCCACATGTTCGCCGTCCGGCAAACGCAGCAGGTACTTGGCCGTGCCGTCCAACTTGGAAACCAGCCGCTGTTCGATTTCCGCCACAGCTATGTAATACCGCTCGGAAAGCGTTTGGCGGAAAGCTTTCGATTCGGATCCGACATCTCCGCAAAGGAACGTACCCCCGGTGAAGCCAACGGTACACCTGCAGCGCATGGAAGGGCTTTTGCCCCTGCGCAATAAAGTCCGCACGCAGTTCTTCCAGCGTCATCGATTTTATGTCCTGTAAAGTCAAATTTACACTCTCCCAGCCATCCGGAAAATCGGGCAGGCCCCCAACTTCCAAATGCTTTTTCCCTCTGTCCGATTGTTGCTTTCTTCCGAATTATCGCCGCTGAAAGGATGCGACGAAAAATCCGTCCGTCCCATGTGCATGCGGCAGGAACGTCCATTCGTTCTCCGGTTCCTCAATTGCATGCTGCAACCCCAATGGCGCAGGCAATGCCCTCGGCACAAAATCCGCATGTTCTTTCAAAAAGCGTCTCGCCACCTCCCCATTTTCCGCCGGATTCAGCGTGCAGGTGGAGTACAACAAAACGCCCCCGCTTTTTACCAATTCGGAGGTTTTACTCAGAATACCGTACTGCAAATCCGGCAAACTGTCAAGGGTACAAGGCAATTTATATCGAATTTCCGGTTTACGCCGAAGAATTCCCAGACCGGAACACGGTGCATCGCAGAGGACCCGATCTGCGGGTTCTAACGGCTTTGTGGGCTTTTGCGCGTCACGCAGATCCGCGCGTACACATGTCAAACCCAACCGGCTGGCTCCGTCGCGAATCAAGCGCACTTTTCCTTTATATTGGTCAAAAGCCAGGACCTCGCCGGTGTTCTGCATCTGTTCTGCAATGGTAAAGGTCTTTCCACCGGGCGCAGCACAGACATCCACCACACGTTCCCCCGGCTTCGCCCCCAAAAACGCCGCGCACAACTGCGACGAAAGGTCCTGTACATGGAACAGCCCCTCTTGAAAAGCCCCCAACGACGATATCGAACCGGCTACCTCCACTTTTGCAGCCCACGGAACCCATGTAATGGCTTCTGCCTTTACATTTTCTTCCATCAGCCGACGCAGTAAGTATTCCTCATCGCCCTTCGTATTATTCAGACGAACATAGATTGGAGGATGCTCGGACAAGGAATCCAGCAGATCCGCTGTACACTGCTGCCCATATGCCTTCTGCCATAGCAAAATCAGCCATTCAGGGCAGGAGTATTTCAAGCTGAGGAAGTGCACCGGATCTGCCTCCTGCTCCGGAAGATGCAACTTTTCCAGGTTTCGGAGCAAATTCCGCAGCACCGCATTGATAAAGCCCGAAGCCTTTACAGCTCTATTCTGCTTTGCCAGCTCAACAGCTACATTTACGGCAGCGCTTGGAGGAACTTTTTCCAAATATAGAATCTGATAAGCGCCAATACGCAGGATCTCCCGCACCTGCGGCGACATCTTACGGATGGGGATACTCGCAAATTGTCCAATATAATAGTCCAGGGTCAGGCGGCGTTCCAAAACCCCATAAAAAATGGCGGATGCCAAGGCCGCATCGCGCGGCTCCAAGGCAAATTGGGCAAGGGTTTTATCCAACACCAAATTGGAAAAGCCCTCGTTTTCATCCACATGTAGCAAAGCCGCCAATGCGGCTGCTCTCGCATCCGCCATCAATGATCATTCCTCCGATTTCCAAAGATCAGTAGCAGACGTAGAAGGGACATCAACGCCGTGAACGTCGCCGCCACATAGGTCATTGCAGCAGCCCGCAAAACCTTCTTGGCCCCTTCCAATTCCTCCGGATATAAAATTCCGGTTGCATCCAACGCCTGCAAAGCCCGCGCACTCGCATTGAACTCCACTGGCAAAGTAACCAGCTGAAACAATACGCACAGGCTATACAGCCCAATTCCGATATTTACGACAAAGTCGTATTGTACCGGCAAAATCAGGCCAATCAAAATCAAAGGCATCGCCAGATTGGAGCCGAGCCGTGTCACAGGCACCAACGCCGCTCGAATTTTGTTTTGAAAATACCCCTGTGCATGCTGAACCGCATGGCCCGCTTCATGTGCAGCCACACCGACTGCCGAAATCAGACGTCGCGGCATACACTGGGTCAGACAGGCTAATGATTCCAGTGGAGGGGTTGAAATTGTCGGTCAGATTCCCACCGATGTGACGGATTTGTACACCCTGTGCGCCGCCATACTGCATCACGCGCATGGCCGCATCCGCTCCTGTCATGTTGCGGTAGGTGTTCACACGCGAATACTTTTGAAACGTGGAATTTACCTGAAATTGCGCATACATCGTAATGAGCAGCGCTGGCAACATAAAAAGGAAATACGAGTAATCAAAATAATACAATCCCATAAATTGTTACTCCTTTGCCTCACCGAGCACTGCGCCCTGGTCGAGCCGGTGCCCACAGAGGAACTCTTTTCCACCCATACGTTTTCCGCCCTCATATTGGACAATCTCCAATTCCAAAGCGGTGTTGTCCCCACAGGCCACCACAAAACGATCTTTCCTGCGGGCAACTTCGCCTGGTGCACCGCCAAACCCCGGTACAACCGTTGCCCGGTGCACCTTTAGGCGTTTTTGACGGTAAACGGTTTCGGCAACCGGCCAGGGGGAAAGCCCACGCACTAAGTTGTGCAGCTCTCTTGCCGGGCGATTCCAATCGATTTTTCCAAGCTCTTTGGTCAACATGGAGGCATAACAGGTTTCTGCATCCCCCTGCGGTATACGTTGAATCGTCCCTTCTGCAACGGCCCTAAGGGTTTCAACAATCAATTCGGCCCCCATCTTTGCGAGGCGGTCGTGCAATTCCCCGGCTGTCTCCTCAGGCCCAATGGCTGTACGGGCCTTCAAAAGCATATCGCCTGTGTCCAATCCTTCTGCCATATACATTGTGGTGACACCGGTCTCTGCGTCGCCGTTGAGCACCGACCATTGGATGGGGGCTGCTCCGCGATACTTTGGGAGCAGAGAAGCATGCACATTGATACAGCCATACGGCGGGATCTCTAAAATTTCTTTCGGAAGAATTTTCCCATAAGCTACCACTACAATGCACTCTGGCTGCATTTCTCGAATCTGCTGCGCTGCCTCCTGCGTGCGCAATGTTGTTGGCTGATAAACCGGCAGATTGTGCGCAAGCGCCAGCACCTTGACCGGCGGCGGCGTCATGGCATATCCTCTTCCTTTTGGCTTATCCGGCTGGGTAAACACAGCGCACACCTCGTGCCCTGCATCCAATAGACTTTGCAAGCATGGAACGGCAAAGTCCGGCGTTCCCATAAATAGAATCCGCAATTTTCATCATCCTATCCGTGGTGAGATTACTGAAGCTTTTGCAGCTCCTCTGGGGAAAGCATCCGCACAACGTGGGATTTAAAGACCACGCCATTGAGATGATCGATCTCGTGGCAACATGCGGTCGCCAGCAGTTCTTCCCCTTCCAGTTCAAACGTTTTTCCCTCGCGATTTTGGGCGCGCACCAAAACACGCATTGGGCGCTTTGTGATCCCATATTGTCCTGGGAAGGACAGGCATCCTTCGACGCACTCCTGTTCGCCGCTCTGTTCGACGATCTCCGGATTGACCATCTCAATCGGCCCGCTCCCCACGTCGATCACCACTATGCGGCGGCGGATGCCCACCTGAGGCGCTGCAAGGCCGACTCCATCCGCGGACTTCATGGTCTCGATCATGTCGTCCAACAGAATGCCCAATTTTTCGTCGAATTTATCGACGGGCCGGCAAACTTTTGTCAAGATTTCGTCCCCATCTTTTACAATATTACGAATTGCCATTTTTATTCCTCCAATATCATACTCTTGCTTTTGAGCCGTCGTTTATAAGATCCTATCCGGATTGATGTCCGCAAAGGCGGTCACATCCCGAAACGTCCGTTCTTTTGCAAAGGCAATCAACAGCCGGGAAATCATCTGGCGGAAACTCCGGCTGTTCCGGCATTTCACGATTAATTTATACCTATATTTATTGCTGACCTTGCCGATTAATGCGGGAGAAGGATTTAAAACCCGCATCGGCTCCTGCGGATATTCTGCTTGGGCCAAAGTACGCAACATTTGCAAAAAAGCTTCGCTTGCGCGTGCCACTTTTTCCTCATGTATACCGACAAATCCCACCACACACAGGTCGGCGAACGGCGGATACAGCATCCCCTTGCGTACGGCAATTTCCCCCTCGTAAAAGGCAGGGTAATCCTGCCGGGCGGCTAAGGCGAGCACGGAATTTTCCGGTGTGAATGTTTGGATGATGGCTTCCCCTGCATATTGACCGCGCCCGGCCCGCCCGGCCACTTCGGTCAGTAGATCAAACGCGCGCTCATAGCTGCGGAAATCATCCCCATAAAGGGCCTGGTCTGCGAGAGAACGCCCACCAGTGTCACATTTTCAAAATCCAATCCTTTTGCTACCATCTGCGTGCCAACAATCACATCGTATTCCCCACGGGCAAAGCTCTGCAACTTTTCCTCATAGGCAAAGCGCGTCATCGCCACATCGGTATCAAGCCGCAAAACACGTGCCTCCGGAAGAAGTTCCAACAATTGCTGTTCCGCCCTCTGCGTCCCGAATCCCGCGTAATGAACTTTGTCCGCATGGCAGGTTGGACACTCTGTGGAAAACGGCACCGAGTACCCGCAGTAATGGCACATCAAGCGCTGATTAGCCGCATGATAAGTCAAGGATATGCTGCAATTGGGACAGGTAACTACATTTCCACATGATTTGCAGGACACAAACGTATTGTAACCACGCCGGTTTAACAAAATGATGGACTGCTTATGAATTTTTATATTTTTTTCCAATTCTGCCAACAGAGCGCGGCTATAGATACTCTCATTTCCAGCCTCAAGCTCCCGGTTCATATCCACAAAACGAACCTGAGGAAGCCTTGCACCGCCATAGCGGCTGGGCAACCGGTTAAATGTATAACGCCCTACCTGCGCAAAGTAATAGCTCTCAATCGATGGCGTCGCAGAAGCCAGCACCAAAAGCGCCTTATGGTATGCACATCGAAATTTTGCAACATCCCGTGCATGGTAACGAGGCGAAGATTCCGATTTATAAGTGTGCTCCTGCTCTTCATCCATAACGACCAAACCCAGGTGATCAAATGGTGCAAAAACCGCGGACCGCGTTCCAACCGCGATGGAAACCTCTCCGCGACGCACGCGTTTCCACTCGTCCAGCCGCTCAGAGAGCGATAGACCGCTGTGAAACACCGCTACACGCCGTCCATATCGCTGATGAAACCGCGCTAGACTTTGTGGAGTCAAAGAAATCTCCGGCACCATCACGATGGCCTGTTTTCCATCAGCAAGCACCTCATCGATCAACCGCATAAAGACCGAGGTCTTACCGCTTCCAGTCACCCCAAACAGCAGAGAAACACCGCCCATCCCTGAACGGTACTGCGCCAACAGGTGTTGATAAGCACTCTGTTGCTCATCTGAGAGAAGAAGCTCCTGCTGCACCACTGGATTTTGCACTTGGTCATATGGATTGCGGTAAATCTCCGTCTCGTAATAACAGGCCACGCCTTTTGTCACCAGGGTATTCACCACAGCAGGCGTGACCCCTGCAAAATAACAGACTTCCTTCAAAGACGCACTGCCGGCCTCCTGTAAAATCCGGCAGACTGCTCTTTGCTTGGGCGTCAATTTAGAAAGAGGCTCTTCATCGGTAAGGCGCACCATCTTCTGTGCCGCATCTTTAATCTGCCGTACAGCAGCACCTGTCTTTTGCAAAAAACCACGTTTAAAGAGCTTTTCAGGAGCGGTGCTCTCCACCGGAAGTCCCGTTGCTTTCAATAGTTTTTCCCGCTCAACCGGCCTGGAACACCCTGCCAGATATTGCAGAACGGTTCGCTCTTCTACAGAAAACGTCTCCATTTCCTGCGCTTTTCCTTGCACCAAAGTGTACTCGGTCTTTAAGCGAACATTGATTCCCGCAGGAAGCAGTAGCTTCACCGCCTCAAATAACGTACAAAAACAACGATCCTTTAGCCAATAGACCAACGAAATCGCTTCACTAGTAAGAAGCGGCGCTTCATCCAGCACCGCCACCACTTGTTTCATCTCGTTTTGGGTTTTCTTTTCCGGGGAAATCTCTAAAATCATCGCCAGCCGTTGGGAATTTCCCGCGCCAAACGGCACCAACGCCCGACACCCTGGCTTCGCCTGCTCCAAAAGTGCTTCTGGAACGAGATAGTCAAACGTTCTGTCGAAGTGATAAGCGGTATTCTCTACCGCCACCCGTGCAAAAAGAATGGACATTACATTTCCAGATCATCATCGTTGGGTTCCGGGGTCTCGACGATCTTAAATTTGTGTTCCGCATACTCTTCCAGAGCAAGGTCCACGGGTTTTTCGATTAAAATATCCCCCTTCTCTTCTGCTTCACCAGCGATTTCGCGGGCGCGCTTTGCAATCCCCACTACAAAGGAATAGCGGCTCTGATTTGGGCCAAGGCTGGAATCTTCAATCGGTTTAATCATGGTTCAGGACTCCTTCTATTGTATCGAAATTTCTGCGTTTGCTGTATTTCTCCGCACGGAGAATCTGCTGAATCGCCTCAACGGCGTTTTCAACCGTGTCGTTAATGACCACATAGTCATACTCTTTCGCGTGTAAGATCTCCCCACGCGCTGCATCCAGACGCTTTTGAATCGCCTCTTCACTCTCTGTTCCGCGATCGCGCAAGCGGCGTTCCAATTCCCGAATCGAAGGTGGTAGAATAAAAATTCCCACACAATCCGGACACTTCTGTTTGATCTGTGCGCCACCCTGAACCTCAATTTCCAGGATCACGTCGTTTCCTGCTTCCATCCAGTCGCGGATCGGCTTCTCCGGTGTACCGTAAAAATTCCCACAGTACTCAGCGCTTTCCAGCACTTCACCGCGCTCTCGCATACCAAGGAACTGTTCCCGCGTAACAAAATAGTAGTGTTGCCCATCCACTTCCCCTTCACGCGGTTTGCGTGTCGTGGCGGAGATGGAGAGCTTAATACTCGGGTCCCGCTGCAAAAGCATATGGAGAATCGTGTCCTTTCCTGCACCCGAAGGGCCGGAAAGTACAACCATCGATCCCTTAGTCATCTTCGTCGAGCTCCTCCTCGTCCTCAAGGTCCTCATCGCGGTCATTCAGGCGGTTTGCAACCGTCTCCGGCTGCACCGCAGAAAGAATCACATGGTCGCTATCGGTCACAATCACCGCACGGGTGCGGCGTCCATAGGTTGCGTCAATCAAAGAGCCGCGCTCTTTGGCATCCTGAATGATACGCTTGATTGGCGCAGACTCAGGGCTGACGATGGCAACCAGCCGGTTTGCAGAAACCATATTGCCAAAGCCGATGTTGATGAGCTTCATGTTGAAAATGCCTCCTATCGCCAATCTTTATTCAATATTTTGAATCTGTTCCCGGATTTTTTCGATCTCTGCTTTAATGTCTACCACCAGATAGGCGATCTGTGAATCCACCGCCTTAGACCCAATGGTGTTTGCCTCTCGGTTCATCTCCTGCACCAGGAAATCCAGCTTACGGCCCACCGGCTCGGCAGATTCCAACATCTGGTGCATTTGATCGAAATGGCTGCGCAGCCGGACAGTCTCTTCTGCTACTGCAACTTTATCCGCAAAAATCGCCGCCTCAGTTAAAATCCGCTGCTCGTCAATCTTGGCATCCGCCAACATCTCCTCCAACCGGGCCTGGAGTTTTTGCTGGTATTCCAACACCGTCTGTGGAGAGCGTTCTTCGATCTGGTCGACCAACCGAAGGATTCGCTCTGCATGGGAGATCACGTCTTCTTTCATGCGTTGGCCTTCCCGCTCGCGCATGGCAAGGAAGGACTCCATCGCACAATCCGCCCCCTTTTGGACCACTGCCCATATCGCATCCTCGTCCTCCGGCGCTTTATGCACGGAAAAAATCTCTGAATATCGGGATACCGTACTCACCGAGAGATCATCCCGCAAGTTATAGCGCTCCGCCAGTTCATGCAGCGCATGGACATATCCCGCCGCCAGGGAATGATTCACCTGCACCTGAGCATCTGCATCCTCCAAAGTCTCGATGGATACATACACATCCACCTTCCCACGCGAAACCCGTTCCTGCAAATACCCCTTGAGCCGCTCTTCCAGAAACCCATATCCACGGGTAATTCGGGAAGAGAATTCGAAATAACGGTGGTTCACCGATTTGATCTCCACCGTAATCTGCCGCCCCTCAACGACCCCTTCGAACCGGCCGTAGCCGGTCATGCTTTTGATCACATTATCATCTCAATTCAACTGGCAATTCTCTGCCGTTTTCTTGTTTTTTCGGCCTCGGAAGGCCTTTTTTCATAAGTATTCTTATTTTAACAGTTTCCCTATCAGCTTGTCAAGGAAAACACTGGGAATCTTCTTGCCATGCCATAATCTCAAAATAAAAACAGCCTGTTCGGGGAAGGGATGACTACTATTTCTTCTTTTGCATATATCCTGTGGGAACAGATTCTTCCCTCTCTTTTTTATGGGCAATATAAGTTTACATATGGCAAAAGACGCATAAACACAGAAAAAGCGGGACTTCCTCTGTAGAAAGAAGATTCCCGCTTTTACTCTCCATATCGAACTCTTACACCATCTCTAGGATCGATGGCGCGCCCATTCCGTAGCCTCTCTACAAGAGTTCTTCAAAGCTACGGATATAAACGTCCGCCAACTTTTTCAATTCCCCTTGCGTACTTCCAGAACAAGCATCGTATACGCCAACCGTATGCATGCCGGCTGTGCGTGCCCCCTGAATTCCGGGGAGTATATCCTCAAATACCACACAGCTTTCTGGCAAAACATCCAATTTTTTCGCTGCCAATAAGTAGACATCGGGGAATCCCTTTCCCCTGCTGGTTTCCTCCGTCGATGCTATTGCACCAAACCATCCTTCAATTCCATGGTGGCACAAAGCGGGCCAATAAAGCTCTTTTGGCAGCGCCGTCGCTATTGCCAGCACAATCCCCTGCCCGCGCAACTTCTCTAAGTAGTCCCGTGCGCCAGGTTTCATCTGGATAATATTTCCATACCGATAGATCGCCATTCTGTTCCACTCTGCCACAATTTCCTCCGGAGTCTCCGGAAAGTGAAACCGCTCCTTGGCATAAGCCGCTGCATCGAGAAACCCCATCGAAGCGATGCACTCGCAATATCCATCCGGTACGGTTAAGCCGCGCTTCTGCAAGAACTCCTCGTCGATTTCCTCCCAGACATGCAGCGAATCGAGCAAAGTCCCGTCCAGATCGAAAATGGCTGCCTGTACGTTTTCAATCCCCATCATTTCTTAATCTCGCTTTGCAGAATCTCAACGCTCTCCCCGCTGAGAATGCGGTTGGTTGTGCGGACTGCACACATCTTGCCGCACATCGAGCAGCTGTGCTTATCGGAGGCCGGAACACTCTCATAATAGGCCTTGGCTTTCTCCCCATCGATTGCCAGTCGGAACTGCTCCTCCCAATTAAAGCGCTGGCGGGCTTCTGCCATAGCATCGTCTTGCTTGCGCGCCCCGCGTACCCCTTTCGCGATGTCCGCCGCATGAGCCGCAATCTTAGATGCGACAATCCCCTCGCGCACGTCGGAGAGATCCGGCAAACGCAGGTGTTCCGCCGGGGTCACATAACACAGAAAATCCGCCCCATTTGCTGCTGCAATCGCGCCGCCGATCGCCGATGTAATATGATCGTATCCCGGAGCAATATCGGTCACCAGCGGCCCCAACACATAGAACGGGGCTCCGTGGCAAAGGCGTTTTTCCATCTTCATGTTGGCTGCAATCTCATCCATGGCCATATGGCCTGGCCCCTCTACCATCACCTGTACGTCTTTCTCCCAAGCGCGCTGGGTCAGATTTCCCAATTCGATCAGTTCGCCAATCTGCCCCGCATCGGTCGCATCGTCCAGGCAACCGGGGCGAAGCGCATCCCCCAAACTGATGGTCACGTCGTATTCCCGCAGGATATCCATCACTTCGTCGTAGTATTCATAGAAGGGGTTTTCGTTTCCAGTCATCTTCATCCAGGCAAACAACAAGGAACCGCCGCGAGACACGATATTCATCTTCCGTTTGGAACGCTCAAAACCTTCCACTGCACGGCGATTGATGCCTGCGTGGATGGTCATAAAGTCCACCCCCTCTTCCGCATGGGCGCGCACAACCTTGAGAAAATCTTGCGCTGTCATATCCATCAGGTCCTTTTCCAGGTAGCCAATGGCATCGTAAACCGGGACGGTCCCAATCATTGCAGGGGAATATTCGATCAGTTTTTCGCGGAATTCACGCGTCTTCCCATAGTTACTCAAATCCATGATGGCTTCCGCACCGAATTGCACCGCCAGCTGAACTTTCTGCATTTCTGCACAATAGTCGGCGCAATCGCCGGAAATCCCCAAATTCACATTGATTTTTGTCCGCAACCCCTCGCCCACTCCATTCGGGTTCAGAGACTTGTGCCGTACATTTGCGGGAATGATTACCCGCCCTGCCGCCACCAGAGGAAGAAGTTCTTCCTCCGTATACCCTTCTTTTTGTGCTACAACAGAAAGTTCTTTGGTAACAATTCCTTTTTTCGCTGCTTCCATTTGCGTCTTATATTCCATGTTTCTGTCTCCTTTATTCAATCTCCGCGCCATTGGTCAAACCGTTCCTATAGACGTCGTAAAAATGGTTGGTGGGGCCATATCCCTTTCCAATAGACAACGCGTGGCGAATCGCCATGGTGACATAAGCTTTTGCACGTTCTACCGCGACCGGCATCTCCAATCCCAACGCTAGATTTGCGGCAATTGCGGAGGAATAGGTACATCCAGTGCCATGGGTGTTCTTGGTTGGAATTCGTTCCGCGGTATAGTGGTGTATCTGTTTTCCATCAAATAGCACGTCCACCGCGTCCCCCTGTGCATGGCCGCCCTTGACCAATACCCCTTTCGGCCCCATCGCCTGAATTCGCCGGGCAGCCTCTTCCATCTCTTCGATAGAGCGGATGGAACATCCTGCGATTTTTTCTGCTTCCGGAATGTTCGGCGTCAGAAGTGTAGCCAACGGGAGGACTGTTTGAATTAGCCGATCTACCGAACAAGGGTCCATGAGCGGACATCCGTTTTTGGCATACATCACAGGATCAATCACCACATGTTCCGGCCGATACTCCCGTAGCTTTTCTGCCACCGCTTCCATGCACGGCGGCTGGGAAAGCATTCCCACCTTGACTGCATCCGGCCGGATATCCTCAAACACCGCATCGATCTGCTGGCGAATCACATCCGGGGACACATCCTCAATGGCGATGACACGGCTGGTATTCTCCGCTACAACGGAGACGATCACACTCATCCCATAGACACCGTGCGCGGAAAAAGTCTTTAAGTCCGCCTGAATTCCTGCGCCGCCACTGCAATCCGAGCCGGCGATTGTCAATGCTTTTTTCAACAGACATCCTTCCTTTCTTTCGGCCGTTCGCCCCCTGTTCGTGAAAACAGGCACAAAAAAACGCCTGCCTCCCGGCAAGCGCTCCCATTCCAATCTTCATTGGCTTTGCTTCCCTACGACAGTATTAACCGACAGGTTCTAAGGGTCAGGTTTTACCTTCTCAACCGCAAAAGCAGTTCCCCCGCAAACGTCCATATTTCATTTTCTTTTGATAAAGATTATAGCACCACTGACAGTTTCTGTCAATGAAAGGCGGTCTTTCTTTAGGACAAGTTTCATGCTATAATAACTATGTATATTTCATTTGAAAGGATTGATGAATCAGGGGGAATTTATGCTTTTTTACGGAATCCCTCTGTCCTTTCTTGCAGCCCGCGTCCTAGGCGCGGAAGCCTCAACTCAAGTTCCAATCCTTTCACAGAAAGAGGACATTTATGAAACAGGTGACCATCGGCTTAAATGATGCAGGCCAACGGCTTGATAAATTTCTAACAAAAACATATCCTAATTTGCCGCAATCCATGATGTACAAAAGTATCCGAAAAAAGGACATCAAGTGCAACGGAAAACGCTGCGAAATATCCACCCGGCTGTCTGCGGGGGATGTGCTAACTATGTATCTAAAAGACGAATTTTTCCAACAAGCACCAAAAGAATACGATTTTCTGAAAGCGCCCAATCAGTTAAACATTCTATATGAGGATGAAAATCTGATGCTGTTGGATAAAAAACCCGGTCTGATTGTGCATCCAGATGAGCACTATCATTTCGATTCTTTGATTGCGCGGGTGCAACATTATCTCTATGAGAAAGGGGAATTTAAGCCGGAAAATGAAGCGTCTTTTGCCCCTGCATTGATTAATCGAATCGACCGCAACACCGGCGGTATTGTGATGGCGGCTGAAATCGCAGAAACTTTGCGCATTATGAACGAAAAGGTCAAACAACGGGAACTCACAAAACTGTACCTCTGCATTGTCCATGGGCATATGCCTAAGCGTGAGGAAACCTTAGAAGGTTTTTTAGAAAAAAACGAGAGCCAAAACCGAGTCTATATATCCCGGCGTCCTACCAGCGATACCAAAAGCATTCGGACACGCTACCGTGTATTGGCCGAGCGTGCGCGGTATAGCCTGCTGGAGGTTGAGCTTTTGACTGGACGTACGCACCAAATTCGGGCGCATCTTGCTTCTATTGGGCATCCCCTTGCCGGCGATGGGAAATATGGAACCAATGCCATCAACAAAGACTGTGGTTTTAAATACCAAGCATTGTATTCCTATAAACTACGTTTTCATTTTTCAACCCCTGCCGGTATTCTGGAATATTTGAATGGGCAAACCTTCGAAGCAAAACAGATTTGGTTCCTTGATGATTTCTATCGCTGGCCAGACTAGGCGGCTTTCTCTTAGTAAAGCATTTCGTCCGGTTTAACCGGATATTTTGAGGAGTAGGTTGTAGCTTCTTTATATTGTTGTGAGGAGAATGGGATATGGCGGATAAATCAGAGGACTTCACGGGTCTTCTCAATTCAATTGACGAGATTACAGAGCTGATCTATGTATCTGATCTGGAGACATACGATCTTTTATATATGAATAAAGCGGGAAGAAAAGCGTTCTCTTCTAATGCGGCTGCCGGCGGAAAATGTTATCAGGTTCTCCAAAAGCGTGATTCTCCCTGCCCATTTTGTACAAATCAAGTGTTACATACCGATAAAAGTTATGGCTGGGAATTTACAAACCCGGTTACAGGCCGGCATTATTTTCTAAAAGACCGCTTGATCGAATGGCAGGGACGTCTTGCCCGTTTGGAAATTGCTTTTGATGTAACCAACTATGAAAAGGAAAAGAACGAGCTTCGCTATGCGTTGGACTCGCAACAGATTGTCTTGGACTGTATCAAAATTCTTTATCAGGAGCGAGATTTAGACAAAGCGATCAACTGTGTCCTGCAAATGATTGGACAATATCTTTCAGCCGACCGCGCTTACATCTTTCAAATTCGTGGTGACAAAATGGACAATACCTACGAATGGTGTCGTGAGGGCGTCCTCCCGCAAATCGATTTCTTGCAGGGGCTGGACCCGTCCATTGTTGTTCCATGGCAAAATGAATTGGACAATCACCAGTGCATCATCATGAAAGATATTGAAGATATTAAAGGAGAACGGGTCTATGATGTTCTCTCCCCGCAGGACATCCAAAATATGGTGATTGCTCCTCTGGAGGAAAACGGACGGATCAATGGATACTTTGGGGTGGACAACCCGCCGCATGAAAAAATTCGAAACATCGTCTCCCTGCTGGAGACGCTTCGGTATTTCATCATGGTTACTTTTCAGCGACATGCCGATGAACAACGGCTACAGCATTTAAGTCTCCACGATACATTGACCGGGGTTTATAACCGCAATAAATATACACTGGATATTCCAGAGATCACAAAATCCAGGGGGCCGATCGGTGTGGTTTATTTGGATTTCAATGGACTTAAGGAGACCAATGATTGCTACGGCCACTATTATGGCGACCAGGCTCTAAAACGTTGTTCCGAGTGTATGCGTTTGGTTTTCGAGGAAGCAAACCTCTACCGAACCGGCGGGGATGAGTTTGTAATTATCTCCTCACAGAAATCCCAAGAGGAATTTTTAAAGCTGGTCCGTACCCTAAAAGATTCTCTTGCAAAAGAACAGCTTCCTGTAGCCGTAGGTGCTCAGTGGCAGGAAAGCGCCGAAAACCTAAGAAATTTAATCACATTAGCTGATCGTGCCATGTACGAGGACAAGCAACGCTTTTATGAAACAACACTTACACCAAATCCATTGACCCGTCGCCCACGGGATTCCTCCTTGAGCCAGGAACCAAAGGCGTAGGAAATTGGCCCGTGTGGCGTTCATCCAGTAAAGCCTTTGTGGTGAAACTCCCTATCCGGCGCAATCTGTCCTTCATATTTCTATCACCGGCAGATGTATAAATTCCGCATGTCCGTATTTTCCCGTGTTTTCTTCTCTTTTTCCGCGTATACTAACTCTATCCCATTCTGCATGCGAGAGGAGGAGATAAATGCCACGCGGAAGAAAAAAAGAAACGCTTGAGAATCTCACGGAGGAGCTTACGAAAGTGGATGACCGTATTGCATATTATAAGCAACAGTTATCCAATCTAAAAGTGCATCGAAAGAAACTTTGCGCTGCCATTGAAAAGACCGAAATGGAATCCCTCTATGCAGCGGTCAAGGCTTCTGGAAAAACGCCAAAGGAATGGCTAACGCAATTCCACTCTGAAGGCCAATAAACTTGCAAAATAGGGCTGGGTTCTTTTTGTAAAAAAGAACCCAGCCCTATTCATGCTTGCATTCCGTATCATTTGTTGGGGAATACCCCACCAGAAAATTCATCGATATAAAAACAACGCCGTTGAATCTACGTTCAACGGCGTTGTTTTAGGGAACCCTGACGGACTCCTCAAACCAACTCAATTGTTCTCGACAGAAGCCGCCGGAGCGCTCTTCTTTTCCTTGCGCTCCTCCCACGCTACATAAAGCGGTCCTGCGATGCAAACGGAAGAATAGCATCCAGCTACAATACCCACCATCATCGGAAGGGCAAACGTTGTAACAGAAGTCAAGCCATAAATGCTTCCCACCACAAATACAGCCGCGATCGCCACAAAAGTCGTCAGAGATGTATAAATGGAGCGGGTCAACGTCTGATTAATGCTGGTATCTACCAGATCCGCATAGGAAATCTTCGGTCCCATAAGGCGGCGATTTTCACGAATACGGTCATAGATGATGATCGTATTGTTCAACGAATATCCCAAAATTGTCAATACAACCGCCATAAAGCTGTCGTTAATCGGCATCTGGAAGGCGACGAAAACAAAGTAAACAATCAATACGTCGTGCAACAGCGCAACGATCGACATCAGGCCCGCAGTGACACCGCCAATCTTTCTGAAACGGAAACCAACATAGATCAGCAAGAGTACAAATGCAATTAACACGGCAATCGCGCACTTCAGCAAGAAGCTCTGGCCCATCGTCGGGTTCACCGAGTTCGACTCGACCACTTCAAAATTTGCATCCGGATACTTTTCATCCAGCGCGGTTGCAATGCTCTGCTGCTGATCCAGGGAAATCGAATCGATCCCCGCAAAGGAGATGGATACACTGTTGTTCGCCTGGGTTGGATCATTTACCGTCGACATATCCTCATGAATACGGACAGAGACATCCTTCCCACTGGCATCCTTAACAATCTGCTCCACGTCCTCCTGCTGGATGGTGCCATTATAAGAATAACGGATTACCGCACCACCGGTGAACTGGATGTCCAACTTGGTACCGAGGAAAATGTTGCAGATCACGCCAATCACTAGAATGGCCAGCGAAATTCCGAAGAAAATCTTTTTCTTTTCGCAGAATTTGATGTGAAACGTTCTCATTTCGCGGCACCTCCATATAACCATTTATTGCGGAAGCACTTGAACCCGGAGATGGATTTCAACATCAAGCGGGAAGCACCGACGCCCATGATGAAGTTGCCGATGTTGCCAACCAGCAACGTGTAACCAAAGGAATAGACAGAACCCGTCGTAGACGGTCCGAAGATCCAAGACAGGATATTGGTCGGTCCAAAGACCATCATCAGAATAAGCGCCACCATGATCGTGGTGATATTGCCATCAAAAATTGCCCAGAAGCTGTTGGCATTACCCTTTTGAATGGCGCCGTCCAACGTCTTACCGGAGTTCACTTCTTCTTTAATACGGGTCGCCGTAATGACGTTCGCGTCAACGCCCATACCAATCGATAGAATAATACCTGCGATGCCGGGCAGGGTCATCGTAAAGCTGTTGAGGAATGGGAAATAGCCGGACACAGCCGCAAAGCAGAGGCCGATCTGTCCGAGCAATGCGATGATTGCTACAAAGCCGGGCAGGCGGTAGACAATCAACATAATCAGGCACACCAGAATAAATCCAATAATGCCAGCAATTTCCATTGCGTTCAGAGCCGAAGCACCCAGCGTGGGGCTGACCGTGCTGAAATTGGTTGTAACAAGCTTAAAGGGCAACGCACCGGCATTGATCTTATTCGCCAGATCGGAGGCTTCCGCAGCAGTAAAGCCGCCCGTAATGGAACACTTACCATCCGAAATCACGGCATTGACGGTCGGATACGAAATCATCACGTCGTCCATCCAAATGGAGATGATCTGTCCCTGTAGGCGTTCCGTCGCTTCTGCAAACTTCTGTGCGCCTTCATCGCTCAACTCCAAGCCTACCTCATACTCGGTTGCGCCAGTAGTCGGGTCTTGAATCATCTGCGCCTCTGCCTTTTTGACGTCGCTGCCTTCCAAGATAACCGTGTCGGCCGTTGTACCCGTCGGCGTCTTATAGACCGGATTGCCATCCGCATCCGTCTCCTGCGTCGCATACTCGTTGCCTTCACGGAACGTCAGCATAGCGGTTGCAGAGAGCTCTTCAATAGCGGCTTCCGGATCAAAGGTCGTCTCATCGTTTTTCCACGGGAAACGAACGATGATATGATCCTGATTATAGTCCACATACAACTCGTAGTCCGTGATATTCTGGTTGACCATGCGAAGCTCAATGATCGCCTTTGCGGAATTCAGCTGGTCCTCCGTGGCTTTCACGCCCTCGGTATCCGGACTGAACGTGGCCTCTACGCCACCGTTGATGTCGATTCCCCATCGAATGTCGCTCGCACCTTTTATGTAGGTGATGGTGTTATCTCCGTTTTGACCGTGTACCCCAAATAAAGAGGTATAGGTAAAAACCAAGATAAGGAGGGCGACGATGAAAAATACTGGTTTTCCTACTCGCTTCATGCGTAAATCCTCCAATGTCTTATGGTTTCTGCGCTGCCCCGCAGACGTAACAAAGACTATTATAGATTTCTTATTCTAAAAAGTCAACGAATTTGGTGCAAATCGGCCAATAAAATTATTTTTTGTCCATTTTTTTGCCTAAAGCAACCAGAAAACATGAACAGAATATGTCGGTCCTCCCCTTTATGAATAAAAAACGAAAAAAAGCAGCAGATGTGTTCAACAACACCTCCGCTGCTTTTTCATACATTTCTTTATGCCCTTTCCGAAAGAAGCTTTTCTACCGCAGCAAGCTGTACTGCAATGCAGAATAGGTCCATCGCCAGTTCCAACTCAGAAACGGGCGGATAGGTGGGCGCCACACGGATATTCACGATCCCTCGGGTCTTTCTGATAGGGGAAGGTCGCACCCGCTCCTGTCAAGGTAACACCAGCTTCCTTACACAGCGAAACCACACGCTTTGCGCAACCATCCAATACATCTACGCTGACAAAATAACCTCCATTCGGTTGGGTCCATTCTGCAACATTTTTTCCACCGAGCTCTGTTTCCAACTTCTCCTGCACCACCTGGAACTTCGGTTCCAAGATCGCTCGATGTTTTTCCATTTGCAACTTTACGCCGTCCAAATTGCCAAAGAAGTAGATATGGCGCAGTTGGTTCAACTTATCCGGGCCGATCGTCTGATAGGAGTAATGCTCGCGGAACACAGTCAAATTATGTTCACTGGCTTCCCATCGCTGCAACGCCGGCGCCGGGGAAAGTAATTTTGCTGGTGGATGCAAAAAAGATGGGCATATCGATGCTGTGTTGTTTGCGGCATTCATGCCACAAGTTTAGCAGGGTGTCGGGCGTATCGGTCAGATCATGTACACAATACGCATTGTCCCAGAAGATTTTAAAATCCGGAGCTGCGGGTTTCAACGCTGCAAACCGGCGAACCGTCTCATCGGAGTATGTGATACCGGTCGGGTTGGAGTACTTTGGCACACACCATATTCCTTTGATTGTGCGGGTCATTTTGAACAAGTTCCTCCACGACATCCATATCCGGGCCTTCCGATGTCATGGGAACCGTGACCAGTTCAAAACCAAAATACTCTGTAATGGCAAAGTGCCGGTCATATCCTGGGGACGGGCACAAGAACTTCAAGTGACCCTGTTGGCTCCACGGCTTGCTACCTGGAAAACCGTGTGTCATGGCACAGGAGATCGCATCGAACATCATGTTCAAACTCGAATTTCCCGACAATCAAGCGGCGCACGAAAATGCGCAAGCGATTTCACTATAAATGCGAAAACTCACACGAGTATGGAAGTCGTTTCTGGTTAATATCGGCTGGACAACCAACGAAGTAGATGATAACAT